>JAURHQ010000372.1 GCA_030833185.1 Gammaproteobacteria bacterium | reverse complement strand
GTGAGCAAAGCGGCTGAATTAAGCCAGAGGTATGGGTCAACCAGCATTGACGCGGCTATTAGCGTTGCCAAACTGGCCGATGCGCAATTCCGGTTAAACCGCCAACTCTCCGACGCCCCCGACTTGGGCGGACTCGGCATTGATTTCTCGAAGCTGCCCAAGGCACAGATGCCAACATTTCAGGGGCCTGAGAACGTCAGCATGATGAGCGACTTTCCGGGCGCGGGCAAAGCCTTCCCGAATATCGGGCCGACTGGCATGATGACGCGGGAGCAACTTGAAGCCCAAAAGCAAAAAATGAAGGAGCTGGGCAAGGTCGGCAAAGCCGCCTACCAGCAAGTCTCAACCGTCGTAACAGACCTTTCGCGCGGCATCACCGACGTCATATTCAAGGGCGGAAAGCTCGGCGACATGTTCGCCAACGTGGCCCAACAGGCGGCGCAGAGCATTACGCGGCTGCTCATTGAAGGCGCGCTGAAAAAGCTAACCGACAAGCTCTTCGACGTTGGCGGGCTGATGGGCAAGGTGTTCGGCGGGGCAACGTCCGTTGGCGGCTCGGTATTCTCCGCAGCGTCGAGCGCCGGCGGGAGCGTAGCGGGCGCGGCCAGTGGTGCTTCCAGTGGTATCGGTGGCGCAGCCTCTGCGGCCAGCGGTAGCTTGACCGCCGTCGTCGGGGCCGTCGGTTCCGTCGTCTCGGCAATTTCCGGTGTGATCGGAAACTTTCAGATGATGGCGATGAATAAAGTACTCGACATCATCGCAAAGCACACACTCCAAACCGCAAATGACCTAGCCAACCTCCGCGCCGATGAATGGCTCCGCGAAGGTCACCTGATGGCCAAATTGGACGACATGTGGAAGACCAACCTGGGCATCTACGACCTTCTTGGCCGCGGTGCGGTGGCGGGCGGCGGCGCGTCGGTCGTTATCAACCTCAACGGCGGCGATCCGAAAGCCGCGCTCGAAGAAATCACTCGGACCCTGAAGCAGTACGGCGTCATCCCACGCGGCTAACCCTTGCCAACCCCCATCGTAAAAATTGACGGAACCACCGTTTCAGCGAAGCAGGGCACGCTAGATATGTCCTACTCGCTCGGCTCCCGCGCCGGGTTAAGCGTGACGGTTATCAGCGAAGACGGCAGCTATCGCCCGGTCGTCGGCAAAGACCTCGAACTATTCGAGGGAGCGACGAAACTATGGGCTGGCTCGGTCGATGAGGTAGACGAGCGGTCCATCACGGAGGCCGCGCCAACGGGCCGATATTACGGCATCCGCGCGGTGAGCTGGGAGCAGTACCTCGACAAGCGCTACTGCTACAACGGCAGCACCGGCCGCCCGCTGATCTATGAGCGCAACTTCGAGTACACGGCGAACGCCGGCACCGACACGCTGACCTGCACCGTCGCGCACAGCCTGAGCAACGGCAACCGCGTGCGCGTCAAAGCCCACGCCAACGGCGCGATACCGGGCGGACTATCGGCCACGGTCGAATACTACGTGATTTCGGCCAGCGGCGCAGCGCTGCAACTCTCGCTGACGGCGGGCGGTGCAGCCGTCAACCTCACCGACGCCGGCACGCTGGAGCAAATTCTCATCACCAACCGGGCCGGCCTGATCGTCGCCGCGTTGCTCACCGACGGCGCCACATCCGAGCCGCTGGGAACATCCAACATCGACCTTGGGGCGGTGATTGATACCGTCATTTTCGACGCTGGCACGTCCGTCTCTGAAGCCATCGCCGCGCTGGCGGACGCATCGAACTACGTGTGGTGGATCGACGCGGAACGCGAACTGTTTTTCAAGCCGCGCACGTTCAGCACCGCGCCATTCTCCATCGGAGATGCAACGGGAAACTATCGCAATATCCGCGTCCGAACGACGCGCGAGGACAAATGCAACTCCGCGCTAGTCAATGTGGACATCGAGCAGATTGGGTACGAGGACGAATCCTTCACAGGTGACGGAACCACCGTCAAGTGGTCCCTCGCCAACCCCGTCGGGCAGATCGTCCGCGTCCAGGTGAACGGCGAGGACAAACAGTTTGCCCAGTGGCTCACCGACTCGGACCGCGCGTACTACTACGAAATCGGCAAGGTCTACATCCGGCAAGATTCAGACGAAACCATCCTCACCGCCGCCGACACGCTCCGCGTGGTCTATCGCAAGTTCGGCGCCAACACAATCTCGGAAGAGGACACCTCTGACATTTCCACCACGGCCACGCTGGAGGGCGACGGATCTTATACCCTGTCCGGCTTCAAACGCGGGCGGCGTGGCACCGAGTGGGCTTGCAGTACCCATGCCGTGCGCGACGTATTCCTGTT
>JAURHQ010000371.1 GCA_030833185.1 Gammaproteobacteria bacterium | reverse complement strand
TGGCCGTGGCGCGCTTCAGGTCAATCAGTCTAGCGAGTTAGCAAATTGAATTGCAGCCAGCGCGCGACGCGCGCGGCTGCGTTGGGCCTTACCAGCCGTGAACCTCGCCGTTCCATTTCCAGAAGCTGCCGGTGTTTCCGGCGTTAAGGCCGTCGATGGTCTTCACGATGCCCGCCGCGCTTTCCTGCGCGGTGATGTCGGCGGCGTCGCCGCCCATGTCGGTCTTCACCCAGCCCGGATGAATCACGCACACATCAATGCCGTCCTTCACCAGTTCAATCGCGGTGAGCTTCATGAACTTGTTGAGCGCGGCCTTGGTGCTGCTGTAGGCAAAGCCCATCGTCATATCGAGCGACAGCGCGCCCATCTGCGAGGTGATGGTCACCAGCTTGCCCCGCGCGCTTGCTTTCAAATTGGGCAGCAGCGCCTGCATCACGCGCACCGGCGCCATGGTGTTGACCTCGAAGGCGTTCGCCCAGCCGTCGAAGTCCATCTTGTAGGGCGTTTGGTCGCCGTAATCCGGCCCCAGCACGCCGGCGTTGTTAATCACGATATCGATGGCCTGACCGGCCAGCCGCGCGCCCAGCGCGGCAACTGAAGCGGCATCCGTCACTTCCACCGGCAGCACGGTGACCTTGCCGCCGACAGCGGCCAGCGCGCTGGCCGATGCGGGATTGCGGCAGCAGGCGAGCACGGTGTCGCCGCGCGCTGCGTAATGTTTGACAAGTTCAAGGCCGATGCCGCGATTGGCACCCGTGATGAGAACGGTCGACATGCGTGTGCTCCTTCAAATGACTGGTGCCGGAGCATACCGCAACGGCCCGCCGCCGGTGCTCAGTCGGCGCGGTCGAGTTCGGCCCGGGTTGCGAGCCGTGCGTCATCCAACAGGCCAAGGCGGGCCCGCAGGCGCGTCAGCCGGCGCTGCAGGGCGCGCCGTGCGGCAGCGGCGTCCCGTCCTGCGGCGTGCACCGAACAGATGGGGGCGCCGGCGGGGATCAGGCTACCGCCCGGCGGACGGTCCACCGCCCAGTCCGGCCAGTCGAGCGCGCGCGGCACCCGCAGGGCATGCGGCGCATAGCACACGGCATGCGCCGCCACCGGCACCAGACGGCGCAGCTTGCCGACCGGCAGTTCCCGGCAAGCGGCCAGATGCGCGCGCCAGACCTCAGCGGCAGGCGCCAGCAGATCAAACGTGGCCGTGGGGCGCGGGTTCAACTCCACCACCTGCCATCTGCCCCGCGTCTGCAGGATGAAATCGATGCCCATCAGGCCGCGCAGCCCCAGCGCCGCACCCAGTTTTCGCAGCGCGACGGCGATGCGCTGTTCGAGGGCCTGCGGCAGGTCGCGACAAACCACCGCGCCGCCATAGCGATAAGAATCCGGGGCATCGGTCCAGAACAGGTGTTCGCAGAAGCCAAGCACATGCGCCTGCTTCGCAGCCGCGATCCAGGCCACCGACAACGAGCGCCCCTCGACCTTGGCCTGCGCATAGTCCCGCGCTCCAAGCGCCGCGCCGGGCCCTGCCTGCCGTACGTGTCCGCCGCCCGCCCCGCCCACGCGTTTGACCAGCCAGTTGCCGGTGCGCGGCACGCGGCGGCGCCTGATTTCGGGCGTAGAAATTCCCACCGCGCGCAGCGTCTCGGCCAGCGCCCAGGGTTGCCAGATGGTCGTCAGGGCGCCGGACGGGGTGCCCAGCACCTCAGCCGCGGCGCGCACTTGGTCCAACAGCGCCACCCGGCCCTCGAAGCCCGAGCCCCATACCACCGGCGCCGCCGGCGCCAGCCGCTGCAAGCGACCTAGCGCCTGCCGCAGACTGGCCGGTTTGAAGTTGAAGACCGCGTTGCAGTCCACCGCGAGCCATCGCGCGGCGAGCGCGCGGGTATCGCTGTCGCCGAACAGATCCGCCACCAGCGGACAGGCGCCCGCTGCTCGCGCGGCCGCCGCCAACTGGCGACCGGCGCGAGCCAGGATAATGGCCGTCGGACGTTTAGCCGACGATGCTGCGGGCGAGCGCGAAGGCCTCTTCATGGGCGAGATACAGCGGTCTGGACGCATCATGCATCTGCGACAGGAGCCCGGTGTGGACCCGGTACTTCACGTCGCCAATGGCGAGCGCGCCGAGTCCGCGCGCGACCCCGCCCGCGGTCTCCAGAGCGACGCCGTTGTCCTTGGCGCCGACACCCTCGATGCCGCTGGGCGGCACGGCGTTGGCATCCGCTGCCACCCGCAGGCGCCGCGCGCCGCGCAGCGTGGCCGCATCGATCACGCGCACCCCGGCCTTGGCGGCGTTGAACACCACCTCGGTGTCTTGCAGCATTTTTGCGATCGC
>JAURHQ010000370.1 GCA_030833185.1 Gammaproteobacteria bacterium | reverse complement strand
GTTGTAGATGGGCTGACCGTTCAGCACATGGCCGTGCAGGCGGTCGTCGTCGTCCAGGAACCCGGCCACCTGCATTTCGTGGCTGTTGGCCATGGCTGCGGCCAACTGGCGGCCGGTGGTGCCTGCGCCGTATATCAGCACCTTGGGGCGGGAAGCACGCTTGAGGATGCTCAGATACTGGTCACCCAGCCAGACCCGGGCCAACGCTCGAGATGCGCCCACAAACAACAGCAACAGAATCGGCTGGATGATGCCCACCGTGCGGGGCACCCCGGCCACGCCAATGGCGGTGAAGATGGATGCATAGAGCAGGCCATAAATGCCAACGGCCCGCGCTACAGCGAGCAAAGCCGGCCAGCCGCTGTAGCGGAAGATGGCGCGGTACAGCCCGCTCACAATGAACAGCGGCAACGCCAGCGCCACGGATGCCCCCGCTGCCCAACTGGCCCCCATGCCCCACTGTTCATTCCTCGCGAATCCGATGAATTCCCCGAGGCGAAGGTAATAGGCCAGCCATACAGTCAAAACGCACAGGCTGATATCCAGCAAGATCACGACACTGCGCTTAGCCCCTCTGGGCAATCCCAGAACAGGCGCCACAAATTTTGTGACAGACTTTCTCAACATAACGAAATCTCCATCAGCGTTACGCTCCGCTTCCCTTGACCCGGTCTCCCACTCCTTTGCCCAGAATAGTCAGCAGGATGTACTTGAAGTAATTAACAAAGGTCAGAGTCTTGATCATCTGCGCATCGGTCTCGGCCAACAGGCGCGGGGTGGACATGTCGATGCCTTGGATCTGCGCTAGCCCGGTGATGCCCTGGCGAACATCAAACACTCCGCGCTCGGCGCGCTCCGTTATCAAGGCCTCTTGGTTAAACAGGCAGGGACGTGGTCCGACCAAGCTCATCTCGCCCTTTAGTACGTTCCATAACTGAGGCAGTTCATCTAATTTGGTGCGGCGCAAGAACCGTCCAAACGGCGTAATTGCGGATACATCCGCCAAGTGTGTAGCGACCGAAGCCGTGTCGGGCCGCATGGTGCGGAACTTCACCAGCGTGAAAGGCTTTTGATCACGTCCCACCCGCGTTTGGCGGAACATCGGCGCGCCGGTATCGACGAGGCCCACCACGTACAGAACGAGTAACACCGGCGACAGAAACACCAGTCCGAACGCAGATAGCACGGTATCGATACAGCGAATCACTTAACAGCTCCGGGCGTCAACAGCATTTCCTTTAATCCTTCTGCAAGCCCGATCTTTGCTCGCCAACCCAGTTCACTCTCGATCCGGGCCGGGGAGTAACAGGCAGAGCCAATTAGTCGGTCGACGATCTGATTTAGGCGTCCGTTCAACTGGCCCGCAGTGCGCAGAAAACAGGCGGGCACGGTGAACGGCGGCGATGGCGACATGCCGAGTGCAATTCGGATTGCTTCGTAAATCTCGCGACTGGAGTACGGCTTGGAATCCGCCAAGATGTAGGTTTTGCCATTTGCTTCATCGCGGCCGGCGACCACGCGCATCGCTTCCACGACATCCTGCACATGCACCAGCGAACGGCGGTTTCTTGTCTCGGGCAGCGGTGGAAACCAGCCGGAGCGAATCGCCCTCGCCAAACGCTCGAGATTGCCTCGGCCACCATGTCCATACACCATCGCAAGGCGCAAATTCACCACATGCATTCCGTACTTCGCGCCGGCTTCCAGCACAGCTTTTTCTGCTGCCTGCTTGGCGAGGCCATACACCGTTGCCGGTTCGCCCGGCCAATCCTCGCCGACACATGCGTTACCGGGCTCCGCCATCGCCTTCACGCTCGAGAGAAAGACGAAACGCTTCACACTCGTCTGCCCGGCTACCGCGAGCAGATTCTTTACTCCCTCATGGTTCACCTCGTGATGAATGTCCGTCGAGCCGGATGAAAACGCGTGCGCGTGTCCCGCGCAGTGGAAAACCACTTCCATGCCGTCGCATGCGGCTTCCAGCGAGCGCCGGTCGCGCAAATCGCCGACCACTTCGCCGGCAAAGCCGGAAGGCTGACGCACCAAGGCCCGATGGTCGGCCTGCATCAGGCGGCCCCCGATAAAACCTGTTGCGCCGGTTACCAGCGTTCTCATCAGCTTAATAGTTCCTCATAAACTGCCATCGTCTCCTGCGTGACGCGTGTCAGCGAATACTCTGTTTCGGCAAGGCGGCGCCCTTCGAGGCCCATCGAGGTGCAGCGCGGAGGGTCTGCCACCAATGCGTCGAAGCGCTCTGCCAGTTCCGCAGCATCCCGGGGCGTGACAAGAAAGCCGTTCGTCCCGTTCCGCACCAGATCCCTGCAGCCGGGCATGTCGGTCGTGA
>JAURHQ010000036.1 GCA_030833185.1 Gammaproteobacteria bacterium | reverse complement strand
AAGTGGGCGCCGGCTACTTCGACGACGTCACCACCGTGATTCAGGGCGGCAAGTCCTCGGTCACCGCGTTGACCGGCTCGACCGAAGAAGAGCAGTTCAACCACTAAGCCGTTTTTAACGGCGAAAAAAGGCCGACGCCGCGCAAGCGGGTCGGCCTTTTTTTATGTTCGGCCGGCAGCCGCAAGTGACCTGCATGTCGCCCGACAATCTGTGTCGGAGGTCCCGTCATCCAAGGCCCGCATCAATCACTGTGACCCTCCCGTGGGAGCGGCACCGCCGCGACGCCAGCAGCAAGTCATCGACATCCTGAGTCGGGGCGATGCCCCTCCCACAAAAATCACCAGTGGGAGCGGCACCGCCGCGACGCAAGACTGGGCGCAGACAGATTCGATGAGTGGCGATCCGCGCGGCGGGCAGACTTTCAATAGGCGAGGGAATGCCGATGGCCCGACGGTCCGAGTTTCCAATGCCCACTTGTCAGCTGGCGCGCCTTCCGCCAGCGTGCAAAGGCTGGTCGCCGTTGGCGACCGCGAGCGCTGCGGCCTTGCCCCACCTGTCGCGGCGCTGCCATCAGGGGGCGGAGGAAATGCGTCATGTACAAAGTCATCGTGCTGATCAAACGCCGGCCCGGCCTGTCGATGGAGGAATTCATCGACTACTACGAAACGAAGCACGCACCGCTGGGCACCTCGAAGGTGCCGAATCTGAAACGCTATGTGCGGCACTTCGTGCGGCCGTATGGCAATGACACCTACGCCGCGGGTGGCGAGTCGCCCTGCGATGTGCTGACTGAACTCTGGTTCGACGACGAGGCGGACTTCCTGCAAGGCATGGCCTATCTGGCCGACCCCGACACCGCCGCGATCATTCAGGCCGACGAGGAAAAGCTCTTCGACCGCAGTTCCATTCGCTTCATGGTGATGCAGGACTTCGAGACACCTATGCCCTTGGCGCAACCTGCCTGAACCGCCGCTGGCCCCTACCGGCCGCGACGACCCATCTCCCGCACCGACCTGTCAATCCAGCGCCACCCGGGAAGCTACCAGAGTAGTTGAAATCCCGGGTGTGCCCCCCGCCGTCCCTGTCCAGAATCCGAATCACTCTGCTGAATGAAGGATTTCTATGGACAGCGCGCGCGCACTCCGCCAGACGCGGCTTTTTGCAGCAATGCCGGAAGCAGAGCTGGCAAAACTGGCCAAGCTGGCGCGGACCACGCGCTTTCACCGCGATGAGGAAATCTGCCGGGAAGGCGCGGTAGGCAACGAACTTTTCGTGCTGGTGCTGGGCAGCGTGCGGGCGGTGAAGGCCGACGCCAGCGCCAACGATCAGGAAATTGCCGTCTTCGGCAGCGGCGCCTGCTTTGGCGAAATGTCGATGGTGACGGTAGACCACAAGCGCGCGGCGACGCTGCGCGCGCTTGAAGACTGCGAAGTGCTGTCGCTGTCGGGCGACGCTATCAACGCCCTGGCCGACGCTGACGCCAGCTTTGGCTGCGCTTTCTTTCGCGCGCTTGCCCGCGGCCTGGCGCAGCGGATGCGTAACTCTGGCGCCGAAGTCGCAATGCTGAAATCGCTGGCGCGCCGAACTTGAGCCCATGCCTGCCCGTGCGCCCGGGCGCTGCATCTGCATCGAACGCACGCCGGCGCACCGCAAGTCCTGCGGTGGCCCGGTGTCGCCACGCACCTGATCAAGACACTACTCGGGAGAGGCGAACCATGACGACTCCACACCTCGCGCGACGCTTGCTCCCTGGCTTGCTCCTGCTGCTTGCAGCCTGCGGCAAGTTGCCGACGCCGACACCGGCACCGCCCCCGCAGGTGAAAACCAGCCCGCCCAAAATCGCCACCATTCCGGTGACGAAAGAATATGCCGGCCGCGTCTCGGCCTACCGCTCGCTGGAGATTCGCTCACGGGTGGAAGGGGTGATTGCCGCCCGACATTTCACCGAGGGCAGCAAGGTCAAGCCGGGCGACCTGTTGTTCACGCTGGACGCCGCCCCCTTCGAGGCGGCGCTGGCCAACGCCCGCGCCGAGCTGGCCGGGGTCGACGCCGTGCTGGCCAATGCGCGCTCGCGGGAAGCGCGATTCCGGCCGCTGGTGAAGGAATCGGCCATCAGCGCCCTGGACTACAGCGACGCGGTGGCCTCGGTGGCCCAGGCCGAAGCGCAACGCGCCGCGGCCCTGGCCCATATCGCGCAGGCCGAACTCAATCTGGGCTACACGCGCATCAGCACCACGCAGGCGGGCCGGATCGGTGCGGCGCTGGTGCCCGAAGGGCGGCTGGTGGGTAACGCGGAAGCGACGCACCTGGCAACGGTCGACCGGATCGACCGCGTCTACGTCACCTTCACGGTCGCCGACAGCGAGGCGCTGGCCCTGCGCAAGGCCATTCACGCCGGCGCCATCGAACTCGAAACCGGCGGCGCCGTTGCCCGCATCACGCTGCCCGACGGCTCGGTTTATCACGAGGCGGGCAAGCTTGATTTCGCGGACATGAAGGTCAACGGCGACACCGGCACCGTGGCCCTGCGCGCGGTGCTGGAAAACCCGGACGAGGAACTGCTGCCCGGCCTCTACGTGCAGGTGATGTTGACGCTAGGTACCCGGCCCAACGCCGTGCTGGTGCCGCAAAAAGCGGTGCTGAAAACCCCCACCGGCCACAGCGTCTTTGTCATCAACGCCGAGCACAAGGCCGAGCGTCGGGATCTGGTGCTGGGCAGTTGGGTGGGGGAGGACTGGGTGGTTGAGAAGGGACTGGGGGCGGCTGATCAGGTGGTCGTCGAAGGCGTCCAGCAGCTGCGTTCGGGCATCGCGGTCAACGCAGAGCCGCTCGCGACGTCGACTCCCCAACCCTAAGCGTCGTCAGGCTCAAAGGAGCTGCCCGTGGACTTCTTCGTCAATCGTCCCGTTTTTGCCGTCGTCATCGCCGTACTGATTTCCCTGTTGGGCATCGTTGCGAGCAAGGAGCTGGCGGTCGAGCAGTACCCGGCGGTCGCCCCGCCGCAGGTGCAGATCTCTGCGGCCTATCCGGGCGCCAGCCCAGAAACGCTGGAGACAACGGTCGCCGCGCCCTTGGAACGCGAAATGAACGGCATTGATGGGCTGCTCTACATGCAGTCCACCAGTTCGGCCAACGGGATGATGCAGCTGTCGGTGTTTTTCAACGCCGGCACCGACCTTGATCTGGCAGCCGTCGAGGTCAACAACCGGGTCAAGCGCGTTGAGTCCCTGTTACCGCAGGAAGTCACGCGGCAGGGCGTGCGAGTCGACAAAACCAACCCGCAGATTTTGATGCTGGTGGTGCTGCAGTCGGATGATCCGCGCTTCGACAGCACCTACATCGCCAATCTGGCCAACAGCCAGATCGTGAACGAACTCAAGCGACTACCCGGCGCCGGCGATGTCGCGCTGTTCGCTTCGCCCTATGCCATGCGCCTGTGGGTAGATCCGGACAAGCTCGCCAAATACAAGCTCACCGTGGGCGACGTTGCCAATGCCGTGCGCGAGCAAAACCAGAACTTCGCGGTGGGCGAAATTGGGCAGGCGCCGGGCAGTGCCCAGCAGATGCTGACCTTCCCCGTGCAAACAGCCGGCGGTCTGACCGAGGTCGAAGAGTTCGGGAAGGTCGTGGTGCGATCCTTGGCTGACGGTTCGGTGGTCAGGGTGCGGGACGTGGCCCGCGTCGAACTGGGCGCGGATGACTATCAGGTGACCTCGCGCAAGAACGGCAAGCCGGCGGTGTCGCTAGGCGTGTATCTGCGTCCGGGTGGCAACGCCCTGCATCTGGCGGCGGCGGTGCGCGAGCGCATGGCCGAACTCGCCAACGGACTTCCCCACGAAATCACCTGGTCGGTGTCCTACGACACCACCAAATTTGTGACCGCCTCGCTGGAGCTGGTGGGGCACACCTTCCTCGAAGCCTTCGTGCTGGTGCTGATCGTGGTGTATCTCTTTCTCGGCAGTTTGCGCGCCACGCTGGTGCCGCTGCTGGCGATTCCCGTGTCGATTATTGGCACGCTGGCGGGCCTGCTGGTGGCGGGCTTTTCGATCAACATGCTGACCTTGTTTGGCATGGTGCTCGCGATTGGCATCGTGGTCGACGACGCCATTGTGGTGGTCGAAGCGGTCGAAAAAATCATGCACGAGCAGGGCGTTAATGCCCGCGAGGCGGCGCACCGGGCCATGAAATCGATCGGCGGCGCGCTGGTCGGCGTGACGGCGGTGATCTGCGCGGTGTTCATCCCCATTTCGTTCATGCCCGGGGTGGTCGGGACGCTGTACAAGCAGTTCGCCATCACCATCACCATTTCCACCCTGCTCTCGGCGATCGTCGCGCTGACGCTGACCCCGGCGCTGTGCGCGCTCATCCTGAAGCCCGCGCACAAGCCCGGCTGGATCTTGAAATTTGATGCCGCCTTCGAGCGCCTGACCGAGGGTTACGTGAACGGCGTCCGCGGCATGCTGCGGCGGATGATTCGCACGATGCTGATCTACGGCTGCCTGCTCGGCGCCGCCGCCTTTCTGTTCAAGCTGATTCCCACCAGCTTTGTGCCCGACGAAGACAAGGGCTCGATTTTTGTCGCGGTCGACCTGCCGTCGGGTTCCTCGCCGGAACGTACGCTTGCCGTGCTGGAAAAAGTGGAGACCATCCTCGGTCAGGAACCGACGATGCAGGACTACGTGTCGGTGACCAGCTTCTCGATTTTCTATCGCTACGCGAATCAGGCCTTTGTCTTCGCCACCCTCAAACCCTGGTCAGAGCGCAAAGGGCCCGACCAGCACGTGAGTGCGGTGATTGCCCGTTTGAACGAAAGTCTGGGCAAGCTGACCGAAGCGCGCGTGTTTGCGATCAACGAGCCGCCCATCTCCGGCATGGGCAACACCGCGGGCTTTGACTACCGACTGGTCTCGCAGGACGGTGACCGGGAGAAGCTGAACCAGTCGCTCGAAAAAATGCTGGACGCCACCGCCAAGGAGCCTGGCATCGTCTACGTGCGCAGTGTGGGCGCGCCGGATGTGCAGACGCTGTTTCTGGACGTCGACCGTAACAAGGCGAAGGCGATGGGCGTGCCGCTGCAAGAGCTCTACGCCACCATCGGCGGCCTGCTGGGGTCCAGCTACGTCAACCAGTTCACGCGCTTCGGCACCAACCTGTCGGTGAAGCTGCAGGCAGAAAGCGCGTTTCGCGCCGACCCGGCGGTGCTGAACCGGTTCTACACCCGCAACCTGCAGGGCGATCTGGTCCCGTTGGCAACGCTCGCTCGCTCCGAGTGGCGTTCGGCGCCCATCGCGCTGACCCGCTACAACGGCTATCCCTCGGTGCAGGTCAGCGGCTATCCCAATTTCGGCCGCAGCTCAGGTGAGGCCATTGCCACCATGGAGCGCCTGTCGGCCGAGCTATTGCCACCGGGCGTGGGCTACGAGTGGTCCGGCCAGTCCTTGCAAGAGAAGCTGGCCGGCTCCAGCGCGGCGGGCATTTTCGTGATGTCGCTGATTTTCGTTTTCCTGTTCCTCGCCGCGCTCTACGAGAGTTTCTCGCTGCCGGTCGCGGTGTTTTTGGTGGTGCCGATCGCCATCCTCGGCGCCCTGATCGCGCTGCTGATCCGCTTCAGCCCCAACGATGTCTTTTTTCAGGTCAGCCTGATCACGCTGGTTGGTCTGGCGGGCAAGAACGGCATCCTCATCGTCGAGTACGCGAAGATGAAATACGAAGAGGGGCTGTCGGCCGTCGATGCCGCGCTCGTGGCCGCGCGAACCCGGTTGCGGCCGATCGTCATGACCTCACTGGCCTTCATTCTGGGCGTGTTGCCGCTGGTGCGCGCCTCGGGCGCAGGCGCCGCCACCCAGCACTCGGTGGGCACCGGCATCATGGGCGGCATGTTGGCGGCCACCCTGATCGGTGTGTTCTTCACCCCCGTGTTCTATGTGCTGGTGATGAAGTTCGTCCGCAAGGCCGAACCATCCGCGAGCACGCCTGCCGGAGGACAAGCCTGATGAATGCCCGTTGCTTCTTGCTGCTGGGCGCCGCGCTGCTGAGCGGCTGTCAGGCAATGCCCTGGGCGCGCCACGCCGAGACCGATTCCGCGCCCGTCGTGCCGGCTGCCTGGCGCGGCGCTGCCGGGACGGCCAGCAGCCTGGGCGAGCGCGACTGGCGCGAGATTTTCGGCACCGGTGAATTGGCCACGCTGATCGAGGAGGCGCTGGTCGCCAACAGCGACCTCAACATCGCCCGCGAACGCATCGCCCAGGCGCAGTCGCAGCTGACCGTACAGCGCTCGCTGCTGTTTCCCACGCTGGCGATGGGCGCCGCCTATCAACGCGAACGCGCGCCCGGTCTGCTGTCGGAAAACACCGATTCCGAACTCGGTACGTTCGGGCTCTCCGCGCCAAGCTGGGAGATTGATCTTTGGGGTCGCCTGCGCGATTTGAACGAGGCCGCCCGGCAGAATTTTCTGGCGACCGCCGAAACGCAGTCGGCGCTGCGCAGTAGCATCGTCGCGCAGGTGGCGCTGGCCTACGTCGATCTGCTGGAGCTTGATGCGGAACAGCAGGTCGCCGACGCCACCCTGGTCCTGCGCCAGAAATCGATGCAGATGGTGCAATTGCGCTTTGATGCCGGCGTCGCTGCCGGCGTCGATTTGCAACAGGCGCGGACCTCGCTGGCGGCCACCGAGCGCGCGCTGGCAGATATTGCCCGGCGGCGTGAGCGGGCGGAAAACACGCTGGCGGTGCTGATTGGGCGCAACCCCGGCGCGGTGAAGCGCGCCACGCAACTCAAGCAACTCAACTTGCCGGCGACGCTGAACGCCGGCCTGCCGGCGAGCTTGCTGGCACGGCGACCCGATATACGCGCGGCCGAACGCACGCTAGCCGCCACCCGCGCCAACGTCGAAGCGGCCCGCAAGGCGTTTTTCCCCAGCATTTCACTGACCGGGTTCCTTGGTGTAGTGAGTCCCGAACTCTCGCGCCTGTTTGTGGGCGGCCGCGAAGCCTTCAGCGTGAACCCGCAAGCCAGCCTGCCGATTTTTACCGCCGGTCGCCTCACCGCCAGCCTCGAAGCCGAGCGTAGCCAGCAGCGAATCGCCGCCGAGGCGTATCGGCAGACGGTGCGCAATGCGTTGCTCGAAGTTGAAAACGCTCTCATCGATTACCAGCGTTCGCGTGAGCAGCGCCTCGCGCTGGACACGACCGTCAGCGCCGACCGCGAGCGCCTGCGGCTGGTAGAACTGCGCTATCACAACGGGGTGTCGAGTCATTTTGAGCTGCTCGATGCGCAGCGCGAACTCTTCTCCGCGGAATTGGCCCAGGTGCAGGCCACCAGCCTGAGTTACAGCGCGGTGATTCAACTCTATCGCGCGCTAGGGGGTGGTTGGGATCAGCAGGCGCAGCCCACCGGCGGTCCTCAAGCCGACCGCTCGTGATGACGCGGGCGCCGGACACCGCAGCCGTTTGGTGCCGGCCTTAGCCGGCGCCGGAAAGAATCCGAAACGGAAATTTCTACCGCCGTGGCGGTCCGGCCCCTTGGTTATCCTCGGCTTGGGAAAGTGTCGTCACACGGCGTTTTCGCGCTGCCTCGCGGGCAGATGGCGGACCGACCAGATTGCGTGGCCGGCGCTGGCATAAGGCGCCCGGCGGCTCATGTGTAACAGGGGAAAATGAAGATGCGTACTGCAATCGGTGGATGCGTTCTGCTCACGTTGTGCTGGCTGGGGTGCCTTGCGCCGGCGAATGCGCAAACGGGCGACTATGGTGATGTGCCGGCGCTCGATCAGGGCTGGACTGAAAGCGACCGGGACACGTTCTATCACCTGCCCCAGGGCTCGCCCATCATGCCCTACGAGTACTTCATGGCGCTGGAGCAGCCAAGGTCAGAAGCGCTCTTCAGTGACCGCGCCTATCTTGAGTCCATGGGCATGAACTACTGGACGAGCAAGAACACCTCGGTGCTGAATCCGGACGGTCTGCCGATCGGGCTAACCATCGACCGCGGGCTGATGACCGATGAGCCCAAGCTGGGCATGAACTGCGCCGCCTGCCACGTGACGGAGATCACCCTGAATGGGCAAAAGACGTTGGTGGATGGTGGGGTTTCTCTCTTTGATTTCGCCCGGTTTACCGCCGATCTGCTGGCCAGTCTTAAAGAGACGGCCGGAGATCCTGCCAAGTTCGATCGCTTTGCACGACGGCTGCTCGGTAAGGAATACACCGAGCAAGCCGCGCGAAAGCTGCATCGGCGTGTGCGCTACTATGCGCAACGCCGCGAGCAATGGTCAGATAACAACACGCCGGATTTTTCGCCCGGCCCAGGCCGCGTGGACGCGCTTAATATCATCCTCAACCGCACCACCGGGCACATGCTGGACCGACCGGACAATTCGATTGCGCCGAATGCGCCGGTAAGCTTTCCGCCCTTGTGGGGTGCGCCCTACTTGACGCATGTGCAGTACAACGGCGTGGTGCCCAATCGCGGCGCCGGCGCGCTCGGGCGCAATGTTGGGCAGGTACTCGGCGTATTCGGTGAAGTCTCCCTAATCGAAAGCACGATGCCCGGCGGTTACTTCTCAAGCGTGCGCCTCGACAGCCTGCAGACGCTGGAATCGTCGCTGCAAACCCTAAGGCCGCCGCGCTGGGCGGAGGTGGCCGCGCGCGGCGTGCTGCCGCCCTTGGATGAGCCGATGGTTGCCGATGGCGCGAAGATCTATGCCGCTAACTGCGTGGAATGTCACCAGCGGGTCGACCCGCAGAACTACGGCGAACTTGCCTCACTGCCCGTGAAGTTAGTGCCTTTGAAAGACATCGGGACCGACCCGGCAGCGGCGATGGGTTTTGCGAGTCGACTGGTGTCCACCGGCCCCATCAAAGGGCGGCCAGAAGCGTTTGTGCGCGGCGACCCGTTTTGCAAAACCGCCCAAGCCAATGCGGTGCTCGCGCACATCACCGTCGGTGTGATCATGCACGACGTCGGCGAGGCGTGGCGGCCGGTGCTGGAAAGCTTCTGGGACGACCTGATGCACCGGACCTCTCGCTTCTTCGGCGGTACGTTTGCGCCGGAGGAAATCGTGCCCTCGGACAAGGACCTGATTCTCGGCATGCGCGCGGAGGGCGCGGCGGACGCCGAAATTATCGCTGCACTCACGGCGCGCAGCACCAACCGGGCGGCGCTCTATGAGCAGATGGTCAAGGAGTCCCACCTCTTTGACGGCCTGAAAAAAGAATGCATGGGCGAGGTGCAGACCGCGCAGTACCGCGCCCGGCCGCTCGACGGGGTATGGGCGAGCGCACCCTACCTCCACAATGGATCGGTGCCAACGCTGAAAGACCTCCTGATGCCGGTATCGCAGCGCCCGACCCGGTTTTACGTGGGGACGCCCGAGTTCGACCCCGTCGGCGTCGGCTTCGTGCAGGACCAGCGGGCGAACAGCGTGCTGCTCGACACTCAGGTCGTCGGCAATTCGAACAGCGGCCACGAGTATGGCACCAGCCTGTCGGAGGCCGACAAACTGGCGCTGATTGAATACTTGAAGAGCCTCTAGTGCGGGCCGTTCATCTCATTGCGTAATGTGTTGATGGCTTGATAGACCGCCCGGCGCAGTCGATTGATGGCGCCGAGCGGCTTATGCGCGGGCAGGGCGTGCCAGGGATTGAAGCCCATGCTTTCACAGGCCGCGTTCTGCGGCGCGGTATCGAAATCCTGCTGGTGAATATCAATTTCGGCGACGTGGACAAACGGTGCGACGCTTTGGTCCCACTCCGTCATCACGTCCTCAACGGTGTAGTCCGTGCCCCGGTTGGGCTGGACCATAAAGGCCATACACACCGAGCCCTTGCTTAACGAATCTTTCATCGCCTCGCGCAGAAAATTGGGGCCCGGATTGGCCGGCATCGCGCGCGGCGTCTGGTCGCAGGGCCGGGCGGAATACTTCACCGCCTGCCGCGCATCGCCTTCGCCAAACTGATAGGGCGTGATCGAAAAATACGGCGTGTAAATCGGGTGTGCGATCGTCTGCGACAGCATGTGATAAGCGTTGACCGTGCCGCGCCAGCCCAGAATAAACGGCAGCTGCATCCACGCGTATTTGCTGTCGGAATTGAAGACCTCAACAAACTCGCTGTAGCGATGGGCATCGTTCATGAAAAAGAACGGCGCCGACATCAAGATGAAATCCTGTGCGTCAGGCGCGGCCGGATCCGGCACCAGTTTCTCGCCGGGGACGCCCAACAGGCGGATGGCCATGCCGCGGGTGTCAGCTTTGTAGTCCGGCGCTTCCGGATTAGGCGCCCCGTTGGAGAACCGGATCACGCTTTCGTACTTCGCGCCGGGCTGGAACAAACCCGCCCGCAGGTGCTCGGGCAGCGTCGGATCAACGGTAAACGTGGCGCGCACGCAGCCGTGCGCTTTGGGGTGCGCATCGCGACGCGCCTCACCTGGCGTGTACTGCGTTCTGATTTTCTCCGAGATGGTTTCGATCAAGGCCATCACATCGTCAACTTCAGTCTCGCCAATGCGCTCGCCCAGTCCGGCGTCTGCCGTGGGGTAGTTTTGACGAGAGTCTTCAAGCTGTGCTGATGCCGGCAATGTCAGGCAGGCCAGCAGGAAGGGGGCGACGGAATGTCTTTTGCGCATCGAGGCTGCCTTGAATCTGGGGAGGGTGGCCAAGGCTAATCAAGGGCCGCAGCGCGCGTGCGCAAGAACGCGCCATTTCGGTGATGTTTCGTGCGGCCGTTGCGCTCGTGTGGCGCACACTCGGCCGCTACGTCGAGCTTTGCTGCCGCCGGCCAAACGCCGGCAGGCCGCGCGGACGGGTGTCGAGCGTGATGGAGATGAGGAATGCAGGCAAAGCGCATGATGCCCACCCCGGCGGTCACCGGGCTGCCAAGCGAACGAGGGAGTGCGCAGCGCGCCTGGCGCCGTCTGCTGCTGGCCTTGGCCGCGCTGGCCTTGGGTGGCGCCGCGGTGTTGTGGCTGGTCAGGTATCAGATTGAGCAGGAGGTTGGCGGTGCGCTGAGCGCCGTGCTGAAGTCTCAGGCGCAGATTGTGCGGGGCTGGGTGGAGGAGCGTCAGCTGGACGCGCGCCTCACCGCGAGCCGCGCCGAGCTGGTCAAGTTTGCGAGCGAGCTCGGCGCGGGCGGGACGAGTGCCGGGGCAAGCGAGGTCGCGGCCTTGCGCGCGGTCATTGCCCAGATGCTGGATGACGATGCGGAAACCGACTGGTGGTTGACCACCGCGCAGGGCGAAGTGGTGCTGGCCGCCAAGGGTGACGAAGCCGACCGGCGCGTGGTGAGTGAACTGCTGGACCCCTTGAGCCTCGCCGTGAAGACCGGCAAGCCGCAGTTTCTGCCGCCGTTTCTGGCCCAGGGGGGCACCAACCCCTTCATGGCCTTCATTGTGCCGATTCCGGCGCCCGATGGGCGGCCGTCCACGGCGGCGCTAGTCGTGCGTAAGGACCCGCGGGGTAGCTTCAGCAAGCTCTTCCTCGCCGGGCGCATCGGCGCAACCGGCGAGACCTACGCCTTCGATGCCGAGGCCCGCATGATCAGCGAGTCGCGCAATCTGACCGAACTGAAGCGCCTCCGTCCTGACCTGACGAATGCCACGACCAGTGTGTTCACCGTCCATTTGCGGAACTATGCCGCCGGCCCACCGGGCACGCCGCCGGCCGCGCTGCCGATGACGGCGGCGGCGGCGGCGGCCATCGCGGGCCATTCAGGACTTGATTTGAAGGGCTACCGCAACGCGCGCGGCATCACGACGCTGGCGGCGTGGATGCCGCTGCCGGATCTGGGCTTCTATCTGCTGACGCGCCAATCGGCGAGCGAGGCCTACCGTCCGCTCTACGTGCTGTGGAGCGTGTTCGGGCTGGTGCTGCTGGGCTTGGCGGTGGCAATCGTCCTGCTGGCCCGCGCCACGCGGAAAGGCGAGCAGTCGTCGCGGCGGGTCGCCGAAGCCGAGAAACTGGTCGAGGCGCTGGGCCAATACCAGCTGGGCGAGAAACTGGGGCAGGGCGGGATGGGCGAGGTCTATCAGGCCCACCACGCCATGATGCGGCGGCCGACGGCGGTCAAGCTGATGCTCAATCAGGACGATGCGGCCGATCTCGCGCGCTTCGAGCGCGAGGTGGTGCTGACCTGCCAGCTGACGCATCCGAACACCGTGGCGCTCTACGACTTTGGGCGGACCGAAGACGGCCGCATCTACTACGCCATGGAATATCTGGAAGGCCTGCCGCTGGATGCGCTGCTGAAGACCTACGGGCCGCTGCCGGCCGGGCGGGTGGTGTATCTCCTGGCGCAGGCCAGCGGCGCGCTGGCGGAGGCGCATGGCAAGGGCGTGATTCACCGGGATTTGAAGCCGGCCAATCTCTTTGTCGCGCAGCGCGGCGGGGTGCCGGACTTCATCAAAGTGCTGGACTTCGGCTTGGCGAAACACTTCGACAAGCAGCCGGGCGACCTGGCCATCACAATGGGCAATGTGATGAGCGGCACGCCGGCGTACATGAGCCCGGAAGTGCTGGGTCAGAAAAGCGAGATTGACGGGCGCAGCGATCTGTACGCGATGGGCTGCATTCTCTACGAGCTGCTGACGGGCAAGCCGCCGTTCATGGCGGGGGCGATGTTTGATTTGCTCCGGATGCATCTGGAGCAAACGCCGGAATTGCCGAGCCTGCGGAATCCTTCCGCGCAGGTGCCGGCGGATCTGGAAGCGGTGGTGATGCGGGCGCTGGCGAAAGATCCGGCGCAGCGTCAGCAGAGTGCGGCGCAGTTGCGGCGCGAACTGCTGGCCTGTGCCTGCGCACGCGAGTGGAACGAGGAGCGGGCGCAGGCCTGGTGGGCGGCGCAGGACGCCGAGTTCAGCGCAGCAACCGTGTTGATCGACGCGCTACCGCCTCGAGATTAAATGGGCTAGCGGCCCGCCTGCCGCCACGGCGGCAGCGTGCGATGCGCGATGTGGCTGTCATCCAGTCGCGCGTGGCCGACGCCAAAAAAATGCTCGCGCAGCGTGCGGCCGGCGTAATCCGCTGGGCGCAGGCCGCGGCGTTTGAGTTCCGGCACGACCAGCGCCACGAAGTCGGCAAAACCCGCGGGCTGCACGATGGGCGCCAGATTGAAGCCGTCCAGATCGGCCTCGTCCTGCCAGCGCTCAAGTTCATCCACCACCTGCGCCGGGGTGCCGACGAACTTCGGCATGATGCTGCCCATGCTGATGCATTCGCCCATTTCGCGGATGGTCCAGCGACGGTCGGGGTCGAACTGACGGAACACGTTCAGCACGCCCTGAATGGCGTTGCTCGTCAGCTTGCTGAGATCGCTGTCCGGGTCGACTTGCGAAAGGTCGATGCCGGCCCAGCCGCAGAAAAGCGCCAGACTGCCTTCGGGGCTGGTGTACTGCCGGTAGCTTTCCAGCTTCGCGCGCGCCTCGGCTTCGGTCGGGGCGACCACCACCGAAATCCCCTGACAGATCTTCACCGCATCGCGCGGTCGGCCTTCCGCCACCAGCGCCTCGCGCAGCCGCGCGACGCCGGCCGCACAGGCGGCCAGATTGGGATAGACGCAAAACACGGCTTCGGCATGGCGCGCCGCGAACTGCGTACCGCGTCCGGACTGGCCGGCCTGAAAGAGCACGGGCGTACGCTGGGGCGAGGGTTCGCACATATGCGGGCCGGGCACATTGAACCAGCGCCCGGCGTGGTCGATCTGATGCACTCGCGCGGGCTCGGTAAACACATCGCGCGCGGCGTCGCGCACCACGGCCTGGTCTTCCCAGGAGTGTTCCCACAGCTTGTAGACGACCGCCATGTATTCCTCCGCGCGCTCATAGCGCTGGTCGTGGTCCAGCACCTCGCCCAGACTGAAATTGGCGTTCGCGTCCGCGAGATAGGAGGTCACGATATTCCACGCCACCCGCCCGTCGCTTAGATGATCCAGCGTGGAGAAGAGCTTCGCCGTTTGATAGGGCGCGAAGTAGGTGGTGCTGTAGGTGCAGGCAAAGCCGAGGTGCCGCGTGGCATAGGCCATGGCCGGGATGATGACCGTGGGGTCGTTGCTGGGGAACTGCACGCCGTGGCGCACGGCGGTTTCGCGCGAGCCACGGTAGACGTCGTAGGTGCCGTGCACGTCGGCCAGAAACAGGCAGTCGAAGCCGCCGCGCTCCAGCAACTGCGCCAGTTCCACCCAGTAGTGGATGTTGCGATAGCCGCGCGAGCTGCCGTCCAGCGGGTTTTTCCACTGGCCTTCGGAATGATGGTTGATGCAGCACTGGGTAAAGCCGTTCAGCAGCATGGGTCGCGACACGCAGATCTCCCCGGATGATTCGTGTGCCGCCTATGATGCACGCATTGTTTAACCGGAGAGAGCCACGATGGATGCCGACCAACTCCGCGCCCTGCAGGCGCCGCTCAAGAGCCAATACCGCGAAACGCCCGACGCCGCCCGCATCACCCTGAAAGCACAGGGGCGACTCGGCGAAGGCATGACCTGCAAGGTCGAGACCGGCCGCGCGCTGGCCGAAGCGGGCCTGCACCCGGCCACCGGCGGCGACGGCCTGTCCCTGTGTTCCGGCGACATGCTGCTGGAGGCGCTGGTCGCCTGTGCGGGGGTAACCCTGCGGGCTGTCTCCACCGCCATCGGCGTGAATCTGCGCGATGCGCAAATCAGCGCTCAGGGCGTGCTCGATTTTCGCGGCACGCTGGGCGTCGCCAAGGACGCGCCGGTCGGGTTCGAGAACATCGATCTGCGTTTTGAACTGGACACCGACGCCTCAGCCGAGGAAATCGCTACCCTGATCAAACTGACCGAACGCTACTGCGTGGTGTTCCAGACCCTGAACACGCCGCCGCGGCTTTCCGTTGCGGTGGCGTAAGGCGCCCTACATCACCACCGCCACCCGCCCAATCGCCTGCCGCCCCAGCACGTCGGCCATGGCCCGCTGGAAGTCTGCCAGCGGGTAGATGGCGCCGTTCCGGGGTTTGATTTTGCCGGCCACGCACCAGTCGAAGAGCTGCTGCATGGTGGCGCGCATGCGGTCTTCAAATTCGTAGCGCATGTCCTGCGGGCTCCAGCCGTAGTAGTAGCCGAGGTTGAGCCCGCAGACGGTGAGGTTCTTCACCAGCAGCAGATTGGCCGGGATGTTGGGGATGTCGCCGCCGGCAAAGCCCACCGGCATGATCCGCGCCTCGGGCGCCATGCAGCGCAGGGACTGCAGGAAGACCTCGCCGCCAACGGGATCGTAGACCGCGTTCGCGCCGCGCCCGCCGGTGAGCGCCAGGACCTCATCGCGGAACTCGCGTTCGCGGTAGTTGATGAGGTGGTCGGCGCCGTGTTCGCGGGCGACCGCGAGCTTGGCCTCCGAGCCGGCGGTGGCGATGACCGTCGCGCCCAGAATCTTGCCGATCTCGACCGCCGCGAGGCCGACGCCGCCGGCGGCGCCGTGCACCAGCAGGGTCTGGCCAGGCTGCACGTTAAGCAGATGAGACCAGGTCAGCGCGGCGGCCGAGGTGGCGTAGGAATTGGTGAAGGCAATCGCGCGCGGAAAATCGATGGCTTCGGGCAAGCCGTAGCAGTTCACCTCTTTCGCGGCGGCGTATTCGGCCAGCCCGCCCCAGTCGAGCACCGCGCACACGCGGTCGCCGGGCTTGAAGCGCGTGACCTGGCTGCCTACGCGCGCCACGGTGCCGGCCACTTCGGTGCCGGGTACGAAAGGCAGCGGGGGTTTGCGCTGGTACTTGCCCTGCACGACCAGGCTGGTCGCAAAGCTGACGCCGGCGGCAGCCACCCGCAGCAGCACCTCGCGTTCGCCGATCTCCGGCAGCGGCAGTTCCTGTAGGCGCAGTTGCTCGAACGGCTGCCAGTCGGTGACCCATACGCCCTGCATCGGCTTACTCCTCGTCCTGCCCGAAACGGGCGGGGCGTTTTTCCAGAAACGCCTTCATGCCTTCGCGGGCGTCGGCGCCCAGAAAGAGCCCGGCCTGCGTGCGCTGCTCGAAGGCCAGCGTGTCGTCCAGCGTGCCGGTCGCGCCCAGATACACGCCCTGCTTGATCGCGACGATCGCCTCCCGCGGCCCGTTGGCAAACGCGCGGGCGCGGGCCATGACCTCGTCCATGAAGGTCTCCGCAGGGAACACGCGATTGACCAGCCCGAGGCGGAGCGCTTCTTCAGCATCGAAGCGGTCGCCGCTCATCATCAATTCCATCGCGCGGCCGGTCCCGACCGCGCGGGTCAGCAGGTAGTGGCCACCCCAGTCGGGCACCAGCCCGATTTTGACGAAGCTGGCGGCAAACTTGGCCTTCGGCACCGCGAAGCGCATATCGCAGGCCAGCGCCAGATTAAGCCCCGCACCCGCCGCCGCGCCGTTGACCGCGGCAATCACCGGCTTGTCCATCGCGCGCAGCAGCCGCACCACGCCGCCGCCGCTTTTCATGCGCTGTTCGATGGTGGCGACGTCGCCTTCGGCCTGCAGCGTCGCCATGCTGGCGATATCGCCGCCGGCGCAGAAGGCGTCGCCCGTGCCGGTGATCACCACGCAGCGCACGGCGCGGTCGGTGGCGACCGCCTGCAGTTGCGCCAGCAGTGCTTCGCGCATGGTGCCGCCCAAGGCGTTCATGGCCTGCGGGCGGTTGAGCGCGATGGTCGCCACCCGGTCCTCTACCTTGAAAAGAAGTTCGCTCATCGTCCTACACCCGCACGTTGCTGAACTGCCAGGGGTCGGCCTGATCCAGATCTTCCGGAAACAGCTGGCCGCGCTGATAGAGCGGCGTCCAGTCCGAGTACGCGCCGACCACCGGGCCGAGATACGGCAGGCAGATTTCAAGATTGCGCCGGTAGTCCATTTCATCCGGCTCCACGATGCCGCGGTCGGGATTTTCTCCATCGCCCACACCATGCCGGACAGCACCGCCACCGTGACCTGCAGGCTGGTCGCGCTGTTGTGTGGCACCAGCGCGCG
This sequence comes from Gammaproteobacteria bacterium, assembly GCA_030833185.1. Lineage (GTDB taxonomy): Bacteria > Pseudomonadota > Gammaproteobacteria. The sequence continues at coordinate 7,258 of JAURHQ010000036.1, read as the reverse complement.
GGCTTCGTCGATCGACAGCTGCGAACCGTACCAGTAGGCGTTCTTGGCGTGACCTGCCAGCAGCACGCCCAGTTCATCGACGCCGGAGACGATGTCGTCCATCAGAATCCGCTTGTTCTCCTGCAGCTGCCAGTTGCGCCCCGCAAACTCGTGCACCGACAGCACCGCCGAATCGGACGGGTGATAGGCGTAGTGCACCGTCGGGCGATAGATGACGGTCTCGCCTTCGCGATGCGTCAGGTAGTCGCTGATCGAAATCGATTCGCCGTGGGTGATGAGGAAGCCGTGGTAATGGCCTTCCATCGGCGTCCACGAGCGCACGCGGGTGCCAGCGCCAGGCCGCATGAGATAAATCGCGCTGTCGCAGCCAAACGCATGACGGTGGCCATCGGCCGGCAGGGCTTTCTCGTGCGTGCCCCAGCCGAGTTCCGCCGGCTGCGAGCCTTCGCTGACAAAGCCGTCCACCGACCAGGTGTTGACGAACTCGCCCACCGCCTTCGGCACGTCCGGGGTCTGCGTATCGCGCTCGGCGATGTGAATCACCTTCACGTTGAGGCGGGCGGCCAGCGCGGCCCAGTCTTCGCGCGTCGCCAGTGCGCCGGGCGCAAGACCCAGATCGGCCGCGATGTTGACCAGCGCCTGCTTCACAAAATGCGACACGAGGCCGGGATTGGCGCCGTGGGTAATGACCGCCGTCGCGCCGCCCGGTCGCGTCTTGCGCAGCGCCAGCGCGGACTCGCGCAGCGCGTAGTTGGAGCGCAAAGAGGGCGGAATGGACGGGTCGGTGTAGCCGCCCGGCCAGGGCTCGATGCAGGTGTCGAGATACAGCGCGCCGCGTTCGCCGGCGTATTCGATCAGCGCGACGCTGGACACGTCCACCGACAGGTTGAGCAGAAAGTCGCCGGGGCCGAGCAGCGGGTCGAGCACGGTGCGGTAGTTCTCGCGGGTCAGCGGCTGCACCGTGAAGTGCACGCCGCAGGCTTCGGCCTCCGCGCGCCCGGCTTCTTCTGCCGTGATGACCGTGATCCGCGCCGGCGGCAGGCCGCCGATGTGACGCAGGATGAGCGGCAGCACGCCCTGCCCGATGCTGCCGAAGCCCACCATGACAAGACGACCGTGGAACTGGGTGTGCTGACGCGTCAGGGCGTCCGGGGTAGCGGCTGCAGACATCGGGATCTCCGGCTGGGTCGGGCGTATTCGGGGCGGTTGTGGCGGCCCTGCTGGCCACCGCACACGAGATGGTGATTGTATCGACCGCTTGTTGCAGTGTCGTGTGCGTCAGCTGCCGGGTCAGGGCGTCGCGGCCTTACGCATGGCTTCCCGCATGATCCCGGCCACAAAGCTGTAGGCCGCCATCCAGGCCTTGCGCATCTCGATGCTGAACTCGGCCCCCAGCATGGCCTCGATTGCCCACAGCAACGCGGTGCCGACCGAGGTGAAATCCTTTACTTCCACGCCATAGGCGATATGCCGGCGGGCCAGCGCTTCGATCGCGGGCTGGATGGTCGATTCGGTTTGCAACTGGTTGACGATGATGTTGAGGGTGTCCATCAGCATTTTGCCCTGTCGCCTCATGTCGCCCGTGAACAAGGCCTTGCGGCTGGGATCGATTTCAAACAGGCGCCGGTAAAACAGCGCCGCCGTCTCGTCCGGCTGGCGCACGATCATCGCAAAAGATCGTTGGACAAGTTCGATTTGGGCGGGCGTCATGCGGTCCTCGCGTGCGGCTGGATAACAACTGCGGCCGAGTGTACGACGCGGCCCCGGCCGAATCAGCGTGCCGGAGAGGCAATCGCGTACACTCGGCGCGGTCGGCCTCGCCGCCGGCATCCGTTCATCCCCCACCCGCAAGGAGATCCCATGAGCGACGTGAACAAGGTCTGGCGCCTGCGTAAACGGCCGGTTGGCCCCATTGGCGACGACGTGCTGAGCTACGAAGAGGAAGCCATCCCGACCCCGGCCGACGGCCAGTTCCTGATGAAAATGGACTATCTGTCGCTGGATCCGACTAACCGGATCTGGATGAGCGACATGGACCAGTACATGCCGCCGGTGGCGCTGAACGACCCCATGCGCGGCGTCGTCTGCGGCACGGTGGTGTCGTCGAAAAATCCCGATTTCGCGCCCGGCGATCTGGTCAGCGGACTGGGCAGCTGGTCGAAGTACCAGATCGGCGTGCCGGGCTATATGAACAAGATGGGTCCGTTGGGCGGACTGCCGGTGGCGGACGCCTTCGGTATGTTTGCGGTGGTTGGCCCGACCGCCTACTTCGGGCTGATGGATCTGGGCGCGCCCAAGGCGGGTGAAACCGTGGTGGTGTCGGCCGCCGCCGGCGCGGTCGGGTCGGTGGTCGGTCAGATCGCGAAAATTCAGGGCTGCCGCGCGGTGGGCCTTGCGGGCAGCGCCGAGAAGTGCCGCTGGATCGTGGAAGAACTGGGCTTCGATGCGGCCATCAACTACAAGACCGAGAACCTGGCCGAGGCCCTGAAGCGCACCTGCCCGCAGGGCATCGACGTGTATTTCGACAATGTGGGCGGTGACATCCTGGACGCCTGCCTGAAGCAGATGAACCTCTTCGGGCGCATCCCGACCTGTGGGCTTATCTCGCAGTACAACGCGACCGACGAAGTCCCCGGCCCGAAGAACTACCCCATGATTCTCATGCAGCGGCTGAAGATTCAGGGCTTCATCGTGCTGGATTACGCCAACCGTTACCCCGAAGCGATCACCGCGCTCGGCGGCTGGATGCGTGAAGGCAAGCTGAAGTTCAAGCTCGATATGGACGAGGGCCTGGAGAACGCGGTGAAAACCGTGCGCAAGCTCTACACCGGCGAGAACACCGGCAAGCTGATGCTGAAGGTTTGAGGGCGGCGGGGGATCCGGCAGTGCCGGGTCCCCTTACGCGCCGATAATGTCCCGCAGCGCGGCCACCAGCGCCGCGCATTCTTCTTCCGTCCCAACCGTAATCCGCAGGAACTCGCTGATTCTCGGCGTCGCAAAGTGGCGCACGATGATCTTGCGTTCGCGCAGCGCGGCGGCCAGCGTCACTGCTGCGCGCGTCGGGTGGCGGGCAAAGACAAAATTAGCGCCCGAGGGCAGTACCTCAAAACCGAGCGCGCCCAGCGCGGCGTCCAGCCGCTGGCGGCTGGCAATGACTTTTTGCCGGGTCTCCTCGAAGTAGGCCTGATCTTCGAACGCCGCCACGGCGCCGGCGATCGCGAGGCGATCGAGCGGATAGGAATTGAAGCTGTTCTTCACCCGCTCAAGGCCTTCGATCAGGGCCGCATCGCCCAGCGCATAGCCCACCCGCAGGCCGGCCAGCGAGCGGGACTTCGACAGCGTGTGGGTCACCAGCAGCTGCGGGTAGCGCGCGATCAGCGACACCGCGCTGTCGGTGCCAAAGTCCACATAGGCTTCATCGATGACCACCACTTCCGACTGCGCCGCCAGCAGGCGCTCGATGGCGGCCAGCGGCAGTGCGCGCCCGGTCGGGGCGTTGGGATTGGGCAGGATCACGCCGCCGTTGGGCCGGGCGTAGTCGTCGACCTCGATGCTGAAATCCTCGCGCAGCGGCACCCGCTGGAAGTCGATGCCGTAGAGCCGGCAGTACACCGGATAGAAGCTGTAGGTGATGTCCGGAAACAGCAGCGGCGCAGGCTTTTTGAGCAGCGCCATGAAGGCGTGCGCCAGCACTTCGTCGGAGCCGTTGCCCACAAATACCTGCGCGGGCGACAGCCCGAAGGCCTCGGCGATCGCCGCTTTCAGACGGTCGGCGTTGGGGTCGGGATAGCGCCGCAGCAGGCCGTTCGCTTCCGCCGCAATCGCCGCCAGCACGCGCGGGGAAGGCGGGTAGGGATTCTCGTTGGTGTTGAGCTTGATTAAGCCCTCGATCTTCGGCTGTTCGCCTGGCACGTAGGGCTCGAGGCCGTGGACTACGTCACTCCAGTATCGACTCACTTGCGGTCCTCGCCGGGTTGTTCACGCACGACCTTCATCGTGCCTTGACTGACTTTCCACATTTTCAAATCGGCGGTCACCACATACAGCGGGACGTCATAGAGCAGGCTGAGCAGCACGTGGGATTCGAGCGGGGTGTCGCTCAGCACGTTGCGAATTGCCTGCCCCTCGCGGCCGTCGCTGGCCGCCGCCTTGCCGAGCGCCTCGCGGGTGGTCACGGCGCAGGACGTCGACAGCGGCTCCACCGCACGCAGGCTGCGGCCGTCGGCGCTGAAGCGAAACCGCACGTGTCCGCCAATCATCACCTTGGCCGGATCGGCGCTGGCGGCGATGCCGTAGATCACCACGCCGCCGCCATCCGGGTCGGTCACGGCCAGCGTGTTGTAGCGCCCATCGCAGCGGGAGGCGAGGTCTTCCGCGGCCAGCCGGCGGGCGTGGGCCTGCGCCATCTCGGAGGGGCTGACGCTTGCGTCTTTGGGTTGCACCAGCGCGGGCAGCAGGAGGTCGTCAAACACCGCGTCGACCACCACCTTCAGCGTGTTGTCGGCGGGTTGCAGATAGCGCACCACCAGCTGCTTCGGCTCGCCAGTGGTGACGTAGCCGATCATATGTTCCGCTTCGACGTCAAAATTGTCGTGAACGAGTTCGGAGGCGATGGCGACCCGTCGGTCCTGCTCGTAGAGGCTGCGCCCGATCTGCTCGATCGTGGCCGGCGCATAGCTATGCAGTCCCGCCTCGCCCGCCTGCGCGGTCCAGAGGGACGCTACGCCGCACAGGCCGGCCAGCAGTCGCGTGAACTTGGACATGGACGGGACACTCTCCGTTGCAAACAGCGCCCGGCCGACGGGCATGAGGACTACGTTGCGCAAGCGCCGGCGGCGCAATTCGGGCGGGCTGGCCTGCGGCTCGGCCGCACTATAGCCGTCCGGGGAAGGGCACGACCACCCGCGGCGTGCTTTCTCGACCGATCCCTGCGGGGTAGCATGAGTGCCCGCAATTTTTCCCAGCCTGCGAGTAAGCCGTGGACTCATTCTTGTTGACCGAAATCGCCGATGGCGTGCTGACCATCACCATGAACCGACCGGCGCGCAAGAACGCCCTGACCGGCGCCATGTACGCGGCCTTTGCCGGCGCCCTGACCGCCGCCGAACAGGATCCGGCGGTGCGCGCGGTGCTGATTCGCGGCGTGCCCGGCGCCTTCTCCGCCGGCAACGACCTGCAGGATTTTCTGGCCGCTGGCGAAGTGCGCGAAACCCGCCCCGCGCATCAGCTGATTCGCGCGCTGACCGAGACCACGCTGCCGCTGGTGGCGGCGGTCGACGGGGTGGCGGTGGGCATCGGCACCACCATGTTGCTGCACTGTGATTTTGTGTACGCCTCGCCGGCCGCGAGCTTCGCGCTGTTGTTCATCAACCTCGGCCTGTGCCCTGAAGCGGGCTCAAGCCTGTTGCTGCCGCGGCTCGCGGGCTATCAGAAGGCCGCCGAACTGCTGCTGCTGGGCGAGCCTTTTGATGTCGCCACCGCGCAGGCCATCGGGCTGGTGGGCGAGGTCCTGGCCGCCGATGCGCTGTTGCCCCATGCCGCAGGCGTGGCGGCCAAGCTCGCCGCCAAGCCGCGCGAGGCCATGCGGATGTCGAAAGCGCTGCTGCGCCGGGCCGAGGAGCCGCTGGCCGCACGGGTCGATGCCGAGATCGTCGATTTCACCGCGCTGTTAAAACGCCCGGCCGCCCGCGAAATCATGAGCGCCTTCATCGAGAAACGGGCGCCCGACCGGAGTCGCTACGAATGATGGTCCGTCAGGCCTGCGCCGCGCTGACCCTGCTCGGCCTGTGGGCCAGTGCCGCGGTGGCCGCGCCTAGCGCCAGCGACTTGATCCGCACCTGTGAAGCGGCACTCGCCGCCGACTATCGCAACACCGAGGCCGCGATGTGCGACTGGTACGTCGCGCCCTGCGGCGTCTGCGGCAAGGACGGCCCGCCGCCCCTCGCCTGGTGCCTGCCGCCGGAGTTGACCGGCGCGGCGCTCGCCCGTGAGGTGCTCAGCGCGCTGCGCGCCGCGCCGGCGCTGGCCGACACGCCTGCGCCGCAGGCGGTCGAAACCGTCATGAAAGCCCGTTATCCCTGCAAGAGCAGTCCCTGAACGCACGTCCCTCCGCAGGATCTGAACCCGCCCATTTTCTGGAGTAATGCCGATGAACCAACCCGTGCTTGCTGTCCCCGGCGTCCCCGCCGCCCTGCACCGTGGCGCCGACGATTTGCCCTGGCTGCCGCTGAACGACGGCGTCAGCTTTCAGCTGCTGCAGGTGAATCTGGAAGCCGGCCTGTGGGTGCTGCGCTCGCGTTTTGAACCCGGCGTGACCGTGCAACGCCATCGCCACACCGGGGAGGTCCACGCCTTCACGCTGAGCGGCGCGTGGAAGTACCTGGAGTATCCGGAGATCAACCGCGCGGGCTCGTATCTGTACGAACCCGCCGGCTCCATTCACACCCTGCACGCGCTGGCGGATGACAACGAACCGGCGGACATCTGGTTTGCGATTCGCGGCGCCAACCTCAACCTCACGCCCGAGGGCAAGGTAGAAAGCGTGACCGACGCCGGCAAGATTCTCAAAATCTACCAGCGCGAATGCGCCGCCCGCGGCCTGGCCATGCCGTCGGTGATCGGCGCCTGATCCCGCCTACAGCAGCGGCGCCCGCCGATGGTGGGTCGCCTGCTCGAAGGCGTAGGCCAGCCGGAACAAGGTGGGTTCGTCATAAGGACGGCCCATGAACTCAAGCCCCACCGGCAGCCGACCGTCGACCATGCCGGCCGGCACGGTGATCGCCGGCAGCCAGCTCTGCGAGGCGATGAGCGTGTTGGTGGGATAGGTCAGCGTGGTCCACACCTTGGTGTTCAGCTGCTCGCGGGTGGGCGCTGGCACCTGCACGTCGGGGAAAATCAGCGCGTCCAGCCCGTTCGCCGCCATCAGGTTGGTGAGCTGGCGCTGGAAGGCTTCGCGCGCCGCCAGCCGGCGGAAGTACTGCGGGTCGTATTCCGGCAACTCGGGCCCGACCACGCAGGCGTCGAGCAGGTCGGGGGGAATGTCGATGATCGTGCGCAGCCGTTCGGGGAAGCGCACCCCTTCAATATCCAGATAGAGTTTCTGGAGATGCACTTCCTCCTCCAGCGGCACGTCGTCCAGCGGATCGCCGGTCAGGCTGGTGCGGTAGAAGTTGGAAAGGGACATGATCATCCGTTCCGCTTCGTCCGGCTGGTTGCGCATGACGAGGGTGGAGAGCGAGTTCAGGGTGTTGAACAGGAA
>JAURHQ010000369.1 GCA_030833185.1 Gammaproteobacteria bacterium | reverse complement strand
CACTGATCGAGAGCAGGAGGGCCGACGCGATTGATGCGGGTCCCACCGAAAATCTGCCCTTAGGTCGAATGGGGCGTCCCGAAGAACTTTGGCCGGCGACGCGGATGATCATCGAGACCGAATATCTGACGGGTCAAACCATCCACGTGGACGCCGGCAGATACATGACCTAGCCGAGCGGGAAATGGGCCGTTGGTAAACTTGGGTTCCTTGCCGCCTTTGACGCGGCAGTATTGCAGGCGTTGAACGAGGCGGAGCGCGCGGCACCGAGAGTGAACTGATCCCGGCCCATAACGGCGGCCTCGAACGCGTTGCGAACCGACCGCAGCGTCGACCTCTCCCGCGTGATTGGAAGCGGATGGCAGGATGACACAGCGTCCTGATGAATGAGCGGCATTCCGCTGTTGCTTCATCTGCTCATGTGAAAGATCGAACACATCAACTCACAGGAAAGCCGTTATGACTGAGCGCTACTTCTATGAGCCAAGCGAGGGGCACGGCCTTAAACATGATCCCTTGAATGCCATCATCGCGCCCCGTCCGATCGGCTGGATCAGCACGATCAGCGAGGACGGTGCAGCGAACCTGGCTCCGTACAGCTTCTTCAATCTGTTCAACTACATCCCGCCTATCATAGGGTTCAGCTCCCAAGGTTCCAAAGACAGCGTCACGAATGCTCGTGCGACCCGCGAATTCGTCTGGAACCTGGCCACGCGCGAACTCGCTGGTGAATGCCAGCTCCGCCACGGTCGCCGCCGACGTCGATGAATTCGTCCTGGCCGGGCTCGAAAAGTCGCCTTCCAAGATCGTGTCGCCTCCTCGCGTTGCCGCCAGCCCCGTTCAGTTCGAGTGCCGCGTCACCCAAATCATCCAGCTGAAAGACCAGGCTGAGGAAGTGCTCGAACAGTGGCTCGTTCTGGGCGAGGCGGTCGGCATTCATATCGAGCGCAGTTTGATCGAAGACGGGATTTACCGGACCGCTAGCGCGCGACCAATCACGCGCGGCGGCGGTCCCGCAGACTATTTTGAGATCACCGAGAGCCAACTGTTCCACATGTTCCGACCAGCCTGAAATCGCGTTGGATTGCTAATTCGCGATAGACGGGCCTTGCCTGCGGGTGATGGCCTCAAGACGGTCCGACTTGCTTTAGTCTGTTGTTTCGCAATGTCCGATCAAGGTGCTTGCGATCTCTTGGAGCGCGGACGGACGAGTCAATTGATCGGGCGTCACCAACATCGAGGCTACGACAGGCGCCCCACAGAAGTCGAAGATGCCCGTCTCGATCTGCACCTTCATCGCCTCGCGGTAGCCGCGCTTGACATAGGTCGCCTCGCTGGCAGCGGCTATGGCGACAAGGGCGACCTTCAGCCGACCAAGCCGCTTCGTGATGCATCCCTCCGCGTCCTCGTCAAAAGCCCAGCCCGCCACAAATACGCGGTCGATCCAGCCCTTCAGCAGTGCCGGCATCGTCCACCAGTAGACCGGATAGACAAGGATCAGGTAATCCGAGCGATCGATCCGTCGCTGTTCTTCTCGCACGTCGTCTGGCAAAGGGCCTTTGCCATTGAAGGCTGCATGATCCGCCGTCCCGAACACCGGATCGAACCGTTCAGCCGCGAGGTCGGCCATCTCGGCATCGTGGCCACGGGCCTGCAGCGCCTCGACGATCGCATGTGTCATGGCGCAGGTCAGCGAGGACCCTGCAGGATGCGCCATGACCACCAATACGTTTTGCGTGTCGGCTTCTGGAAACGTGCGCGTCATGCGAGCGGAAGCGCCATCAACCGGCCACCCTCTTGGCTGAGACGGTCCATATACTCGTCATGGTCGAGGATCTGGTAGGGAAAGAACAGTCCGGCCTGCGCTGCGGGCTTGCCGTCCAGCCCGGCAAGGCGTTCCAGCACCATACTGATGCCCAGCGCCGTCAGCGGTGCGGCTCCGCCCGGGTGGAAAACGGCGTGTCGGCTACGCTGCGGTGTGCCCGCCTTGCTGCGGCCGGACAGCTCGATGATGATCTCGGTCGACTTCTTGCCTCCCGCACGCCTGCTGGAACTGATCCCCGTGCCGATGCCGAACTCGACGTCACTGGCACCCGTCACCGCCGCAAGGCCAGCTATGTCGATCGACGAGAAGCCGGAAGCCGCCAATTCCGTGCCGTCGATCCCTTGGAACGTAAAGCCGGCATCATCGCCTTTGCGCCAAACGAACGCGCCGCCCTTTCTTGCCAACACAGAAGAGATGACCGAGGTGAAGCGCTCGAAATCCTCCCTGACGGCCGGGCCGCCCCAATCCTCCTCGTCGACTAGCGCGCCGATCCTGATGCCGTCGAGCGCGCATAAGCCTTGG
>JAURHQ010000368.1 GCA_030833185.1 Gammaproteobacteria bacterium | reverse complement strand
CAAGCTGAGCGGCGGCGTGGGCGGCACGATTACGCTCAGTTCACGACCCTTTGCCTTCAACGATCCGGACGGTACGGCAACTGGTTTTGATCTGGCGGGACTCGCGGGTGGGGTCAGCGCCTACGGCATCAAAACGGGCGGCAAACTGCAGATCGAAGTGCCGTCCATTTGCATCAGCGCGGCCTGCGGCACGCCGCAGGCGCGGCGGCTGGATCTCGCGCCGACGCTGTTCACGCAGGGCGGTTTTCAGCGTTTTGAACTGACCGCTCGCGGCGGTGCGCTCAGCGTGCTCGAAGGGACGCGCGTCGAACTCCAGCAGCAGAACCTGCTGCCTGGCGCAGATTTTCTGGACTATGCCTCGGGCAGCGACGTGCGCGACTTCAGCAGCGTCGGCCTGCTGCCGGCACATCAGCGCGGCGCTGCGGATCTGGTGCTGAATGTGCGGGCGATCAACGACGCCGGTGCGTTCACGCCCGACTTGCTGGCCGCTGCCGGCGCGCTGGAAGTGGGCACCGGCGCGCAAATTGCCGCCGAACCCGGCGCCCGCCTCAGCCTCAACAGCGACACCCGGCTGTGGGTTGACGGCGACTCGAGCGCGCCTGGCGGCAGCATCGATCTGACGCTGACCGGCGAAATCAAAGGCAACAAGCTGGTCAGTTTCCTCGATGCCCAAACGCTGTGGCTTGGGCCGCAGGCGAGCCTGTCAGCGCCCGCGGCGTTTACGCCGGAGCCCGGGCCGAGCGGCCTGCTGGCCGGACGGCTGCTCAACGGGGGCAGCATCAAAGTCAGCGCGCAGAGCGGGTACTTGATCGCCGAGGCGGGCAGCCTGCTTGATGTGCATGCGGTCAGCAGCCTGCTCGACATCCTGCCCGGTGGCGCCTTGCCGAGTGCGCGCGAACGCCGGCTGGTGGGCAGCAACGCCGGGAGCATCACGCTGCAGGCCGCGGAAGGCTTGCTGTTTGATGGTGAACTCATCGGCACGCCAGCCGCCGCCGGCGGTCGCGCGGGCAGCCTCACGCTCAGCATGGATGCGCTCTCGCGCGGGGATGACCCCGGCCGGTCGACTGCGACGCTGAACCTGCCCATTGGGCCACGGGTGCTAAGCGTGGCGCGCCTCAACGCGCCCGCCGTGCCGCAGGATCTCCGGCCCGGGATGGCGGTGCCCGGCACGCTGAACGGTCTGGGGCTGATCGACGAGGCCACGCTCGAGTCGGGCGACTTCGGCGACATCACGCTCATCTCGCGGAACTATGTGCGCGCCGTGCTGGGCGTGCCCGGCGTGATTAGGCTGGGGGATGGCGTGGCGCTCGAGGCACCCCGCCGCCTCAGCTTGCTCGCCAGCAGTATTGAGGGCGTGAACGGTACCGCCCGCATCGCAGCGCCCTATCTGGCGCTGGGTAACCCGGATAATTTCACCAGTCCCTCTCAGGTGCTCGGCACGCTGAGCACGGGCACGGCACGCCTCGCCGCGCGCGCTGATTTCATCGACTTCATCGGTCACTGGCAGCTCAATAAATGGGCCGGCGCTGCGTTTAACAGCGCGGGCGACCTGCGGCTGCGCGGCGTACAGGTCATCAACGAACCGCAGCTCGCGACCTTCGGCAGCGGCAGCCTGAGCAGCTATGGCGACCTCACGTTTATCGCGGCCCAGACCTATCCCGCCACCCTGAGTCATTACGCGCTGAACGTCACGGGTAATCCCGCTGGTCGGTTGAGCTTCCTGCCGGGCGCCGAGACTTCGGCCAGCGTGCTGTCGGTCGGCGGCGAGTTAACGCTCAATGCGCCCTACATTTATCAAGCTGGCGTGCTGCGCGCGCCGCTCGGGCTGCTGGATCTCAATGCCGGCAAGCGACTTGACCTGATGCCAGGCAGCCTGAGTTCGACCTCATTGACCGACGCCACGGCGCTGTTCGGCCGGATCGAACTGGGCAAGGACTGGATCTATCAGCTTGATTCGGCCACCACGCCGTTTCCCAGGTTGGTCTTTTCGCCGCAGAGCAGCCGTGACGCCGACGTCTTCCCGACGGGGCGGGTGCGTCTGTCCGGTGAGTCGGTCAATTTCCGGGCTGGCGCAGTGATTGATCAGCGCGGCAGCGGCGACCTGATGGCCTACGAATTCGAGCCCGGCCTGAAAGGCAGCAGCGATCCGCTGAACACCACGAGCAGCTTTGCGATTCTCCCCGCGCTGGGCAGCGCCTACGCGCCGTTCGACCCGCAGGAGCAAGCCGGCTTCGGGCTGCAGCCGGGCGAAACGATCACCCTCGACGCCGCTGCCGGCGACCTGCCTCCCGGCCGTTACGCGCTGCTCCCGGCGCACTTTGCGCTGCTGCCGGGCGCCTATCTGGTCACGCCGCAA
>JAURHQ010000367.1 GCA_030833185.1 Gammaproteobacteria bacterium | reverse complement strand
CGATCATCCATCGCCCCCACGGTATTTTTCTGGTTACCGGCCCGACCGGTTCCGGCAAGACCACCACGCTCTACGCCGCGCTGTCGCGACTCAACGACCGCAGCCGCAACATCATGACGGTGGAGGATCCGATCGAATACCTGATCGACGGCATCGCGCAGACCCAGGTCAACATGAAGGTCGAGATGAGCTTTGCGCGCGGCCTGCGCGCCATTCTGCGGCAGGACCCTGATGTGGTGATGGTCGGCGAAATCCGCGATCTGGAAACGGCCCAAATCGCCATCCAGGCAAGCCTGACCGGCCACCTCGTGCTGTCGACTCTGCACACCAATACCGCCGTCGGCGCGGTGACGCGCCTGCGCGACATGGGCACCGAGGCCTTCCTGCTCTCGTCCAGCCTGCTCGGGGTGCTGGCGCAGCGCCTGGTGCGCCGGCTGTGTCCGCATTGCAGCCAGCCGCGGCGCCCGGATGCGGTGACCTGTGAATGGCTCGGTCTGGCGGACACCGACTTGCTGCACGCGGCCGTCGGCTGCGCCGCGTGCAAGCAACTGGGCTACCGCGGGCGGCTCGCGATCTATGAACTCGTCACGCTCGACGACACCCTCCGCCGGATGATTCACGACGGCGCTGCCGAACAGGATCTGGAAGCCTACGTGCGGCAGACCTCGCCCAGCCTGACCGAGGTCGGCCGCCGCGCCGTGCTGGCCGGCCTGACCACGCCGGAAGAACTGCTCCGCGTCACCGAACTGGCCTGAGCGCGCGATGACCGCCTATAGCTACGTCGCGCTCGAAGCGGACGGCCGCCAAAGCAAGGGATTGACCGAGGCCGACTCCGAACGCCATGCCCGCCGCCTGCTCCGCGAGCGTGGTCTGGTGCCGCTGTCGGTCACCGCGACCAGCGCCAAGGCCAGTGTGCATCAGCCCGCTACCGTGTCCCGCGCGCGGCTCAAACCCGGCAGCGTCGTCTTGTTCAGCCGCCTGCTCGGATCACTGCTGGAATCTGGCTTGCCACTGGACGACGCGCTCTCGGCCATCGCCCGCCAGAACGGCGATCCGGCGCTACGACTGGTGGTGCTGGAGGTGCGTTCGCGGGTGCTGGAAGGCAGCAGCCTGGGCGACGCCGTGCGCCAGTTTCCCCGCGCGTTTCCCGAGGTGTATTGCGCGACCGTGGGCGCCGGCGAGCAGACGCGGCTGCTGCCCCTGGTGCTGCAACGGGTCGCGGACTATCTGGAACGTCGGCAGGGCTTGCAGCAAAAAATCAGTCTTGCGCTGATTTATCCGCTGGTGCTGACGCTGGTCTCGGTGTTGGTGGTGGGCGGCCTGTTGACCTTCGTGGTGCCGGAGATCGTGAAGGTCTTCGAGCACTCGGACCGTCCGCTGCCCGGCATCACGCTGGCGCTGCTCGCGCTCAGCGGCGGGCTCGCCCGCTACTGGCCGCTGGTCTTGCTGCTGGCGGGTGCCGCCGTGTGGGGCGGGCGGCTCGCGTTAGCCCAGCCGCGTTCACGCCGCGCCCTGCATGCGCTGGCGCTGCGCCTGCCGCTGCTCGGCGGCTTCATCCGCGAAAACGACGGCGGCCGCTTTGCCCGCACGCTGGGCATTCTGCTTAACAGCGGACTGAGCATGCTCGACGCGCTGTCGATTGCCGAAAAGTCAGTGGTTAATCTGGTGCTGCGCGAAGAACTGGCCAGCGCTGCCCTGCGGGTGCGCGAAGGCGAGTCACTGGCCAACGCCCTGGCCCGCGCACCGCATCTGCCGCCGCTGCTGGTCCACCTCACGGCCAGCGGCGAAGACGTGGGCGACTTGCCGCGGATGCTCGAAACCGCCGCACTGGCCAGCGAGCGTGAAGTTGAAATGCGGCTTGCGGTGGGGCTTAACCTGCTCGAGCCCGCGCTGATTTTGGGGATGGGCCTGGTGGTGCTCGCGATCGTGCTGGCGATCCTGCTGCCGATTTTCGAGATGAACCGGCTGGTCTGATCGGCTCAGGGGAACCCGAGCGTCAACTCCACGCTGACCAGACCGGCGACCGGTCGCCGCTCCATCCGCAGGCGCAGCACGCGGGCGCCGCGTTCGAGGGTCAGGGTTTGCAGCCAGCGCATGAACCCGCCGTAGGGCACGTCTTCGAAGCCCGCGATGATTTGCGACTCATCAAGCGGCGTAATGCGCTTCAACTGACCGGCGATGCCCGCCGCGCTGGCGGCCTCGTTCATCACCGCGAGCACCGAGCGCCCGTCGTTAACGGGCGCGGGCGTCTGCGCGTAGCTCGCCACCAGCTCACGCTGCGCTTCCAGCCAGGCCAGCGTCGCCGCTTCCGCGCGCCGGGATTTGTCCAGCGACTCGACCCGCTGCTGCAAGGGTTCCA
>JAURHQ010000366.1 GCA_030833185.1 Gammaproteobacteria bacterium | reverse complement strand
AAGCCGCATGCCAAGGAACCCGGCAGCGCCATGCACATCCACCAGAGCATCGTCGACCGCAAGACGCGCCAGAACATCTTCAGCAATCCGGATGGCTCGCCGTCGCAGCTGTTCTTCGCACACATCGCGGGACTACAGAAATACCTGCCGGCCGCCATGGCGCTGTTTGCGCCCAACGTGAATTCCTATCGCCGCATCACGCGTTCGGCGATGGCGCCCATCAACGTGCAGTGGGGCTACGACAACCGCACGGTGGGGCTCCGCGTGCCGGTGTCCGATCCGCAATCCACCCGCATCGAAAATCGCGTGGCGGGGGCCGACGTCAATCCCTACCTTGCCTTCGCCGCCTCACTGGCCTGCGGGTATCTGGGCATGATTGAAGGCCTGCGCGCCGGGCAACCGGTCAGCGGCAGCGGCTACAACATGGGCTACCAACTCTCGCGTAGCCTGGAAGATTCCCTGCAACTGCTCGAAGCCTGCACCGTGCTGAAAGACCTGCTGGGGGAACGCTTCGTGCGCTCCTATACGGCGGTCAAGCACAAGGAATACGAAACTTTCTTCCACGTCATCAGCTCCTGGGAGCGGGAGTTCCTCCTGCTAAACGTATGAACACACTGCGCGACCAACACGACACCGCCGGCTGGCAGGCACTCGACCGCCAGCATTTCCTGCACCCGTTTACCGACCACAAGGCGCTGCACGAACACGGCACCCGGGTGATTACCCGCGCCGAGGGCGTGTATCTGTGGGATTCCGACGGCAACCGCCTGCTCGATGCCATGGCCGGGCTGTGGTGCGTGAACGTGGGCTACGGTCGGGATGAACTGGCCGACGTGGCGGCGGCGCAAATGCGCGAGCTGCCCTACTACAACAACTTTTTCAAAACGGCCAATCCGCCGGCCATCGCACTTTCTGCGCTGCTGGCCGAGGTCACCCCACCGCCCTTCAACCGGGTGTTCTATACCGGCTCGGGCTCGGAATCGAACGACACCATCGTGCGGCTGGTGCGGCGCTATCGCGACGTGCGGGGTGAAACCCAGCGCAAGACCATCATCAGCCGCTGGCAGGCCTATCACGGCAGCACCGTGGCCGGCGCCAGCCTCAGCGGGATGAGCGCGATGCACGCGCAGGGCGACCTGCCGATTCCCGGCATCGTGCACATTGCCCCGCCCTACTGGTACGGCCTCGGCGGCGAGATGTCCCCGGAAGAATTTGGCCTGAAGTCGGCTCGCCTGCTGGAAGAAAAAATCCTCGAACTCGGGCCGGAGACGGTGACCGCCTTCATCGGCGAACCGATTCAGGGTGCCGGCGGCGTGATTATTCCGCCCAGCACCTACTGGCCGGAAATCGAGCGCATTTGCCGTAAATACGGCGTACTGCTGGTGGCCGACGAGGTCATCTGCGGCTTTGGCCGCACCGGCAACTGGTTTGGCTGCGAGACCTTCGGCTTCACACCGGATCTCATGGCAATGGCCAAAGGCATGTCCTCGGGCTATCTGCCGATCGGCGGCGTGATGCTGGCAGACCATGTCGCCAATACGCTGATTGAAGACGGCGGCGAGTTCTTCCACGGCTACACCTACTCCGGCCACCCGACCTGCTGCGCGGTGGCGGAACGCAACATCCGCATCATCCGCGACGAGGGTCTGGTGGAGCGGGTACGCACCGACACCGGCCCCTACCTGCAGGCCCGTTGGCGCGAGCTGGGCGAGCATCCGCTGGTCGGCGAAGCGCGCGGCGTGGGCTTCATCGGCGCGCTGGAACTGGTGAAAGACAAGGCCACGCGCCAGCGCTTCGAGCCGCTGGGCGAAGTCGGCACCCTGTGCCGCGACTTCTGCTTCAAGAATGGTCTCGTCATGCGCGCCGTGTGGGACACCATGATCATGTCGCCACCGCTGGTCATGAGCCGCAGCGAAATCGACCAGTTCATCGACCTCGCGCGGCGCTGCCTCGACCTGACCGCCGACGCGCTGGCGCGCGCCTGAGGATGCGCTAGCCCGGTGCACTGCGCACCGGGCTGGCGCTCCGCGCGCGAGCGCCGGCGGTGCCATAGCCCCGGCCGCTTCGCGGCAGACTGCTTGGCCGCAGGCCCAAGGCCCCGCGGTTGCGGGGTTTCGGGTGAATGGTTATCGTCGGGCCATTGTTCGGGGACGCACGTCCGTGGTCTGGCCTGCGCCTTGCAGGTCTCATTCAGCAGTTCAATCCGGTCTTAAAGAGGAGCGAGTGTCATGAAGTCGAGAATCCACCATGGTCTGCTGCTCAGTGCACTGACGGCCTTGCTCTTCGGCTGTGGCGGCAAAGACCCCGGCGCCAGCGCCGAGAAGACCGCAGCCCCAGCCGCCACCCCCGCGACCGCTGCGGCGACGCCGCCGGCCGCGACTGCTGCCGTCGAAGAACCCGTCCTGAAT
>JAURHQ010000365.1 GCA_030833185.1 Gammaproteobacteria bacterium | reverse complement strand
TCATAGGTTTCTTCGGGGGGCGTCGCTTTCCAGCCGGCGGACTTGTCCTTGCCCCAGGTTTCGCCGCCGGTGATCGTCTTCCAGGACGCCTTGGCGTCGCGTGCCTTGCCTTGGGCGGCCTTCTCGGCAGCCGGAAAGCCTGCGCGCAGATCGGCGGCGATGTCCTCGGCTTTCTCCGGATCGCATCCGCGGGCCTTGAGCACTTCGAGAACGGCCGCGCCGCTGGTGCTTACGCGCATCAGCCCGAAAAGAAAGGTGCGGCGCTCGTCGGCGGTCATGCGGGCGAAGCGGTGCGCATCGAGCACGAACGGCAGGCCGGCGGCGGCGCTGTGGTTGCCTTTGCCGCCGGGGAGCACGATCGAAAAGGCCCCCGCGTCGGTGGTGACTTCGGCGAAGCCCTGGCGCTCGCCGTGCGTCAGCAGCGCGCCGTAGTCTTTCTTGAGCGCGACACGGGAAGGATCACCGCCCAGGGCGTGGCGCACGGCTTCGAGGGCGCTGGATTTGCCCGCGCCGTTGTGGCCGGCGAGCAAGATGATCGGCGCGGACGTGGCAAGCTCCAGCGAGCGGGCGCCGAGGTAGTTCTCGATGGAGAGGTGATTGAGTTTCATGACTGTCCCCTTTTTTCTACGTGATCGGAGGTGGCTGGCAGGCTGCCGGCCGGGTGGATTACTCGACGTTCAGGGAACCGCGCGGCCGGCGGCCGGTAGGTGCAGGATGGTGGCTCTTCTGGTCGGCAGAATCGAACAAGCCGCCGGCCTCGGCACGCTCGCGGGCGGCGATCTCGGCCTGTTCCTCGGGGCTGGGGCTCCATTCGGCATCAACTGCCGGCGGCTCTTCGTGGCGCTGCTGCTGGCGCTCTGGATCGGGCTGGTTCTCGATTTCGGCGGGGGCACCCTGCTTTGCTTTGGCCTTGAGTGCTTCTGCTGCGCTCACCTTCTTTTCGCCAGCACCGCTTTCTGTCTCGTCAAACCAGTCCGATGCGACGCTCATTCCATCTCGCAGGCTGGCATAGACAGACTTTAGGCTGACTACCTGAGCAGGTTGGATTGCATCCAGGCGGCGCTGAATCCTCTTTTCGATCTGATCCTTCGTAACTCCGAACTGAGCGAAAGCTTCAACCATCTTTTTCATAGCCTCGGGCGAGGTGTCAGCACTTGCACGCATAGTTACGTTGCACTGAGCTACAGCAGCTTCTGTGACATCGCCCGGAATTACGGCAAGCAGGCAGGATCGGACTCGGCGCTGGGCCATATTGGCTGTCAGCTCGTAGATTTCTCGCTCGTCGCGGCACTTCCGGCCGCCAGCCTTGGTGTCGATCCAGTGACGAACGCGAAACTGCAGCGGACGCTTTGTTCCGGTATCCATATCCCATGCGAAGGCCTCGATTTCCGAATACGTGCCGCCATCGAAATCAAGCCCGCGCGACATTTCGCGGAATCCAAAGTGGATGTTTCCCCACTGCTGGGCAATGGCTTCGGCAAGGCGAATGCTCGGCCCAGTAACGCTCTGCCCGCCCTTTGCATACTCGTAGATCGCGGCGTTTGCGAGGGTAGGGCGGGCGCATGCATTGAGGATGCTATCCATTGCACGCACCGGGTCACGCGGGTTGATGCGGGCAATCATCATGGCGGCCTGCACCTCGGCGACGGCCCGATGCTGATCGGCCTGCGCGACGGCATTGCCGGCAGTCCTACTAGCGCCGACAGACTGTCCGAAGGGGTTCGCGGTTGCGACTTCGTTGCTCATGGGAGTCTCCTATTGCTTGACGATGAACGGGCGGGCGCCCGGGGTGGTCTTGGTGTGCTTCTCGATCAGCTCGCGGGGGGCTGCAAGTTCAGTGGCGACGGCCTGCCAGTCGGTTTTGCTGCCGTCCTTGTTGTTCTTCCACGTGGCAATCGGCTTTCCGTTCGGACCCAACAGCAGGGCGGCGTCGCCCATGCGGGCCTTGATCTGTGTGGCCAGAAGCTCGATGTCAGCCTCAAGCGCCTTGTGGGAAGCCTTCGCCACCTTCAGCCGGCCGTGGGCGGCAAGCAGGGAGTCGTCGGCATTGATCGACAGGCCTCGGTCGCGGGGATACAGCCACTTCACATCCGCGGGGGTTTCCGGGTCGGGCGCATCTCCGGATTGGAGGCGCTGCCAAAACTCGATTTCACGTGCCCGAATGGCGGCGATGGTTTCCTCGTCGCGCTCAATCCAGCGCAACATCGGGCGATCGTCGAAGCCAGTCAGGGCGGCGATCACAGCCCGACGGCGGGGCTGGATCATCAGACCGTGCATGACCTGGGCGGCGTAGTAGATGGGCACGTCGTCGGAGTCGTAGTCACCCCAGCCGGCGGCGGCAAAGACGTTGGCGGTCTTCATCTCGCCATTCACCGGCTCGCCGTCGACAATCAGTTCGGCGTCGATCTCGGCAGCCAGG
>JAURHQ010000364.1 GCA_030833185.1 Gammaproteobacteria bacterium | reverse complement strand
TCGCCGGGACAAACGGTCTCGATGAAATGCCAGACCCATTCCGCGTAGTCGTGCATTTTGCGGAAGGGCTTCCAGTTGACCGGCATCGACTTGGCGTGGCCGGGCAGATCGGGCGCGATGACGCGCATGCCGGCGGCGGCCATCAGCGGCATGAAGTAATGCCATTGCAACGAGCAGGCCCAGCCCATGTGTATGCAGACGAGCGGCACGCCTTCGCCGCACACGTCGTAGTACACGCGGGCGCCGTCAACCATGGCATAGCGGCCGGTAATTTCAGGTGTCATTGGGGCGGCTCCTCTCAGGCGTCCGCCGGCAGATCACGCAGCGCCGACAGCATCAGATGGGTGGATTCATATAGACGGTTGGCCTGCAGCAGATTGCCGTCGATGGCGATTTCGCCGGTGTCCATCAAATGGCCCAGCGCGCGGCTGCGATTGCGCAAGGCCTGCCAGGTCGCCAGCGGCGCACTGATTGAATAGTCCCAGCCCAGCGGATTGGCCATCGGGAAATACACCATCAGGTCGATCACCTTGCCGCCGTAGAGTTTCAGCCAGTAGCGCTTGTCGCCCAGCACCAGCAGCACTTTGACATCCGACCAGCGGCTGGCCAGCGCGAACGCGTCGTCGGCGTTCAGGCGCTCGCGCAGCGCCGCTACAAAATCGAGTTCAGGAAAGCTCATCGGTCATCCTCCGCGGGGAAACAGGGTGTGCGGCGATCAGGAAATACGCGGCGCGTCCGCGCCCACGAACTGCACGCGCAGTTCGCGCTTCAGCACTTTGCCGGTCGCGTTGCGCGGTAAGGCCGCGACAATGGCGATGTCTTGCGGCACCTTGAACTTGGCCAGCCGGGTGAGGCAGTGTTCCAGCACGATCTGGAGATCAATTTCCGCCCCGGCTTTCAGCGCCAACACGGCGAGGCCGGCCTCGCCCCAACGCGGATGCGGCACGCCGATCACCGCGGCCTCCGCCACCTGTGGCAACTGGTAGAGCACGTTCTCGACTTCGGCCGGATAGACGTTTTCGCCGCCCGAGATGTACATGTCTTTCCAGCGGTCGACGATGTACACAAAGCCCTCTTCATCCATGCGCGCGGCGTCGCCGGTTTTAAGCCAGCGTCCCTCGAAGGCGGCAGCGGTCGCATCGGGCCGGTTCCAGTAGCCCGGCGTGATGTTGGGGCCGGCGACCCACAGTTCGCCAATTTCGTCGGCGCCGCAGTCTTCTCCAGCCTCGTTGACGATGCGCATTTCGGTATGCAGGAAGGCTTTGCCGGTGGAGCCGATCTTGCGTAGCGCGTCGTCTGGGTTGAGGCCGATGCAGGCCGGGCTCGTTTCGGTCATGCCGAAACCTTGCGCCATCAGCACACCACGATTGGCCCAGGCTTCCATGATGCTGAGCGCGCAGGGCGCGCCGCCGACGCCCGCCACCTGCAGACGCGAAAGATCGGTCTCGACAAACGCCGGATGCTGCGCCATGAACTGGTACGGCGCCGGGACTGCAAAAAAATGCGTGATGCCCTGGGCGGCATCGCCCAGCAGCGCGAGCGCCGTGGCCGGATCAAAAGCCTTCAGGATCACCACCGTGCCGCCGGCGTGCAGCACGGGATTCGAATAGCAGTTAAGCCCGCCGGTGTGGAACAGCGGCAGCACGTTCAAGTGCACGGTGTCGGGCGTGACGCGCGCAGGAAAGCCCAGATTCACCGCGTTCCAGAAGTTCATGCCGTGGGTGATCATCGCGCCCTTCGGATGCCCGGTCGTTCCAGAGGTGTACATGATGGTCACGACGTCGTCGTGGGTCAGGGCGACACGCGGCGCGCGAACGCCGGCCTGCGCGGCGAGCGCGGCCTCGTAGGGATTGGGTTCAGCGTCCGCCGCAATACACAGCAGATGGTCGATGCCGCAGCGAGTTTTGAGATCCTCGGCGGCGGCCGTGAAGCTCACGTCGTGAATCAGGAGGCGCGGCGCGCTGTCGTTCAGGATGTAGTCGAGTTCGCTGACCGTGAGCCGCCAGTTCAACAGCACCGCGATGCTGCCGGTGCGAGCGCAGGCAAATTGCAGATCAAAATATTCGACGCCGTTATGCGCCAGCAGCGCCACACGGTCGCCGCGGCCAATGCCGAGCGCGGTGAGTTGCGCCGCCATCGCCTCGGCGCGGCGGTCAAGGTCGGCGTAGCTGAAGCGGCGCCCGGTGCCGAGGTCGCGCACGGCTTCCTTGAGCGGTCGTTGCAGCGTGTGATGCGCCAACCAGTCGTAGGCGCGCACCGGGCCGTGCCCCTGCGGGCGCGCCGCGCGCATGGCGGCGAGTTCGTCGGGGGAGACGGATTCGGGTTCTAGTAGGTGCTGGATGGCAAGGGAGGGCCGTCCGCCAAAGACCCGCCGCAAGGCGTTGTGCCAAAAGCCGCCAAGGGCGCGTTGTTCGCGTAACCGGGCACGCCA
>JAURHQ010000363.1 GCA_030833185.1 Gammaproteobacteria bacterium | reverse complement strand
GCGCCCGCGGCGCTCGCGCTTAGCGTGGACGCACCCTCGCCCGCGAGCGGCACCGGCGGCGCCCTGTACCTCGACGGGATGGACGTGGCGCTGGTGCGCGCGACCGGGGACTGGCAGTTCGCCAGCAAGAAAATCCACCTGCAGAACGACAGCGTTTCTCCGGTGCTGGATTTCTATTTGTTGTGAGTGCCGGCTGCGGCCTCAGAGTCGCTTGGAGAACCCACGACACACCGCCGCCAGCTTGTGGCCGTCGGGGTCGCGCACATAGGCCGCGTAGAAGTCCGGGTTGTAGCGCTGCCGCAGCCCGGGCGCGCCCTCGCAGCCTCCGCCATGCGCCAGCGCCGCAGCGTGAAAGGCGTCTACCGCCGCCCAGCTCGCCGCCTTCAGCGCGACCATGCTGCCATTGCCCACGCTGGCCGCCTCGCCGTTAAACGGTTTACAGATCCACAGCGCAAGCTCCTCGCGGCCGTCGTCCTCGTAAGTGCCCCAGCCCATCCAGTCGCCGAAGTCTTCGCTACCCGTGTCGCAGCGAACGATCCCCAACGGCGCGAGCACCGCATCGTAGAAGCGGGCGGCGCGCGGGAGGTCGCTGGTGCCGAGGCAGAGGTAGGTGAACATCGCGCGCGCCCTTGCTCATCAAACCGTGCGGGGATGACCGCCTAGAACGGAATCTGTATCCCGACCTGCCCGCCGTACTGCGACTTCTCGTCCAGCCAGGCGCCGTCGAAGGTGATGTAGCCGGTGATGCCGTCGGCGCGGGCGAGTTCAAGGCCGGCCTGCACGCTCGCGCCGTAGCGGTTGCGGCCGTCGGCGCCAACCGGCGCGCTCTGCAGGCCCAGAAAATCGCTGCGATAGCCGGGTGCGCGGCTGCCGTCGGCAAGCTGCGCGAGGAAGGCGGCGCCGAGGAAAGGCGTCAGTTCGTGCTGCCCGACGCGGCAGGCGCGCATCAGGCGCACGCCGGCGGTTGGCGTCCAGCGATGCGCGGTCTGCGCATCTACCTCCAGGTCGAGACTGCCGGCACCCGTCTCGCGATAGGCATCTGCCCAGTATTTGCTCCAGCCGACCCCGACATAGGGCTGCACGGTGATGCGGGGCGTGGGACGGAGGTTAACGCCGGCCTCGGCGCTCAAGGCCATCGACCAGGCCTCGTTGTCGCTTTCGGCCATGCGCTGCAAGGCGGGGGTGGCGATCTGCCGCTCACGTTCTATGCCGTTGTAACTGCCCAGCGCGAAACCCTGCGCGTAGTAGCGACCCGCCTCCGGGGCCAGACTGCCGTAAACGCCGAAGAGCGCGGAGCTCAGGCTTTCCTGCTGACTGGCGTAGCGTCGGTCGATGCCCACATGGCCCACGCCCGCACCGGCGAACACGCCGAGAATGCCGCGTTGACCCAGCATCCAGTCGGCGCCGATCACGGGCGCGCCAAACCCGGCGGTGTATTCGTCTTCGCCGGCCTTCATCGCATCGACCTGCTGATACGCCCCAAAACCACGGCCCCAGACGCGCGTTTTCTCGTCAGGCGTGGGGCCGTTCAGCGGCGCGCCGAACCAGGCGTCGTCGACAGCCGACGCCTCACCGCCCGCGCTGCGGGCGGCCGCTTCGCCCAGCCCGCCGTCGCGCAGCTGCATCAGACGCAGCATCGCCATCCGGCCAACCATCGCGTTGGCATCCACCACCACATCGGGGTTGGCAAACGGGTCGCGTGCACGCGTCGCCGCCTCGCTGGCGGGGATCCGCGCCAGCGGCTCCAGCAGCAGACGGCGCGCCACTTGCCGCGCATCAGCGTTGGGACTGCTCAGGCCTTGCAGCAGGTCGACCACGGTGGACTTGATTTCATCCCCGCTGACCGGACCGTCGGGCCCCTCCAGGCTCGCATCGCCCGGCAGGTCGATGACGTCCTGAACGACTTCCACCAGTTCTCCACCGCCCGGGGTATCCAGGACGGCATCCGGCACTTCTTCCAGCAGTTGGTCGATTTCCTCGTTCACGGCCTCCTCGGCCGGCGGCGTGGTGCTGTTGTTGTCCGCCGGCTCGGACAGGGGGCGCGCGAAATTGAAACGGATGGAGTTGTTGGACACGGTATTGGCCGGGTCGAGCTCGAAGTCGAACTCCAGACTGCCGATCACCACCGCCGCCTGCAGGCTCACCACCGGATCATCCCGCCCCTCCACCAGGGTATTGGCGAGCTTGCCGGTGTAGCCCAGCAGGCTGGTCCAGGCGACATAGGCTGCGGTGGCGCCCTGCGGATCGTTGCCGTTGTGCTGCAGGAAACTGATGCTGCTGAACGGGATGAGATTGCCGTTCAGGTCGCGGGCCTTGATGGTCAACGACCCAGCGACCGAGCCGATGGCGGCCAAGACGTCGGGCCTCGCCTGCCAGAGGACGTAGCTGAAGGCGGCGCCGTTGGAGTGGCCCATGGAGTAGACGCGCTTCGGGTCGATGGTCCGC
>JAURHQ010000362.1 GCA_030833185.1 Gammaproteobacteria bacterium | reverse complement strand
GCGCGGAGAGGTCGCGCTTGGCGATCAGCGCCGCCGCAGACGTTGCATCAAGCTCCCATGGCTCCATGGCGATCCCCCCGTGTTCCTCTCACGACGAGACGGTAGTGCGCACCACATTCCATGCAAGCGAAAACTCTTCTCAAAAAACACTCCTTTGGAACCCAAGGCACTGCTCCGCCGCAAAACTGAGAACTAGCCTCGGGGAAGTGAGCGAAAGACCCCGCATTTTCCGCGCTCGGCGCATCGTCACCCTCGATTCGGGGATGCCGTTCGCCGAGGCCGTCGCGGTTCTCGAGGGTCGGGTCCTTCATTCCGGATCCTTTGCCGATGTCTCCGCCGATCTTGCGGGTCGCAACCCAATTGTTGACGACAGCTTCGTCGACAAGGTGATCGTTCCCGGCTTCGTCGAAGCGCACTGTCACATGCTCGAGGAGGGCTCGCTGTCGGCCTTTCCATGGGTGGGTGCCTACGCCCGGCGCGCTGCCGATGGCACCACGAAACCGGGCTGTCCGACACTTGCTGCCGCGCTCGACCTCATGCGTGGGGCGGATGCCGCGCTCGCCGACCCCAATGAGATTCTCGTGTGCCTGGGTTGGGATCCGAACATGGCCGGCGGCGAACAGATCACGGCGGATGTGCTCGATCGCGTGAGCACCACGCGGCCGATCTTCGTTCTGCATTCGAACGGCCACCTCGGCGTCTGCAACAGCGCCCTCATGGCACTCGCCAACATCACCCGCGAGCGATCCGAAGAGGGTGTCATGCGCGGCTCGGACGGTGAACCGAACGGTGAATTGCGTGAGCTCGCATTGACCCTGGTCCTCGGCAAACACGTTCATCTCGAACTGGATCCTGCCGAGGCGGCGGTGAATGCCTCGGGTGAAGCATTGCAGCGCATGCAGCGCGCGATTGACCGCGCCAAGGCGGCCACCACGTGGAATGAATACGAAACCCAAGACGATCTTTTCCACCGGGCCGTGGCGGAAGCCAGCGACAATCTGCTGCTGCTGACGCTGTTCGACCAGCTGAACGACGTCCGCCGTGCTGTCGCCTGGGGCAGCGTGACGCGCGAAACGGTACAGCCCTCGGCCAACCATTCCAGCTTTGCCGAGCATGACGAGATTGCCGCTGCAATTGCCAACCGCGACGCTGGCGCCGCCTATGAGGCGATGCGCCGGCATCTGGGGTCGGTCGCCAAGCGGCTATTTGGCGAGGTTTGACGACGAGACAGACGAAACCGCCGGGGACCGGACACCACGAAGCCTGCCCCGGTAAAACTGGAAGTAACAAGATTTCTCAGGGAGGAGAATCATGAAGACCTTCTTTGCTAAGCTCGCCAGTGTCGCCCTTGCGACCTCTGTGCTTGTGTCGGCCGCGCAGGCCGAAACCATCCGCATCGCGTTGGCTGAGCCGCCGTCGGATGAAATGGCCGCTTTCTTCGTGGCGCTGGATCGCGCCAAGGCGAACGGGGTGGACTATGAGTGGACCGCCTTCGCCGAAGAAGAATTGGCCATTCAGGCCGTTCTGAGCGGTGACATGGATATCGCCTTTGGCACGCCCTATGCCGCCATGCAGCGGTCCAAGGCTCCGGTTCGGATCATTTTCCAGCTGTCGCGTCTGGTGTTCTTCCCGGTGACCACCAAAGAGTTCAACACCCTGAAGGACCTTGATGGTCAGCCGATCATGCTGCACTCGCGCGGCGGCGGCACTGACTCCATCGCCAACGTGATCGAAGACCGCGAAGGCATCACCTTTGGTGAGCGCTCCTATGTGCCGGGCTCGGGCAACCGCGTGGCGGCCATGCTGGCCGGTCAGGCGAACGCGACGATCCTCGATCTGTCAAACCGCAACAAGATCATCGCCGAAGCAGGCGACAAGTTCAACTCGCTGCCGATGTTTGAAGTGAAGGCCAGCGACGAGGCTCTGTTTGCCAACCTCGACTGGATCAAAGAAAACGAAGCGGCTGTGAACACGCTGGTCAAGGCGCTGCAGTTGTTGCGGCATCGCGGACGGCAAGCCCCTCTGGCCTTGGCCGGATCGGGCAAAGCAAGGCTCATCTGGAAAACCCAGCGGCAAGTCCAAGCCGCAGGTTTGGAACACCAGGTCCAGTTCCTCGGTCAGGTTCAAGACCTGCCCAAGACATTGATGCAACACCAGATTTTCGTCTTGTCGACGCATTACGAAGGCATGCCCCTGGCCTTGATTGAAGCCATGGCCTGCGCTTGCGCCTGCATCGGCAGCGATGTCGTTGGCGTGCGTGAAGTGATTGAACACGGTCGCAACGGTTTGCTGGTTCCTGAGGGCGATGCCCAGGCCTTGGCCGATGCCATTGAACAGTCGCATACCGATGGTACCAGCCGCCGTCAAACGGCAATGCAAAATTTTGTTGTAAGAGTGTTGTCAGAAAGTGGCTCGAGACGTATTACATTACATCTGTAAAACTTTTGTGACGCCCTAATTTCCAGTACCGGACCCTAATTTTTTTTCAATACCCCAATTCTTACGAAAAAATCACGGGTACTA
>JAURHQ010000361.1 GCA_030833185.1 Gammaproteobacteria bacterium | reverse complement strand
CTTCTGTTTGCGATGGTTGGTTTTGCATATTCATATTTTTGGTTGTTCGGGCGGCTGTGCCTCAGCTCGTTCGTTGGGCCTTTCCGATTCGTTCGGTTCACGCCACTCGATGATGTCGCACTCCAGCGGCTTGACGCCGAGGTTGCCGTATGGAGTCACCACGGAGATTGCGCCGTGTTGGTTGCAGACCACCGGCAGTTCCGCGTCCTTTTCCACCCAGATTCTCGGCGTGCCGCGTCCGAGGACTGCCCACATATCCGGGCCAAGGTCTTGCGCCATTCGCACCTTTACAGGGATTCGGTCTCGATACGTAGCGGGCCAGTGTTTCGACATACGAGCAAGGCCCAGCAAGGCGCTGCTGCCAACAGGCAGGGCGGTTTCGGTTTGCGTGTTCATAGTTTTGGGTGTCACAAACCCATCTCCCGCTCTGTGGGCATGTCGGCGGCCGAGTGGCGGGGTGCGGCTTCCCCATCCGCCCGCTTCACGTAGCGGGCCGCGCTGCTGCCGGGCCGCAGGTAGTCTTCAAAGCTCATGGTGGGGCCGAAGAATGTGAACTCCACGTCCGCCTGCGGTCCCTCGCGCTGCTTGCAGATGGCCCCGTTCACCCGCTTAAAGCCGCCCGACCAGTTGGCGGCCTCCGTGTCGCCCATGTCACCAAGCCGGGCCTGCGTGAGCTGTTGCAGGTGGTCCGCCTCGTCGTAGCCGCTCACCTCGCTGGTCTCCTTGTCGCGCCGCTCTTCGCGCAGCTTGGGCGTGTAGAAAATCATCACCAAGTCGGCGTCCTGCTCGATGGCCCCGCTCTCGCGCAAATCCGCCAACTGCGGCTTGCGGTTGTGTGTCACCTCGCCGCCGCGCGTGTCCTTCTCGATGTCACGGTTGAGCTGCGCCAGCACGATGACGGGCACCTTCAGCTCCTTGGCCAGCGCCTTGAGGTCGCTGCTGATGCGGCTAACCTCCTGCTGCCGGTCCTGGTAGCGCGCCGTCTCGGGCAGGCGGATGAGCTGCATGTAGTCCACGGCCAGCAGCTTCACGCCGTCCTTCTTCACCCACTTGCGGGCGCGGCTGCGAATCTGCTGCATGGTGAGGTTGCTACGGTCGTCAATGTGCAGCGGGGCCGACGCCACCGCCGCGCTGGCCACGGTGAGCCGGGCAATGTCCTCGTTGCGCATCATGCCGGTGCGCGCGTTCTGGAAGTTCACGCCGGCCTTGCGGAACATGATGTGCGAGGCGATTTGCCGGGCGCTCATCTCCAAGCTGAACATGCCAGCCGGCACCTTCAGGTTCACGCACAGATGCTCCAGCACGGCCTTCAGCCAAGAGGTTTTGCCCGTGCCCGGCCGACCGGCCACGACAATCATTTGCTCCGGGTGCAGGCCGGCGGTCATCTTGTCGAAGAACGCAAAGCCGGTGGACAGCCCCACGTTCATGCCTTTGCCGCGCACGAAGGTTTCGAGGTATTCCAGCGCCTCGCCCACCGCCTCCTTGGCCGTCAGGTCGCGCGCGTCTGCCTCATCGCGCGCCGAGAGAGCAGCCATCAAGTCCTTCTCCACGTCCGCCATCAGCGCGTCCACGTTGCCGCCCAGCTCCTCGTCGTGGATGCGGCCGATGCCGTTGGCGCACGCCGCAAGCAGTGCCCGCAGCGCGGCCTTCTCCGCCACGATGTCGGCATAGAAGGGCAGGTTGGCGGCCGAGGGCGTGCTGTCCACGAGGGCGGTCAGGTAGGCCACGTCGCCAAGCTGTTCGAGCTGGCCACGGTCCTTGAGCCACTGGCGCACCGTCACGAGGTCAATCCCCAACCCCGCCCGGTCCATCTCCACGAGCGCGGCGTAGAGCGTCTGATGCCGCAGGTCATAGAAGGCCAGCGCCGCCTGCCGGAGGCGCGCGACGGCGGCCGGGATGGCCTCCTTGGGCTCCTGCAACAGGCAGCCCAGGACGCCCTGCTCGGCCTCGATGCTGTGCGGCGGCAGGCGGTCCACACCCACCGCGTATTGCTTCGGCTCACGGCGGGCTGCGCGCTTCGGTTCAGGGCTGTGTTCAGGGCTGCTCATGCGAGTTCTCCTTTCAAGGCGCGGATTTTTTGCCACAGCTTGGCGTAGTCTTCGCGCTCCTCTTGGGTGGGCGCACCGCACACGACGATGTGGTTTTCCGCCTCGGACTGGAGCAGCCGGAGCTGCGACTCCAGCCGGATGCGGCGGGCTGTGGGGTTTTCGGCGGGCGCAGAACTCGACACCCCGGCGTGGCCGTTTGGTCCGCCAGTTTTTCGCGGCCGGTTTTTTCGCAAGGACTCGGCCCGGACGTGATGCGCCCAGGCGCGGATGGGGCGGTCGCGCCAATCCCGGCCGCCGGCCGCCATGGCCTCGTGCCAGACCTCGGCCACGAGCGCGGGCTCAACCCCCGCCATGGCGCTCTGCGCCTGCGCCGCCTCCAGCGAGGACGGGAATCCGCTGGGCAGCTCCACCGGTGGAGTTTCCCCCGCGCCCCCTTCAGAAGAAGAAGACAATGCTCTGCTCTGCTCTGCTCTGCTCTGCTCTGGCCCCTTGTAAGGGGCTT
>JAURHQ010000360.1 GCA_030833185.1 Gammaproteobacteria bacterium | reverse complement strand
CGAAGTGATCGAAGTCGGCATTGACGGCGGCGGGCTGGATGACTTGCTGGGCCTTGCTGTGCTCGGCAGAGAAGCCGAAACCGGAAAGTGGCTGCACTGGGGGCATGCCTGGGCGCATCCGTCCGTTCTCGAGAGGCGCAAATCAGAGGCATCCCGAATACGGGACTTTGCCAACGATGGAGACCTGACCATCGTCGCAGAAATAGGCGACGACGTTTCCGAACTGGCTGAAATCGTCGCCCGCGTCGAAGCCTCCGGGCTGCTCGACAAAGTAGGCATCGACCCCGGCGGCATTGGCGCAATTCTTGAAGCGCTCGCATCAGCAGGCGTTCCCGAAGACAAGATCCTCGGCATATCGCAAGGCTGGAAGCTCAACGGGTCAATCAAGACCGCAGAACGCAAGCTAGCCGAGGGCGAATTGCTGCACGCAGGCCGCCCGATGATGGCCTGGGCCGTCAGCAACGCCAAGGTAGAGCCCCGCGGAAACGCGATCACGATCACAAAACAGGCCAGCGGAACGGCAAAAATCGACCCGCTTATGGCGCTGCTCAACGCCGTCTCACTGCTCTCTCTCAACCCGGCAGCGCCGGGCAAATCATTCTGGGAAACCACATGAAAGACACCCTAAAACGCGCCTCTGCGGTCGCATCGGCATTGCTGCCTGACGCGCTGATCGCAGGAGGTGCCGCGGCGGTGTCCTATGGCGCACACCTAATCTATTCCCCCGCTGGGTACATCGTCGGCGGCCTGCTGTGCCTCGTCGCTGGCCGGTTGATTGCCATTAAAGGGGGTGAGTGATGGGTATCCTTGCCCGCGCCTTCTCCCAGAAAGGCGTAACCGTTGCCGACCTGCCCGCTGAAATCCTGCAGCTGGGGCAAAGCAAAAGCGGCCAGTCCGTCACCATCGCCAACGCCCTGAAGGTTTCCACCGTCTGCGCCTGCGTCCGTCGCATCGCTGAAGGCATGGCCCAGGTATCGCTCAAGCTCTACATTGAGGACGACCAGGACAACAAGCGCGCCGCCCGCGAACACCCGCTTTATGACGTTCTCCACCGCATGCCCAACGACGTCAGCACATCGTTCGGATTCCGCGAAACCCTCGTCATGCACGCCGCCCTGTGCGGCACCGGATACGCCTTCATCAATCGGTCGATGGGCGAAGTCGTCGAGCTCATCAACATCGAGCCCGGCGCCGTCACCGTCAAAAAGTCCGACAGGATGGGCGTTCCCCCGCGATACCAGATCACCGGTATCAACGGCGCCCAGCGCGAATTCCCTGCTGAATCCATCCTGCGCATCACCGGCCCGTCGTGGGACGGCATCATCGGCATGGAGCCCCTCAAGCTCGCCCGTGAGGCCGTCGGCCTCGCCATGGCCACCGAAGAAACGCACGCCAGCCTGCACCGCAACGGCGTCGCCCCGTCCGGCCTCTACTCGGTCGATGCAACGCTCAACCCGCAGCAATACAAAGACCTGAAAAAGTGGATTGAGGACAACTACGCAGGCCCGTCAAACCGGTCAAGCGCCATGATCCTCGACCGCGGCGCCAAGTTCGTGCCGCTCTCACAAACCGGCGTCGATGCCCAGCACCTCGAAACCCGCCGGCATCAGATCGAGGAAATCTGCCGCTTCTTCCAGATCATGCCAATCATGATCGGCTACAGCGACAAGGCCAGTACCTACGCCAGCGCAGAGCAGATGTTTCTGGCCCACGTCGTGCATTGCCTCGCCCCCTGGGCCGAGCGCATCGAGCAGGCCATGGAATGCCAGCTGCTCACCCGCGAAGAGCGCAGGGCTGGCTACTACATCAAGCACAACCTCACGTCCCTACTGCGCGGCGCCACCAAAGACCGCGGCGAATACTTCTCGCGGGCGCTTGGTGCAGGCGGCGCCCCCGCGTGGATGACTCAGGACGAAGTGCGCGCGCTTGAAGACCTCAACCCCATGGGCGGCTCTGCAAGCCAGCTTCCCATCGCCACCAACGTGGGGACGAACGCCGGCACCAACACTGGAGGAACCAGCAATGAATGACCGATTGGACGTACCGTTCCAGATCAAGGCCGTCAGCGATGACGGCCTTTTTTCTGGCTATGGATCCGTGTTCGGCGTTATCGATTCTTACAAGGAGGTCGTCGCCCCCGGCGCCTTTTCGGAGTCCCTGAGTCAACGCACCCCGGCCATGCTATGGCAGCACCGCAGCAGCGAGCCCATCGGCGTCTATAGCGCCATCCGAGAGGACCAAACCGGCCTCTACGTCGAAGGCCGCCTGGCACTCAAAACAACCCGCGGCGCAGAAGCCTACGAGCTCCTCAAAATGGGCGCCATCTCCGGCATGTCCATCGGCTTCATAACCAGGGAAGACAGCTACGACCGAGTTACCGACGTTCGCACCCTGAAGAAGGTTGATCTGTGGGAAGTCTCCCTCGTCACCTTCCCGGCCAACGAGTCGGCCCGCGTCTCCGGCGTCAAATCCATCGACACCATCGCATCCCTCGCCGACGCGGAATCCTACCTGCGCGATGCAGGCGGGCTCTCGCGTCGCGAAGCCACGGC
>JAURHQ010000035.1 GCA_030833185.1 Gammaproteobacteria bacterium | reverse complement strand
GGAATCCATAGCCATGGCCAAGGCCATGGCTGTCCAGTCAGGGCAAAAAATCAACCCCAATCAGGAGCTGCTGGGTCAGGGCATTGCCAACGGCGTTGGCATGGCGCTGGCCGAAAAAATCCTCGCCGCCCAGTTCAACCGGGAAGGCTTTCCGGTGGTCGACCACCACACCTATGTGTTTCTGGGCGACGGCTGCCTGATGGAAGGCATCTCCCACGAGGCCTGCTCGCTGGCCGGCACGCTGGGCCTCGGCAAGCTGATTGCGCTGTACGACGACAACCAGATTTCGATCGACGGCAACGTGGCCGGCTGGTTCACCGACGACACCCCGGCCCGCTTCCGCGCCTACGGCTGGCAGGTGATCGAAAAGGTGGACGGCCACGACGCCGCCGCCGTCCACGCCGCGATCACCGCCGCCCGCGCCAATACCACCCAGCCCACGCTCATCTGCTGCCGCACGGTCATTGGCTTTGGCAGCCCCAACAAGTCGGGCAAGTCAGCCGCCCACGGCGCACCGCTGGGCGACGCGGAAATCACCGCCACCCGCGCGCAACTGGGCTGGTCGCACGCGCCGTTCGAGATTCCGGCCGAGGTCTACGCGGCGTGGGACGCCCGCGCGCGCGGCGCCGCCCAGGAAGCCAGCTGGCAGACGCTCTTTAACGCTTATGCCAGCGCCCACCCGGCGCTGGCCGCCGAGTTCACCCGCCGCAACGGCGCTGATCTCCCGGCCGAATGGGCGACGACCGTCGCCGGCATTCTGGACGAGGCCCAGGCCAGCACGGCGGCCAACGCCACCCGCAAGTCCTCGCAGCTGGCGCTGGAAAAACTGGGCCCCCTGCTGCCGGAGTTCGTGGGCGGCTCGGCCGACCTTGCCGAATCCAACCTCACCCACTGGGCGGGCAGCCGCACGGTGACGGCCGCCAGCCCGGGCGGCAACTACGTGAACTACGGCGTGCGCGAGTTTGCGATGGCAGCGGCCATGAACGGCCTGTCGCTGCACGGCGGCTTCATCCCTTACGGCGGCACGTTTCTGGTCTTCTCCGACTACGCGCGTAACGCCATCCGCATGGCGGCGCTGATGAACCTGCGCGCCATCTACGTGCTGACCCACGACTCGATTGGTCTGGGCGAAGACGGTCCGACGCACCAGCCGGTGGAACACACCGCGTCGCTGCGCCTCATTCCCAACTGTGCGGTGTGGCGCCCCTGCGACGGCGCCGAGACCACCGCCGCGTGGATTGCCGCCGTCGAACGCCGCGACGGCCCGACCGCGCTGGTGCTGACCCGTCAGGGCCTGCCGCCGCAGCCGCGCAGCCGCAGCCAGCTGGGCGATATTGCCCGCGGCGGTTATGTGCTCCAGGACAGCGTCGGCGCGCCGCGACTGATCTTGATCGCCACCGGCTCGGAAGTCGGTCTCGCGATGCAGGCCGCAGCGCAACTCGGCGACGGCGTGCGCGTGGTGTCGATGCCGAGCACCGACGCCTTCCTGCGGCAGGACGCGGCCTATCGCGACGCCGTGCTGCCCTCGGCGGTACGCCGCCGGGTGGCGCTGGAAGCCGGCAGCGCGGACTACTGGTACCGCTTCGTCGGCCTCGACGGTCTCGTCATCGGGATGGACAGCTTTGGCGCCTCGGCCCCGGCCGGTGCGCTGTTCAAACATTTCGGTTTCGCCAAAGACGACGTACTGGCGCGCATCACCGCTTACCTCAAGGCCTAGGCGAGGCATCGGGCGCATCATCCAACACCACCAAAGACGCAAGACAGACAACGCAGGAGTGAATCCCCCATGAGCATTCGAGTTGGTATCAACGGTTACGGTCGCATCGGTCGCAACGTACTGCGCGCGCTCTACGAATCCGGCCGCACCGGCGAACTCCAGATCGTGGCCATCAACGATCTGGGCGACGCGCAGACCAACGCCCACCTCACCCGCTACGACACCGCTCACGGCAAGTTCCCGGGCAAGGTCGAAGTGGACGGCGATTACATGGTGGTCAACGGCGACAAAATTCGCGTGCTGGCCGAGCGCGACCCGGCCAAGCTGCCCTGGGGCGAGCTGAAAGTGGACGTGGTGTTTGAGTGCACCGGGCTCTTCACGACCCGCGAAAAAGCCGGCTTGCACCTGAAGGGCGGCGCCAAGAAAGTCATCATCTCCGCGCCCGCCAGCGACACCGTGGACGCCACGGTGGTGTTCGGGGTCAACCACAAGTCGCTGAAGGCCTCGGACGAAATCATCTCCAACGCCTCCTGCACCACCAACTGCCTCGCGCCGCTGGTCAAGCCGCTGCACGAGAAAATCGGCGTGGAATCGGGCCTCATGACCACCATCCACTCCTACACCAACGATCAGGTGCTGACCGACGTCTACCACAAGGACCTGCGGCGGGCCCGCTCGGCCACCATGTCGATGATCCCGACCAAGACCGGCGCGGCCGCGGCGGTGGGTCTGGTGCTGCCGGACCTGAACGGCAAGCTCGACGGGCTTGCGGTGCGCGTGCCGACCATCAACGTCTCGATGGTGGACCTGACCTTCCGCGCCAGCCGGCCGACCGACAAGAAGGAAGTCATCGCGATCCTGAAAGAAGCCGCCGCCGGCGAACTGAAGGGCGTGCTGGAAGTGAACGACGAGCCGCTGGTGTCGATCGACTTCAACCACAACCCGGCTTCGTCGATTTTTGAAGCCTCGGAAACCAAGGTCATCGACGGCACGCTGGTGAAGGTGATGTCCTGGTACGACAACGAATGGGGCTTCTCCAACCGCATGCTCGACACGGCGCTGGCGCTGATGAAGGCGAGTGCCTGAGATGCTGGCGATGTCGGGGCTGGCGCTGGCCGGCAAGCGCGTGCTGATTCGGGAGGACTTCAACGTCCCGTTGAAAAACGGTCACATCACCGACGACACCCGGCTCCGCGCCGGCCTGCCGACCCTGCAGGCGGCGGTGGCGGCGGGCGCGCGGGTCATCGTGCTCTCGCACCTTGGCCGGCCCAAAGAGGGCGTGTTTGACGAGGCGTCTTCGCTGGCACCGGTGGCGACCGCGCTGAGCGGCCTGCTGGGGCAGCCGGTGCGGCTGGTTCGCGACTGGTTGAACGGCGTCGACTGCGCGCCGGGCGAAGTGGTGCTGTGCGAGAACGTGCGCTTTGAAGCGGGCGAAGAAAAAGACGACGAGACGCTGGCGCGCAAAATGGCCGCGCTGTGCGATGTGTTCGTCAACGATGCCTTCGCCACCGCCCATCGCGCCCAGGCCTCCACCCACGGCGTGGCGAAGTTTGCCCCCGTGGCTTGCGCCGGCCCGCTGATGAAAGCCGAAATCGACGCGCTGAAGGCCGCCCTGCATGCGCCGAAGCGTCCGCTGGTGGCGATCGTCGGCGGCTCCAAGGTCTCGACCAAACTGGACGTGCTGGAGTCGCTGCTGGGCAAGGTCGATCAGCTGATCGTCGGCGGCGGCATCGCCAACACCTTCCTGCGCGCCGGCGGCGCGGAAATTGGCAAGTCGCTGTGCGAGAACGACATGCTGGACACCGCGCGGCGGATTATGGCGGCAGCCCAGGCGCGGGGCGCGGCGGTGCCGCTGCTGCAGGACGCGGTCTGCGGCAAGGAATTCTCGGAAACCGCGGTGGCGACCACCAAGCCGGTGGCGGCGATCGAGGCGGACGACATGATCATGGACATCGGCCCGGCGACCGCCGCGGTCTTTGCCGAGATTCTGGAATCGGCCGGCACCATCGTGTGGAACGGCCCGCTGGGCGTGTTCGAGTTCGACCAGTTTGCCGGCGGCACGAAAGCGCTGGCCGAAGCCATCGCGCGGTCACCGGCGTTTTCGATCGCGGGCGGCGGCGACACGCTGGCCGCGATCGCCAAGTTCGGCATTGCCGACGAGGTGTCCTACATCTCGACCGCGGGCGGCGCCTTCCTCGAATACCTCGAAGGCAAGACCCTGCCGGCGGTCGCCATCCTCGAGCAGCGCGCCGCCGGCTGAGCGCGCTGTTTGCGCCTGAACCCGCGCCCGACCGGGCGCGGGCCCTCGCGACTACTTCTTCGACGCCGCAAAAATGCTCTGGATGGAGGCGTTCAGCGTGTTGTTGAACGCCTCCTCCGTCTGCTGCGCGGACAGCCCTTCGCTCAGCGCGCGCGAGAAGCTCGCCACCATGCCGGTCTGACGGGCCAGACGCGCATTCGATTCCTCACGCGGATAGCCGCCCGACAGCGCCACCACTTTCAGCACATTGCGGTGGCGGATGCAGTCGAGATAGAGGTTGTCTTCTTCGGGCAGGGTCAGCTTCAGAATCACCAGATCGTTCGCCGGCAGCGCGTCGAGCCCTTTCAGCAGCGCGGCCTTCAGCAGCTTTTCTGCGGCGGCCTTGTCCGGACAGTGGATGTCCACCTCGGGTTCGACGATCGGCACCAGTCCCTTGGCAATGATCTGGCGGGCGACTTCAAACTGCTGGTCCACCACCTGCTGGATGCCGCCGGCGTTGGCCTTCTGTACCACCGAGCGCATCTTGGTGCCGAAAATGCCTTTGCTTTTCGCCTTGTCGAGCAGGGCGTCGAGGCCGGGGTTCGGCTTCATCAGCTGCACGCCGTCCACTTCGTCGGCCAGACCCTTGTCGATTTTCAGCATCGGGGCGACGCGCTTCACGTTCCACAGATAGTCAGCCGTGGAGCGGCCTTCGATCTCGCGGTCCATGGTGTTCTCAAAGAGGATCGCGGCAAGGATGCGGTCGCCGTTGAAGGCCGGGCTGGTGATGATGCGGGTGCGCATGGCGTGGACCATGCGGTACATCTCTTCTTCGCCGGAATAGGCGGTTTCGGGCACGCCGTACAGGCGCAGCGCCTTCGGGGTGCTGCCGCCGCTCTGGTCCAGCGCGGCAATGAAGCCGTCCTGCGTGCGGAATTTCTGAATCTGTTGCTCAAAGTTGCTCACGGCCGGCCTCGATGGGAGTTGGGAAGGGATGGGCTGATTTTAAGTGCCGGCCGCCCGCCGCCGCCAGCGCGGCGCGCAGAAAAACTGTGCCAGCGCAACGCGCGGGTTGCCGCCCTCGGGCAATGCGGCGATCCTGTGCGCCGGCGAGGCGCGGCATCACGACGGCGCCTTTTTCATTTCAGCAAGGCCCAGGGGGAGCAGCATGTCTCAGGTCGTCATCGTCGATAACATCCGCACCGGACTCGCCAAGGCGCATCGCGGTACCTTCAACCTTACCCGCGCCGACGAACTCGTCGCCCATTGCATCGACGCCCTGCTGGCGCGCAACCCGGCGATCGACGCGGCGGAAGTCGACGACGTGGTGGTGGGCGTGGCGCGCCAGATCGGCGAGCAGACCGGCAACATGGCGCGCCACGGCGTCGCGCTCTCGAAGCTGCCGCTGTCGGTCGCCGCCGCGACCATCAGCCGCGCCTGTTCCTCCGGCCTCAATGCCATTTCCATCGCCGCCACCCAAATCGCGAGCGGCTGCGCCGACATCGCGATCGCCGGCGGCGTAGAGTCAATCACCGGCCTCGAGCGCGGCACGGCGGCCAAGTTCGCCGACCATCCCTGGCTGCAGGAGCACCTGCCGTCGATCTACATGCCGATGGGCAATACCGCCGAAGTGGTGGCGCGACGCTACAAGGTGACCCGCGAGATGCAGGACGAATACTCGGTGCAAAGCCAGCTGCGCTATGCGGCCGCCGTCGCCGACGGCCGGGTGGCGGACGAAATCGCGCCGATGGCGGTGAAGTGGAAGAAAGTCATCAGCAAGGACACCGGCGAATCGATGGTGGTGGACGGCGTGGTCGACCGCGACGAATGCAACCGGCCGGATACCAGCCTCCAGGCCCTGTCCTCGCTGCCGCCAGCCTTTGAAGAGGGCGGCTCGGTGACGGCCGGCAACTCCTCGCAGCTGTCCGACGGCGCTTCGATGACGCTGCTGATGAGCGAAAAACGCGCGCAGCAGCTGGGGCTGACGCCGCTCGCCTATTTCCGCGGCTTCGCGGTGGCCGGCTGCGATCCGGATGAAATGGGCATCGGCCCGGTGTTCGCCATCCCGAAGCTGCTGAAGTTCAAAGGACTGAGCCTCGGCGACATCGACCTTATCGAACTCAACGAAGCCTTTGCCTCGCAGTGTCTGTACTGCCGGGACGCGCTCGGTATCGACAACGAGATTTACAACGTGAACGGCGGCTCGATCGCCATCGGTCACCCCTTTGGCATGACCGGCTCGCGCCTGACCGGCGTGGTGCTGCGCGAACTGAAGCGGCGCCAGAAGAAGCTCGGCATTGTCTCGATGTGTATTGGCAAGGGCATGGGCGCGGCCGGTCTGTTCGAGGCCTGCTAGGCGGTGAGCAAGTACGCGGCGTTTCGCGATAACGCGCGCCTCGGCGAGGACGAACTGGCGAGTTGGCGGGCAAGCGGCGCGGTGCAGCCCGCGTGGCGGCTCGCGACCGCGCTGCTCTGCCAGATTCAGGATGCGGTCGCGCGGCTGGTGCTGACCGGCCGCGAAGACCTGCGCCTGCCCCACGTGCCGCTGGACGGCGACGAGGAGATGGATCTGGCGCGCGAGTTTTTCGACTACGTGACGCATCCCGACCTGCTGGACCTTGCCGCGCTGCTGCTGGGGCCGGATCTGGTGCTGTGGGACGCTGCCGTGGTGGATGTGCCGGCCGAGGGCGCCGACCTGCACGACTGGCAGTGTGCCGTTGCCGACGCGCCGCTGGCGCCGCCGGGCCCGACCGTCAGCCTGTGGATTGCGGTGACGGATCTGGAACGAGCCTCCGGCTTTCTGCAGCTACCCGCGAACGGCGCCGTCCGGCCCCGCGACTATCTGCTGGAAGGCGGCCAGATCCTGCTCTACGACCCCGCGCGCTGCACGCCTCAGGGCGCCGGCCCCGAGGCGCTGTCGGAGGCCGGGCTCTTGATCCGCTACATGCCGGCCAGCAGCCACTACGCGCATGCTGGAGCCAAGGTCGGGTTTACCACCCGGCCAATCTGGCTGGTGCGCGGGCAGTCCCGCTGCCCGCTGAACGATTTCGATATCGGCCACACGATTTGGTGATCTGCATGCTCGTTCGCTTCAAAAGCCCCGCCAGCCACGATGTGTTGATGTTCGGTGAAGCCGCAGACGCCCTGCTCGCGCTGATGGGCATGACCGGCCGCATTCCCAGCGCGCTCGACCCGGCCGATTTGCCAGCCGCGCGCGAGCGTCTGACCAGCGGCCTTGCCGCCGCGCCGCTTGCGGCGCCCCCGCGTAAGGCAGACGATGAAGAGGAAGCGTCTGACACACAGGCGGTGCCGCTCAGCCAGCGCGCCCTGCCGCTGCTTGCGATGATCGACAAGGCCATCGCGCGGCAGGCCTGGGTGATGTGGGAGCCCGCCAATTAGCAGGAGACCGGGGGATGGGGGACGTCATCGAATTCCGCCCGCGCAAGCCGGGCGAGCGGGCCAAGGCCAAAACGCTGTGCCGCGAAGGCTTTCACAAGTGGGAAATCTGGCAGCGCAAACCCTTCGACACCAAGTCGGGCAAGCTGATCACCATTCTTAAATGCAGCCGCTGCGGCGAAACCAAAACCGAAGCGCGCTAGGCGTCGCGCCGCGACATCAGGTTCGGTAGCGGGCCAGTTCAAACGCGATGAGCGCCAGCGCCCCGACCGCCGCGAGGCCCAGCATGGCGCCGCCGTGGCTAACGCCAAGGGATAGCAGCAGCGCAAACAGCAGCGGCGCGACCGACTTCGCGACGAAGGACGGCCGGGCCAGTTCGCCCAGCAGCGCGCCGTAGGCTTCCCGTCCGAACAACTCCGCCGGCACCGTGCCGCGCACGATGGTGAGAATGCCGTTGCTGGCGCCGTAGAGCAGCGCGAAGCCAAAGGCGAGCCAGCGTTGACCGTCGACCGCCGACAGCGTGAGCAAGGCCGCCGCCATCAGCACGAAGGCGATCCGGCCTACCGTGACCGCCCGCAGATGCGGAGCAAAGACATATTCGACGACCCGCGCCGCGACCTGCATGGGGCCAAAGGCCGCGCCGATGAGAATCGCGTCGCTGCTGCTGATGCCGGCATCACCCAGCAGATCGATGAGATGCGCCGAGAGCACAGAGAAGGCAAAGCTGACCAGCGCGAAGGCCGCCGCCAGCGCCGCGAAACGCCGCCGCGAACGCACCGGCGGCGCGGGCGCGTCGGCCGCGCGCGGCACGATGGGCGCAGGCGTCAGGCGCGGAATCGCCAGCAGATAAAGCGGCAGGCACAGGCCCCACAGCAGCAGGGCGTAAATCTGGCAGGTCATGCGCCAGTCGGTATTGATCACCAGAAAATGCGACAGCGGCCAGAACACCGTGCTCGCAAAGCCGCCGAAGAGCGTCAGCGCGGTCACCGCCCGACGATAGCGCGCGCCCGGCGCAAGGCGGTTCAACACCGCCATCACCGCATCGTAGAGACCGAAACCCATCGCGCAGCCGGCCACCATCCAGGCCAGCAGATAGGTCCACATGCCGGTGGCGCTCGCGAGCAGCGCGAAAGCAAGTCCGCCGGCCAGCGCGGAGAAGGCCAGCGTCGAGCGCCCGCCATCGCGATCGATCCGCCGCCCCGCCCAAGGGCTTAGCGCGCCCGAGACCAGCAGCGCGACGGTGAAGCCGCCAAAAATGAGCGTCTTCGACAGTTGCAGAGCATCCGCCATCGGCGCCGCCAGCACCGCAATCGCGTAGTACAGGCTGCCCCAAGCGACAATCTGGGCAATGCCCAGCGCCGGAATGCGCCAATGCAGGCGATAGACCGGGGTTTCGTCGATCAGCGGAAGAGGGTTCATCCCGGGATAGTAGCCAGCGCGCTCCTTACCGCCCAGCGAAGAAATAAACGCGTGCCTCAGTCGGGGCGATGCCCCTCCCACATGTACCGTGGGAGCAGCAACGCCGCGACGCCCGCCGCAGGTCAGCGACAGCCTCAGTCGGGGCAAAGCCCCTGCCACAGCATGCTGTCCCAAGTCGCCCTACCAGTGGGAGCGGCAACGCCGCGACGCCAGCGCCAAGCCCACAACAGCCTCAGTCGGGGCAAATCCCCTCCCACAGCATGCGTGTCCCAAGCCGCCCTCCCGAGGGAGCCGCAACGCCGCGACGCCCGCGACAGCGTCAGCTGGAACAGACTCGCGTTCCTGTAGTGCCGGCGGGTGCAGGCATAATGCCGCTATCAGGCGAGGCATTCGCAAACCTGAAAACGGCCCGTCGGGGGATCCCTCTCACCGGCGGGTTTTTTGAATCGTGGGTTCTCCAGAGGAAGGCTTCCATGCGCTGTGTCTTCGTCCAGTTCCGCTGCACTCCCGGCCAGACCTACCGCGTGGCCGATGCGATCTTCGAACGCGAAGTGGTGTCCGAGCTCTACTCCACCTCCGGCGACTTTGATCTGATCGCCAAGATCTACATCCCCGATGAGGCCGATGTCGGCCACTACCTGAATGACAAGCTGTTCGATATTCCGGGCATCGTTCGCACCCTGACGACGATGACCTTCCGCGCGTTCTAAGTCGTGCCGAGCATTCTTATCACTGGCGCCAGCGCCGGCATCGGGCGCGCCACCGCCGAGCGGTTTCTGGACGCGGGCTGGCAGGTGGCGCTGCTCGCGCGCCGCGCGGATGCGCTCGAACGCCTCGGCGCCGGGCGCGCCAATGCGCTGGTGCTTCCGGCCGACGTCACCGATGGCGCGCAGGTGGACGCCGCCTTTGCGCAGGCGGTCTCGGCCTTCGGCCGGCTGGACGTACTGTTCAACAACGCCGGTCGCTTTGGGCCGTCGGGCCTGATCGACGAAATCTCACTGGAGGACTGGCGAGCAACCGTGGCGGTCAATCTGGACGGCATGTTTCTTTGCGCCCGCGCGGCCTTCCGCCAGATGCGCGCACAGTCGCCGCAGGGCGGACGGATCATCAACAACGGATCCATTTCAGCCCACGCGCCGCGCCCCGGCTCGGTCGCCTACACCAGCACCAAGCACGCCATCACCGGGCTGACCAAAACGCTCGCGCTGGACGGCCGGCCGTTCGATATTTGCTGCGGCCAGATCGACATCGGGAACGCGGTGACCGAGATGACCGCTGCGATGGCAAGCGGCGTGCGCCAGGCCGACGGCAGCCTGCGCGCCGAAGATCGGATGGACGTTAGCCACGTGGCGGACGCCGTCTTTCACATGGCCGCGCTGCCGCTAGGCGCCAACGTGCTGTTCACCACGATCATGGCGAGCAAGATGCCGCTGGTCGGGCGCGGCTAGGGCTTAGGTATTCGCAAACCCGGTGTCGAGATCCGCATCCAGCTGCACCCCAAAGGTGTTCAGCACCATCGACACCAGGTTGTATTGACCGATCGCAAACACCAAATCGAGCAGCTGCTGCGTGCTGTAGTGCGCGGCAAGCCCGGCGTAGGTCGCGTCGGTGATGCAGGCGTCCTTGTGCAGTTCGTCGACCGCTTTCAGCAGCAGCACATCGCGAGCGTTCCAGCCCGGGGCGGTGTGACCCAGCTTGATGTCGTGAATTTCGGCGTGGGTCAGGCCGCACTGTTTGCCGATGCGCACGTGCTGCGCCCATTCGTATTCCGCCTCGCACAGCCAGCCAATGCGCAGGATGACGAGCTCGCGCTCGCGCGCCGGCAGCGTGGATTTGAACAACACGTGGTTGCCGAACACCATCCAGCGCTTCAGCAGATCCGGATGGTGGGCGAGGGTTTTGAAGATGTTCGGGATCTCGCCGCTGCCAATGCGCACATCGCGCAGCGTGTGGCGGGTGGCGTCGTCCCAGGCGGCAGGGTCTAGCGGGGCCACGCGGGCGGTGGGGAGTTTCATGCGGGCGGCGCTCCTCTGAACAAGTCCAGCGAGCATAGCGACGCCGACGGCGCCGGCCTAGCGGCCGGCGTCGAAAGCGCTGCGAACGGCCTCGATGCGCCGGCGGTTGGTGCCGAAATCTTCTGCTCCCAGCCGCGAGGCCGAGCGCACATCAATCACGCCGGCCGGTGCATCCAGCGCAAACTCGACGTCGTCCACAAAACGCAGCCAGCGGGTGGTGAAGGTGGCGTAGAGATAGTCGGGCTGGCGGGTGACGAGCACCGCGCCGTCCATGCCTTCGACGACGCTCGCCAGTCGCGCCATGGCCGCCGCCGGCTCGCCGCTGAAGGCGAGCGGCGCGATGCGCGCGTAGTCGCGGTGTTTCGCCTCGGGGAAACGGTCGGCCTGACTGGTCACGCTGTTGCGGGTTTTCGACGGCGCTTTGAGCAAGCCCTTATGCACGCCCAGATCGGCCGGCGCGCTGCCCGCCAGCAAACCCGCGCAGCCGGCCAGAAAGAGGGCGGCGCCCAGCGCCACCCCACCGATCAGCACATTCGTCAGCGGCATCGCTGTCGTCCCTTCATGGTTCAGACGCTGCCCAGCGGCAGCGCTGCGAGTTCGGCGTCGGTCGGGAAATGCCCGCTTTTCGCCTTGGAAAAGAGCAGCTGTCCGGCGGCGCGAATTTCAAAAATGCCGCGCCCGCCTTCGACTAAAGTGATGTCCGTGGCGCCACGTTGCTGCAAGCGATCCCTCGCACGGAGGGCATTCGGCTTGTAGTTTCACATGCCGCAGTATTCGATTTCGATGATGCTCATTCGGCGGTTGTCCTTAGCGTCTAGCCAGCGCGCGACGGCCCTGCGCAGGCCGCCGCGCGCGGCCGGGTTAATCGCGCAATGCCTGCAGCGCGGCCAGCGTGGCGGCCGGCTCGGGGCGTAGCGTGTAGTCGGGGTCAATATCCGTCGCGCGCACAATGCCCTGCCGGTCGACCACCAGTCGCGCCGGCATCGGCAGCGTCCAGCTGGGCTCGCCGTTACAGCCGGGCAGGTCGATACCGAAGCCCTGATAGATCGGCACCAGCTCGGCTGGCAGCGCAAACCGCAGCCCAAGCTGCGCGGTGTAGTCGTTGCCCGCATCCCGCAGGATGTCGAAGCCCAGGCGCTGCTTGTCGATAAGCCCCAGGCTATGCACCGGCAGTTGCGGCGACAGTGCGACCAAATTGGCACCCAACGATTTCAAGGCCGTCAGGTTTTCCTGCAAAGCGTACAGCTCCGCGAGGCAGTAGGGTCACCAATGTCCCCGGAACACGGTCAGCACCAGCGGTCCCTGCGCGAGCAGGGACGCCGAACTTACCGTTTCACCGCGGGCGTTGGGCAGCGCGAAAGCGGGCAGCGGCTGCCCCACCTTAATCACACCGTCGAGGATGCCCGAGCGGCGGAGCGCGTCCGTCGCCGCCAGCATCAAGGCCAGCTTGTCGGGCGGGATCATGCGCGCGGCGCCGGCGCGGATCTCGTCCAGTTTTTCTTTCAGACTCATGGCTTGCTCCTGTCATTGAGCACAGTGGCCACGCCCGGTATCGGGCGGTGACGGCGCGCGCACGGCCGGCGGCCGCGTCTGCGTTGGCGTTGAGCATAGCCGCCGCCTTGCGCGCTGTCCCGCGCAGCGCGGCCGCTCAGGCCAGCGCGTCATCCGAGCGTTCGGTCAGCAGCGCCATTTCCTCGGCGCTCAGGCCAAGCGCCATCGCCGCCGCTGCGGCGCTGGCCTGCTGCGGGCGGGTCGCGCCGACCGCGGCCAGCATCAAGGCGCCGTGCCGCTGCAGCACCCAGGCCAGCGCGACCTGCGCGGCGCTCGCGCCGTGCGCGGCGGCGACGGCGTCCAGCGCTGCAATCAAAGGCGCGGTCCGGCGCAGGTTCTGCGGCATCATCAAGCGTCGCCGC
This sequence comes from Gammaproteobacteria bacterium, assembly GCA_030833185.1. GTDB lineage: Bacteria > Pseudomonadota > Gammaproteobacteria. The sequence continues at coordinate 13,579 of JAURHQ010000035.1, read as the reverse complement.
AACCCCTGCCGGGCCAGCAAGGCCGGCTCACGGTGATAGCGCCCGCTCAGCAAGCCCTTGGCCAGCGGACTGTAGGCGATGAGCGAAATACCCAGTTCCTGCGCGGTGGCCAGCACCCCGTTGGTTTCCAGCCGCCGGTCGAGCAAATTGAAGCGGACCTGATTGACCGCCAGCGGCAGGCCCAGCGCGGCCAGCGTGCGGTGGGCCCGGCGCATGGCGGCGGCGCTGAAATTGCTCACCCCGATGCTGTGGATCAGCCCGCGTCTGGCGAGCGACGCCATGGCGCGCATCTCGGCGATGGCGGTCGAGAAACCAAACGGGTGATGCACCATGTACAGGCCGATGGGATAGGGCTCGAGCGCTTTGCAGCGAGCGCCGATGCTGCGCCCGAGATGGCTGGCCGTGCGGCCCAGCGGAAACCACTTGGTGGCGACCGTCACCGCCTCCGGCGCCACGTTCAGACTGCGCAAGGCCACCGCCAGCGCGCGCTCGGAGGCGCCGAAGCCGTACATTTCGGCGGTGTCGAACCAGTCAATGCCGGCGCCCAGCGCGGCGGCGACCACCGCGGTCTTGGCCGGCTGGTCGAGCGGCGGAAACAGCGCGCGTGATAGCCAGCCCGGCCCGGCCGCAAAATCGACCAGCCCCAGGCCCACCGCGCTCAATGTGATCGCCGACTGGCCCAGCCTGCGCTGCATGTAAGCCTCGCTCATGAAAAAGGGCGCCGAGCGTAACGCATGCACGTTGCAACTCGCGCAGGCTTAGGCGGGCCGGTCACATCCGGCTAGAATCCGACGCAGACCCTCATGCCCTTATGCCCTCAGGAGCTCGCCCATGAAACTGCCCTCTCGGATCGTCGATATCTCCCAGCCGCTCGACAACGACACGGTGGTTGATCCGCCGTTCATGCGGCCCTCCATCCGCTACGTGACGGGCAAGGAAAACGCGGCCCTGTTGTGCGAACTGTTTCCCGGCCTGAAGGAAGAAGACCTGCCGGGCGGCGAAGGCTGGGCGATCGAGCATATTTCGCTGACCACCCACAACGGCACCCACATGGACGCGCCGTATCACTACAACTCGAAAGATGCCAAGGGCAACCCCATGCCCACCATCGACCAGATGCCGCTCGACTGGTACTTCCGGCCCGGCGTGAAGCTTGATTTCCGCCACTTCGAAGATGGCTATGTCGCGACCGCCGCCGACGTCAAAGCCGAACTGAAGCGCATCGGCTACGAGCTGCAGCCGCTGGACATCGTGCTGGTGAACACCCGCGCGGGCGAGATGTACGGCACCGATCGCTACATTCACGCCGGCTGTGGCGTAGGCCGCGAGGCTACCCACTGGCTGACCGATCAGGGCGTGCGCGTGACCGGCATTGACGGCTGGAGCTGGGACGCGCCGTTCTCCAAAACCCTCGAGCGTTGGCTCGCGACCAAGGACCCCCGCATCATCTGGGAAGGCCATTACGCCGGCAAAGACACGCCCTACTCGCACATGGAGAAGCTGCGTCATCTGGAAGAGCTGCCGGCGCACGGCTTTGTGGTGTCCTGCCTGCCGGTGAAGATCAAAGGCGCCTCCGGCGGCTGGACCCGCGCGGTGGCGATGTTCGACTAGCGGATCGCGGCGCCGGGCGAGCCTTGCAGGAGCGGCGCGTGCGCCGCGATAAAGCGCCCGGTCTGTTGCCGCTACGGGGTGGGCGGCGTGACGCGCACCGGGTTGGCGTAAATCCAGTCCAGCCACTCGGTGCCGGGCCGAATGGCAAGCTCGACCCGGTAGTTGCCGGCGCCCGGCACCGGCCAGTCCAGACTGCGCCCTTCCAGCGTCGCCACCACCTCGCCGTCGCGCAGCACCGTCCAGCGGGCCGGCAGGGGAGCTTCGCCTTTCAGCCGCAGGCCCGGCGTAAAAGCCGTCTCCTCGCCCATCGTTGCGCGGCGGCCGTCGGCAGCGGCAAAAAACACGAAGCCGCGCGTGTCGGCCAATAAATCGAAGGCCACAAACGCCCGGCCCTCGCGCAGCGCACCCAGCAACGCCGCTTCGCTGTTGTCCTCTGCCAGCAGATGGGTGTTCACGTAGCGCAGGCTGCGCGGATAGGGATCAAGATCCACCCGCAGCAGTTCGCGCCCCGGCGTGAGCGGGCCGAAGATCCATTCCAGCACGGTATGACTGAAGGAGTTCAGTTCGATTTTCGGATCGGTGAAGGACTTGCGGCTCGATTGCCGCAGCCAGAGGCGATTTTGCGCGGTGTAAACCAGCCGCAGACCGAGATTCTGGTGCGCGTCCGCGGCGCCAAAGCCCACCATCTTTCGCGTCCGGTTTTGCTGGTCCCAAAGATTGAGGATGGCAGACGGCTGGTCGTAAACCTCGCGAATGGCGAGGTCGGGCCAACGCGCCGTATTCAGCAGCAAGCCGGGCAGCAACCACAGCAGCTTCTCGTCCAGAAAGTCGGTGTGGATGTTGTAGATCTCCATCACCCGAACCTCGGCCACCTCGTAGGGGCGCGGCATTTCGGTATGACCGAACGCGCTCAAGCCACCCTCGTGCGCGACGCGCGCGGCGGTCTCGGTCAGCGGCGCGTCACAGTTCACCGTGGCCGATTCCGGCAGGCCCCAGATCAAAAGCCCGTTACGCAGTTCCCAGCCGCGGATAAAGCGCACCCCCTCGTGCAGGCCGGTCCACTGGGTCACGAAATCCGCCTTGCGGTTGATGCAGTGGTCGGTCATGAACATGGCGTCGACCTTGGCCGTCTGCGCGGCGGCCAGAATCTCGGCGAAGGGCATTTCGGAATCATGCGAGAGGTAGGAGTGGGCGTGCACCACGGCGCGGTATTCGGTCCAACCGTCGTCGAGCGCGACCGGCCGCGTCTCGGCGCGGAGCCGCTCAAGCGCGGCCGCCTCACGCGGGAAGCTGACGAGGTATTGATAAAGCGGGCGTGCGAACAGCACGCAAAGCGTCAGCGTGATCAGGCCCAGGGCGACGAGCAGCGTGCGCCACAGGTATCGCCCGAGGCGCGCGGCAAGTGACCGGGCCCGAACGGCGGACGGCTGGCCATTAGGCGCTACAGGCATGGAGGGCTTTCGGTGAGGGGGACAGGGCGAGGGATAACCGATCCGGCCGATCAGCGCCAGTGTCTAAAGCGGGTCGATTTGAGATCACAACGCAGCGCCCGGTCGGGAAATCGGCACTCACCCGGCTTGGTCTGCAAACTTTCTGCCCGCAAAGCCTTCAATCGGGTATGGCCGGCGCGTGATTTGCGGGAGAATTGGCAGGCTAGCGCACGAGTAGGCCACACTCCCACGCTAACCCGGGGTAACCATTGAGGACCGAGCGGCCATGCTGCTGATGATCGACAACTACGACTCCTTCACCTACAACCTCGTGCAGTACTGCGGGGAGTTGGGTGAGGACGTGCGGGTGTTTCGCAACGACGCCATCAGCGTGGCGGAGATCCGGGCGCTGGCGCCGGAGCACATCATTCTCTCGCCCGGGCCCTGCACGCCGAACGAGGCGGGGGTGTCGCTGGCGGTGGTGCGCGAACTCTCGGGCGTGTTTCCCATTCTGGGCGTGTGTCTGGGGCATCAGAGCATCGGGCAGGCCTTTGGCGGGAAGGTGGTCCACGCCCGCGAAGTCATGCACGGCAAGACCTCGCTTATTCATCACCGCAATACAGACGTCTTCGCGGGTCTCGGTAATCCCTACACCGCCACCCGCTATCACTCGCTGGTAATCGAGAAAGACAGCTGCCCGAGCTGTCTGGAAGTCACCGCCTGGACCCAGCACGCGGACGGCAGCATGGACGAAATCATGGGCGTGCGGCATCGCGAGCTGCCGGTCTATGGCGTGCAGTTCCATCCGGAATCGATCCTGACCGAGCACGGCCACGCGCTGCTGCAGAACTTTTTCACCTTAGCAAAACCCGCCGCGCGGCCTGAGCACGCCCTATGCAAATCCGTGAGGCCATAGCGGCCGCGACCGCGCGGCAGGACCTTGAGTTTGAGGACATGCTGGCGGTGATGCGCCAGATCATGAGCGGCGAAGCCACGCCGGCGCAGATCGCGGGCCTGCTGGTGGCGCTGCGCATGAAAGGCGAGACGGTGGACGAAATCACCGCCGCGGCGTCCGTGATGCGCGAGCTCTCGCTGAAAGTGCACGCCACCGCCAGCCCGCTGATCGACACCTGCGGCACCGGCGGCGATGCCAGCGGCACCTTCAATATTTCCACCGCGGCGGCCTTCGTGGTGGCGGCGGGCGGCGGCTTCGTTGCCAAACACGGCAATCGCTCGGTTTCCAGCAGCAGCGGTTCGGCCGACGTGCTGGAAGCGGCCGGGATCCGGCTCACGCTAACGCCGGCGCAGATTGCGGATTCCATTCGCGACACCGGCTTCGGCTTCATGTTTGCCCAGGCGCATCACAACGCCACGCGCCACGCCGCCGGGCCGCGCCGCGAGCTCGGGATCCGCACGCTCTTTAACGCGCTGGGGCCGCTGACCAATCCGGCCGGCGCGCCGCTGCAGCTGGTGGGGCTGTTTGATCGCAGCTGGGTGGAAAAAGTCGCCGTGGTGCTGTCACGCCTCGGCACGCAGCGCGCGATGGTCGTCCATGCGGCCGACGGACTGGACGAGATCAGTATCGGCGCGCCGACCACCGTCGCCGAACTGCGGGAAGGCGTCATCACGCACTACGAATTCGAGCCGGCCAGCTTAGGCATTCCGCGCGCGCCGCTCGCCGCACTGAAGGTGAAAGATGCGCAAGAGAGCCTCGCGGTGATCAAGCGCGTCTTTGATGGCGAGCACGGCCCGGCACGCGACATCGTGGCGCTGAACGCCGGCGCTGCGCTCTACCTCTGCGGTTTCTGCGCGGACTTGCGCGAAGGCTATGCCCGCGCCGGCGAACTCATCGCCAGCGGCGCCGCGCGCGAGCGTTTTCACCATTGCACGGCTTACTCACAAGCACTGGAGATTCCCCCGGCATGAGCAACGAAACTTCCGCATTGGTGCCGGGGCACGACCTGCTGGCCGAAATCATGGCGCACAAGCAGGGCGAGGTCGCCGCGCGCCGCGCCGTGCGTTCGCTGGCTGAACTTGAAGCCGCCGCTGCCGCGCAGCCGCCACCCCGCGGCTTCGAAGCCGCGCTACGCCGGCAGATCGCGCGCGGCCTGCCGGCGGTGATCGCCGAATCCAAAAAAGCCTCGCCCTCCAAAGGCGTGATGCGTGAACACTACGTGCCGGCCGAGATCGCCGCGTCCTACGCCGCCGCCGGCGCAACCTGCCTGTCGGTAATCACCGACGAGCATTTCTTCCAAGGATCGGACGCGGATCTCGTAGCCGCCCGCGCCGCCTGCGCGCTGCCGGTCATTCGCAAGGATTTCATGTGCGACCCGTATCAAATCGTGGAGTCCCGCGCGCTGGGCGCGGACTGCGTGCTGTTGATTGTCTCGGCGCTGGAAGACGCGCTGTTGCAGGAACTGGCCGATACCGCGCGTCGCTACGATCTGGACGCGCTGCTGGAAGTGCATAACCGCGAAGAACTGGAACGCGCGCTGCGCCTGCGGCTGCCGCTGATTGGCATCAACAACCGCGATCTGAAGCGCTTCGTCACCGACATCGACACCACGCTGGGCCTGTTGCGGGATATTCCGCCCGACCGACTGGTGGTGACCGAATCCGGCATTTCCTCGCGCGAACAGGTACAGAAACTGCGTGGGCGGGAAGTGAACGCGTTTTTGGTGGGCGAGGCTTTTATGCGCGAGCCCGACCCGGGCGCGAAGCTACGCGCCCTGTTTTTCTGATTTGGCGGGCTCGCGGCTGGCGCTGAAACCGAGCCGGTTCCCGCCCGGATCCTCAATCGAAAAATGCGCCGCTTCCTGCGGCGTGCCGCGGCCGGTGATGGTGGGCGGCGAGGCGTACTGCACACCGATGTAGTTGAGGTGGTCGACCGCGCGGTGCCAGTCTTCCCAGCCCGTATCGAGCCCGAACTCTGCCACCCCGCTGACCATGCCCTGCGCCGCCGGGCCCGCGCCCTGCTGCACACGGAGCCGCCCGCCGAAAAACTCAAAGCTCACCGCATCGGCCTCGCTGCTGGCGAGCCGACAGCCCAGGGTGTCTTCGTAGAACCGCCGCGCGGCGGCCAAATCCGGACACCACACCACGATCCGCAGCGACGGACGGCGGGTGAACTCGTCCAGCGGACCGCTACTGTTTTTGTTGGCCATAGGTCGCAAACATCGCAATTGCCTCCGCAATTTCAGACGCGCTGAGCAGCACCAGTCGCCCGGTCTGCAGCGCTAGCAAATACTGCCGCGCCAGTTCTTCGACTTCCACCGCCAGCCGCCGGGCGCGGTCCAGCGTGGGGCCCACGGCAACCAGCCCGTGGTTGGCGAGCAGGCAGGCGCGGCGTTCGTGCAGCGCGGCCAGCGCGGCATCCGACAAGGCCTGGGTGCCGAAAGTCGCATAGGGCGCGCAGCGGATGTCCGCACCGCCGCCGGCCACAATCATGTAGTGAAAGGACGGAATGCCCTCTCGCGTGCAGGCCTGCGCGGTGGCGTAGGGCGAGTGCACGTGGACCACCGCGTTGACCTCGGGCCGGGCGGCGTAAATATCGCGGTGAAAGCGCCATTCGCTGGAAGGGCGCCAGTCCGGGTCCAGCACCTCGCCGCTCAGCGACACTTCCACCATGCTGGCCGGCGTGAGCTCGCCGGGCACCACGCCGGTCGGCGTGATCAGCATGCCGCGCGCGGTGCGCACACTGGCGTTGCCGGCGGCGGCGCGATTGAGTCCGTCCTGCTCCAGCCGCTGCATCACCGCGACCAGTTCGGCGCGGCGGGCGGCGCTTGCCGGCTCAGCGGAGGAAGAGGTCGTAGGCGACATTGCCGGCTTCTTCCACGTAGTCCATTTGCAGCTCGCCGAGGAACTGGCGGAACTCGGCTTCGCGCGCGCTGGCGACCTGAATGCCGATTAGCACGCGCCCGTAGGCCGCGCCGTGGTTACGGTAGTGGAAGAGGCTGATGTTCCAGCGGTCACCCACCTGATTCAGAAAGTGCAGCAGCGCGCCGGGGCGCTCGGGGAACTCCACCCGCAGCAGGCGTTCGTCGTTGAGCGCGCTGCCGTGCCCGCCCACCATGTGGCGGATGTGCATCTTGGCGAGTTCGTTGTCCGACATATCGACCGCCTGAAAGCCCTTTTCGCGCAGGCTGGCGAGCAGCGCCGTACGGTCACCGCTGCCGCGTCGCAGTTGCACGCCGGCAAACACGGTGGCCTGTTCGCGGTCGGCGTAGCGGTAGTTGAACTCGGTGATCGAACGCGGCCCCAGCGCCTGGCAAAACTGCCGGAAGCTGCCGGGACGTTCGGGAATGGTGGCGCCGATCAGCATTTCGCGCTGCTCGCCCAGCTCGGCCAGTTCCGCGATGTGCCGCAGGCGGTCGAAGTTGACGTTCGCCCCGCTCAGCACCGCGACCAGCGTCTGGTCCTTGATGTCCTCGCGCGCGACGTATTGCTTCATGCCGGCTAGCGCCAGCGCGCCCGCCGGCTCGGCGATGGCGCGCGTGTCTTCAAAAATGTCTTTGACCGCCGCGCAGATTTCGTCGATAGATACGGTCAACACCGCGTCTACGTATTCGCGCGCGATGCGGAAGGGCTCGGCGCCAGCCTGCTTGACCGCCGCGCCGTCGGCAAAGGTGCCGATACGCTCCAACACCACCCGTTCACCCGCTTCCAGCGCGCGCGCCATGCAGGCGGATTCATTGGCTTCCACACCAATGATGCGCACGTCGGGCGCGATGGCTTTGACATAGGCCGCGACGCCGGCGATCAACCCGCCACCGCCCACCGGCACGAAGATCGCGTGAATGGCGCCGGTGTGCTGACGCATGATTTCCATGCCCACCGTGCCCTGCCCGGCAATCACCAGCGGATGGTCGTAGGGCGGGACGTAGCTCAGGCCGCGGCTGGCCGCCAGATGATGGGCGTGCTCGGCGGCTTCGTCGTAGTTGTTGCCGTGGAGGACGATGTCGGCCTTGAGGCGGCGCACGGCGGCGACTTTGATTTCCGGCGTGGTCTTCGGCATCACGATGAGTGCCTTCATGCCGAGCTTGCCAGCGGCCAGCGCCACGCCCTGCGCGTGATTACCGGCAGAGGCGGTAATCACGCCGCGGGCCCGTTCTTCCTCGCTGAGCGCGGCCATCATGGTGTAGGCCCCTCGCAGCTTGTAGGAGAAGACCGGCTGCATGTCTTCGCGCTTCAGCCACACGCGATTGCCCAGCCGCTCACTCATCAGGGCGAGGGGATCGAGCGGGGTTTCGCGCGCCACGTCGTAGACCGGCGCGCGGAGAATCATCTTCAGGTACTGATCGAGCATGGCCATAAGATAACATTGAAGACCCGGCCGAGCCGCCCGTTCCCCTTGAGAGCACCGCATGAATCAGGACGAAAAAAAACGCCTCGTGGCCGAAGCCGCGCTGGGCTATGTGCCCGACGGCTGCATCGTTGGCGTGGGTACCGGCAGCACCGCCAATTTTTTTATTGATGCGCTGGGCGCGCGGCGCGATCGACTGCGCGGCGCGGTGGCAAGCTCGGAGGCCAGCGCGGCCCGCCTGCGGGCGCTCGGCATTCCGCTGTTTGATCTGAACGAGGTTGATGAACTGCCGGTGTACGTCGACGGCGCGGATGAGACCACCCGCGAACGCGCGCTCATCAAGGGCGGCGGTGGCGCGCTGACCCGCGAGAAAATCGTCGCCGCCGCCAGCAAGACCTTCGTCTGCGTGGTGGACGACAGCAAGCTGGTCGCGCAGCTCGGGCGCTTTCCGCTGCCGGTGGAAGTCATTCCGCTGGCCCGCGCGCTGGTGGCGCGTCAACTGACCGCGCTAGGCGGCCGCCCGGTGCTGCGCGAAGGCTTCATTACCGACAACGGCAACGAGATTCTGGACGTGCACGGGCTTGCCATCAGCGCACCGGCAGATCTCGAGACCACCATCAATCAGCTGACCGGCGTGGTGACCAACGGGCTTTTTGCGCGGCGGCCGGCGGATGTGCTGCTCATGGCGACGGATCAGGGCGTGGTGCGCGGCTAAGGCCGCTGCCTCAGGGCTTGTCAGTCAGATTGGCGCTGGCGGTCGGCACCAGCGCACCGGGGTCTTCTGCCTCGTCGCCGTCTTCATCTTCTTCGTCGATAAACCACTTGCAGAACAAGAGCCCGATTTCCCACAGCAGGCACATGGGCAGCGCCATCAAGGTTTGCGAGACCGGATCGGGCGGGGTCAGGACGGCCGCGATGATGAACACCACCACCACCACATAGGGCCGCTTCGCGACCAGATCTGCTCGCGACACCACGCCCGATTTCACCAGCATGAAGGTGACGACCGGAATCTCGAAGGCGGCGCCGAACGCAAAGAACATCACGATTACAAAGTCGAGATACTTCGAGATGTCGGTCATCACCGTCACGCCTTCCGGCGCGGCGGCGGTCAGAAAACCGAAAATTACCGGGAACACCGCGAAATATGCGAACGCCGCGCCCAGATAGAACAGCCCGATGGTCGAGAGCAGCAAAGGCAGGGCAAGGCGTCGCTCGTGGCGATAGAGCCCCGGCGCCACAAAGGCCCATAGCTGATAAAACAGGTAGGGGATGCTGATCATCACCGCCAGAAAGCAGGCGAACTTGAACGGCGCGAGGAAGGGCGAGGCGACTTCGGTGGCAATCATCTGCGCGCCGACGTGGGACATCTGTTCCATCATCGGTGCCGACACCCACTCGTAAAGCGGGTTGGCGATGGGCATTAACACCAGCACCACGATCGCCAGACACAGAATGGAGCGGATCAGCCGGTCGCGCAGTTCCTTGAGGTGCGAAACAAAGCTTTGTTCACGCTCGTCGAGATCGAGAGGCGGCGCCGGATCCTTGCTCATAAGGCGGGGCGATCAGGCTGCGCCTGGTCCCTGAGGGTCAACGGGCGTTTGAATCGCGGGCGGCTTGGGGGCGGGCTCTGGCAGCACAATGCGCTCGGTGGTGGTGCTGCGCAGGTCCTGTTGCAGGCGGGTCAGCTCTTCTCGTCCCACGTCACGGTCGAACTCGGTACGCAACTCGCGCGCAATGCGCTGCGCGCGCCCGATCCAGCGGCCGGTGGTGCGTACCAGCTCCGGCAAGCGCTCCGGGCCGACCACCAGCAGCGCGACCAGCGCGACCATCAGGATCTCGGTAAAGCCAACTTCAAACACCGGCGCGGGTCCGGCTTAAGCCTGCTTCTTCTCGGGGGTAACGACGGCTTCGCCTTCAATCACCGGCTTGGTAGCGGCCGCCGGGCTGGTGTCGACGGTCGCCGAGTCGTCGTTGCCGTCGCGGATTGCTTTCTTGAAGTCGCGGATCCAGCCGCCGACGTCGGAGCCTATGCCTTTGATCTTCTTGGTGCCGAACATCAGCATCACGATGACCAGAATGACGATGAGTTCCTTGATGCCAATGCCCATGTGCTCTGCTCCCCGGCGGCGCTGTACGAGCGCCGCATAGTGGATGGTTAGTTAGCTATTGTCCCCGACGCGAGGCTTTTTCCTCAATGCCGGAGACGCCGAATCGGCGGCCCAGTTCCGCCAGCACCGCGTGATGGTCCAATTCCCGCGCCGCCAGCGCCACCAGCGTGTGAAACCAGAGGTCTGCAACCTCGTGGATCAGGGCCGTGTCGTCGTCGTGGCCGGCGGCAATCACCACTTCGGTGGCTTCCTCGCCAATTTTCTTGCGGATGAGGTCCAGTCCGCCGGCGTAGAGCTTGGCCACGTAGGACGTAGCGGGATCGGCGCCTTTTCTTTGTTCCAGAATCGCGGCCAGTTGTTCCAGGACCTCTGCAGTCATGTGGGATCTCCGGGCGGTCTCAGCCGCCGTAGATGGCCTCGGGCGCCTTGAGCACCGGGTCAACCGTTTCCCAACCTTCGGCTGTGAAGCGGCGGTAAAAACAGCTGACGCGGCCGGTGTGGCAGGCGATGCCGCCGACCTGCTCGACTTTCAGCACGATAGCGTCGGCGTCGCAGTCGAGGTAGAGCTCGATCAGTCGCTGCACGTGGCCCGACTCCTCGCCCTTGCGCCACAGCTTGCGACGCGAACGCGACCAGTACACCGCGCGCCGCTCGGCAGCGGTCGCGGCGAGCGCCTCGCGGTTCATCCAGGCCACGGTCAGGACCCGACCGCTGCTGGCGTCCTGCGCCACGGCGGCGACCAGGCCCTGCGCGTCCCATTTCACTTCGTCCAGCCAGTTCATTGTCGAATCTCGATGCCGGCCTGCGCCAGATGCTGTTTGGCCTGACCGACCGTGTGTTCGCCAAAATGAAAGATGCTGGCGGCAAGCACCGCATCCGCGTGACCTTCGCGCACGCCTTCCGCCAGATGCTCGAGCGTGCCCACCCCACCGGAGGCGATCACGGGGATGGGCACGGCGTCGGCGACTGCGCGGGTCAAGGCCAGATCGAAACCGTCGCGGGTGCCGTCGCGGTCCATGCTGGTGAGCAGGATTTCACCCGCGCCGTAGTCCGCCATCCGGACCGCCCAGTCAACCGCGTTGATGCCGGTCGGCTTGCGGCCGCCGTGGGTGAAGACTTCCCAATGCTGGTCGCCGACCCGGCGCGCGTCGATCGCCACCACAACGCACTGCGAGCCGTACTTGCTGGCCGCTTCGCGCACAAAGTCCGGGTTGAAGACCGCCGCCGTGTTAATGCCGACCTTGTCGGCGCCGGCCTGCAGCATGCGCCGCACGTCGGCCAGGGTACGGATGCCGCCGCCCACGGTCAGCGGAATGAAGACCTGCGAGGCCACCGCTTCGACCACATCGACCATGGTCTGGCGCTCGTCGCTGCTGGCGGTGATGTCGAGAAAGGTGATTTCGTCGGCGCCCTGTTCGTCGTAGCGACGGGCAATTTCTATCGGGTCGCCGGCGTCACGGATGTTCACGAAGCGCACGCCTTTGACCACGCGGCCAGCGTCTACGTCCAGACAGGGAATGATGCGTCGGGCTAGCGCCATGCTGGGGTGTCGTCGTGAGGGTGGGAGGAGACGCCGGCCGGCGTCGCTGTGGTGGCTGCGGGGGCGCGGAAACCGGCGGCCTCAGGCCTTGCTCAGCCGGTCCGCCAGCGCCTGCGCGGCGCGGAGGTCCAGCGTGCCTTCGTAAATCGCCCGGCCGGTCACGGTGCCCACGATGCCTTCGGATTCCACCGCGCACAAGGCGTGAATGTCGTCCAGATTGGTCACCCCGCCGGAGGCGATCACGGGAATGGTCAGCTGCCGCGCGAACTCGACGGTGGCGTCCATGTTCAGCCCGTTCATCATGCCGTCGCGGTTGATGTCGGTGAAGATGATGGCCTCCACGCCGTTGTCTTCAAACTGCTTGGCCAAGTCGACCGCATCGTGCCGGGCGAGCTTGCTCCAGCCTTCAATGGCGACTTTGCCGTCGCGCACATCCAGCCCCACCAGAATATGTCCGGGAAACTCGAGGCAGACGTCCTGCACGAAATGCGGCGTGGTAACCGCCTTGGTGCCGATGATGACGTAGCGCACGCCGGCATCCAGATAGCGCTGGATGGTGTCTTCGTCGCGAATGCCGCCGCCCACTTCGATGGGCACCGCCGGAAAGGCCCGCGCAATATCCCGAATCGCCGCGAAATTGACCGGCGCCCCGCTGGTAGCCCCGTTGAGATCCACCAGATGCAGGCGTCGCGCGCCCTGTTCCACCCATTGCGCGGCCATCGCCAGCGGGTCGTCGGAGTAGACCGTGTCGTCGGACATAACGCCCTGACGCAGACGGACACATTTGCCGTCTTTGATATCGATCGCGGGAATGATCAGCATGCGGGGAACTCGGCCTGCAGCGCGGACGTGGGCGCTGTCGTTGGGGGGAACAAAGGTTCGATTTTCAATTTAATGCGACAACCCGCTGGCCGCAAGGCATCAGTGGGCTTCGTCCCAGTTCTGACCATCGCGCACGTCGACCTCCAGCCTGACCGCCAACTCGGCCGCGCCCATCATGCGCTGGCGCAGGCCGTCCTTGACCGCCTCGACCGCGTCGGCGTCGACCTCCAGCACCAGTTCGTCGTGCACCTGCATGATGATCGCGGCCGGCACAGTCTCCGCGATCAGCCAGCTATCCACCGCAATCATCGCGCGCTTGATGATGTCGGCCGCCGTGCCCTGCATGGGCGCGTTGATCGCGGTGCGCTCCGCGTACTGGCGGCGCTGCACGTTGCGCGAATTGATCTCGGGAAGGTAGAGCCGTCGGCCAAAGACGGTTTCCACATAGCCCTGCGCGTGGGCCTGGGTGCGGATGTCGTCCATGTAGCGTTTGACGCCGGGATAGCGCTCGAAATACAGGTTGACGTAGGTTTGGGCCGCGCCGCGTTCGATGCCCAGCTGGCGCGCCAGACCGAACGCCGACATGCCGTAAATCAGCCCGAAATTGATGGCCTTGGCCGAGCGGCGCTGGTCGTCGCTGACCTCGGCCGGCGGCCGCCTGGCAAGCGCGGAACCTGATGCGGGCTCCAGGCGCGGCACGCTGATGGTGTGCGGGCCGGCCCCGAATGTTTTTTCCAGTTCACGGGCATGCTGCAGCAGGGCC
>JAURHQ010000359.1 GCA_030833185.1 Gammaproteobacteria bacterium | reverse complement strand
TCGAAGTTGGTTTTGCCTGGGTGCATATGGTGGATCTGGATGGCGCCTTTGCCGGCAAGCCGGCCAATGCGGCCGCCGTCACCGCCATTATCGCGGCTGTGCCGGGGGCAAAGCTGCAATTGGGTGGCGGCATTCGTTCCATGGCAACGGCCGAGGCTTGGTTGGAAGCGGGTGTCAGCCGAATCATTTTGGGTTCCGCCGCCGTGAAGGACCCCGATTTCGCCCGCGCCGCCTGTCGCGCCTTTCCGGGCCGCGTGGCGCTTGGGATTGATGCGCGGGATGGCATGGTGGCGACCGAAGGCTGGGCTGAGACCAGCGATGTGTCTGCCACTGATCTGGCCCGCCGTTTTGAAGATTCCGGCGCTGCAGCGGTGATTTATACCGATATCGCCCGCGATGGCATGCTGACTGGTGTGAATGTGGATGCAACGGCCGCACTTGCGCGCGCGGTGCGCCTGCCGGTGATAGCCTCAGGCGGTGTTGCGGGGATTGAGGATATCACTGCGCTCCGCGCCGCAGGCGCAGGGATTGAAGGCGCCATCCTTGGGCGCGCGCTTTATGATGGGCGGATTGAACCGAAGCTGGCGCTCAAAGCCGCCGCCTGAAGCGGGGCCTGGCTTAGCGTTTCAGGTCATAGCGACTGATGTGTGTTGCGATGAAGCGCCACGCTGGATCAGCCACGCCAATAACATTTGGGCTTTGTTGCGGGCACTGCCTGTAAAGCGCTGCTGCGTGTTTATGCGCTTGGCACCGAAGAGACCACAAAAAAAGCGGCAGGGTTTCCCCTGCCGCCCTTTTGCCGAATGATCCGAAGATCAGAAGGCGATGCGCACGCCAGCGACGAGCACGGTGATGTCGCGCGTGTTGTCAGGTGCTGCTGCTGTCCCGAAGTTGGTCAGCGTAGCGCCAGCACTGGTCGGCGACGCAGTGGGGATATTTTCATCCTTGATCTGGTTGTAGTTCGCGAACAGCGTCATGCCCGGCGCCAGAACATAAGCAACGCCAAGACCCATATAGGTTTGGGTACGGTCAGCCACCGTGCCGCCATTGTCTTGCGTACCCTGCGAATACATCCCACCAAGGCTCAGCGCACCGATGGTGTAGGTGATGCCAGCGGCCCATTGAGAGCTGCCATCCACACCCTGGTTGACCGCATTGTTGGCCGGAGTCCCCCGGTAATTGCCCCAGGTATAATCACCACCGACCGCAAAACCGTAGGCCCGCAAAAGCAGGCCAGCAGCGTAGGTGGTAACGTTCTGCGGAATGGAGGCAAGAGGCGCACCGTTAGCCTGCAGGTCTGCGGGTTCAGCGAACTGCGCCACGAAAGACGCGCCGACACCCACGGGGCCGAAGGTGCCACGATACCGCAGTGCCGCCGAAACTTCATTCAGAAGATTGGCAGCGCCGGTGGTGGAGAAGCGATCACGCTGGAAAGCAGTCGTGCTGATCGGAGTATTGGCCTGCTCACCTTCGAACCGGTTTGGCGCGTAGGAGAAGCCAGCATCGAAGCCCATGAATTGCGGCGAGAGGTAGATGATCTTGGATGAGTCATTACCGTCGCCCACGCCCGCAATGATGTAGCCAGAGCTGACAACGAACTCATCCCACGCGTCCGAATCACCCATCCACAGCGTGGAGGGACGGCGGATTTGCAACAGAGATGCCGCGCTGTCTTCCTGACCGAAGCGGAGTTCGCCCCAGCTACCCTTCACGAAGCCATAGAGTTCATCATAATCCACGCCCGTGCCCGTGCCGGCGGTGGTGGTCATGGTGTCCATCTGCAGTTCGAAAACCGCGCCGTAGCGCATGCCATTCGCTGCTACACCATCCGCATAGAGGTTGATTTCGGATTCGGTGCGGAAGTCATTGCGCTGACGGCCCTTGGCGTTAGAGATGTTGCCAGCAGTATTGCGCGCAAGACCCTTATCGGCATCGTCTTGCACATTGCCGTAGCTGAAGTCAAAGAAACCACCGAGACGCACGATGATGCCGCTGGTCGTCGGGGTTTCCGGGCGGTTCGGCAGGCCGTCTGAGCCATGCGGACCGGCGCCAGTGATACCGACCGGGGTTTGATAGGTTGCGGCGGCGGTGCCGGTGGGCGCCACGGAAGTGGCCGGCAGCGGCGGCGGCGCAGCCGGAGCAGCAACCGGCGCGGGCGCCGGACGAGCGGCCGGACGGGCCTGCTGGGCGTTCGCAGCCTGCGCAACCAGCGCCAGGCCGACAACCGCCGTTGTCCCCAGAAGAATTTTACGCATTTAAGTCCTCCTCATGTCACGGAGGATTGAAAATAAAATAAAAAACATATATTTGACTGTAGTTCTTGGGCATCAGGCAGGCTTTGACATACCAATTACATGGATCAGGCGATGGTTTTTCAAAATTTTTTTCACTAATAAAGAAAAACCAATGGGTTATGAAAATCAGAATAAAGCAAATGATAATTACTGGGTTTTTTCTACAGACCAGATACATACCTTGCGGTGTTTTTCTTGTTCGGGGCATTCTTGGCAAGTAATTAAAAAGAAAGAAAAATTTTGAAAAATCGCGAAAAATTCGGCAC
>JAURHQ010000358.1 GCA_030833185.1 Gammaproteobacteria bacterium | reverse complement strand
CGACTTCCAGCACCGGTGCATTGGCCGGATCGGCAAAAAGATAGCGGCGAGTGCCGGACAGGCGCGGGGTGTCCACCACGTCGCTGAACAAGCCGCGAACTACGTTCGGGCGCTGCAGCTTATTTGCGGTGTCGGGGTCATACTCGGCGCCGTTGATCACACGGGCAGTACCGCCCAGGCCAATCGGTACAAGCAGCACCTGCGGACGCAGATCGAGGTAGTCAGCATTGGCACCGACGCCCTTCTGGCTGGCCATCGCAACACGATCGGCATCGATGGCCGCGGCCGACAGCGCGGCGCCAGTACTGATGTTGGCGTGGTTGGCGTGGAACAGCGTGTAGCCATCATCCATCGTCGGGCCGAGACCGGCGTTCAGCGCCAAAAAGGCATACACATCGGATTCGATGGTGCGGGCGGTAGCCCGACCCAGGCTGTTTGCCAAACCGATGAATGCCCCCAGGTCGTCATTGACGACGGCTTGGCGGGACAGATTGATCAGCATGCCCTTGGTGCCGATGCGCACACGGGATTTTTCGCCGTCCGGGATGGTCCCGTTCACGAACTCGCCCAACTCATTGAGCGCCTGCAGATTGGCCAGCGCTGCCGTGCGATAGCGCGGGTGATCGCGGAAATCGGAGACGGAACCCACCGCGCAGAAACGACGCCACGTATCGGCGGCAATGGCATAAGCCGCCTGAAGCGTTTTGTGCATGGCGTTTTCCAACAGAATGGGAAAATCGCTGGTGGATTGTGTGAACGCGGCGGCGACAATTTCCATTTTGTCGCGGCCCCGGTAGTCGTACCCGGCGCGATCCAGGGAGGCTTTGGCCAAATCCATCAGGCTTTCACCGCGGAACGGGTTGCCGGCGATGGATGCACGAACTTCCGGCGAGGCCACGCCAGCACGGACCATGAGCGCCGCGACGATGGCGCCACGGCGCTTGTCGACCTCGTCGTCGGTCGTTTCGACGGTGTGCTGGCCGGCAATCGGGCCAGCACCGTCAGCGAGCTTCGCCAGAATTTTTAGGCCGGCCGCCTCGACGGTGATGCTGGAATCGTCCTGCAGGGTCTTCAGGAGGTCGGTCATGCCCTGGACGCCAATGTGTTTGGCTGCGGCCTGGGCGATAGCTTCGCGGCGGGTCTTGTCGGCTGCCAGGGCTTCAGCAACAGCCTTGGCCTTGACGGCTTCGAGATCAGCGGCCGCCGGGGTGGATGCGGGAGTGGTCATTTCGGGGTTCTCCGAGGGTTTTGCGGCGGCTGCCGCGGGTGAATTCGGGGAGGCCGGCGCTGCCGCCGTGGCCTTGAGTGCGGCGATGCGGGCCTGCAGGTCGTCGCGGGCGCGTGCCATGGCGGCAGCGGGAATGGCGTCGCCTATCTGGGTGGCGTAGCCATCGGCGAGGGCTTCGTCGGCGGTCCAGTAGTGGTCTTTTCCGTCAGTCAACAAGGCGATCACTTCGTCCTTGCTCTTACCGGTGGCCTCGGCGTAGCTGCTTGCCATTGCGGCAGCCCAGGCGTCCAGCGCGTCGGCGGCGTCACGCAACTGCTCGGCGTTGCCGCTGGCGTAAGACCAGGGCGCGTGAATCATCAACATTGAATTGGCTGCAGCGATACGCACGTCGCCGGCCATGAAGATGAGCGACGCGATGGAGGCGGCTACGCCATCGTTGATTGTGGTGATCTTGGCCGGGTGCGCCTTGAGCGCGTTGTAGATGCCTAGCCCATCCGGCACCGACCCGCCCATGCTGAGGATGCGCACCGTGATTTCGGCGGCGCTCAGGGCGTTGAGGTCTTCGCGGAATTTTGCTGCGGTGACCGGATCTTCCGACCACCAGTTTTCGCCGATGTCCTTGTAGATCAGGATCTCCGGCGCTGCGGCGACAGCGTTACCGGAGGCCTGGGCCGTCGGTCGGCGGATGGAGTACCAGGGAGTGGGCATGTCTGCGCACCGAGAGTTGCGAATGGCGTGTAGATTGCCGGGGTAGTTGTCTCATTTCAGGCCGTGGCGTGAGACAACAGAAAATAAATCGCAGGGGATTGACTGTATTTTTTTACAGAGCAATCATGCGGATGCACGAAGCTGGCAGTGCATCGGTATGGATCAAAGCCTGGCGATGAGGCTTACATCGCGCCAGGAAATCCGCTCACAGTAAAAAGCCCGGAGTGATCCGGGCTTTTTTTGGGTCTTGCGAACATCAAAGCACTTTTATGGGTTCAGCCGGAGGCGGCACCGCCTGGGCGTCTTTGATGCCCTGCTGGTAAGCCATAGTGACGACGTGAGCCAGCGCAGCATCCATTCGAAACCGGCCCGGGTCGGCTGAAAGAAACGCGGCGAACTCCTTGCGGACGTTGTTCAAATCGATCATTTCGGGGCCTGAAAAATGGTGCGCGGGGATTGAAATGGACAAATCCCCGCGCAACGGGGATTGGAAATCAGGCGAGCTCGATCTCTTGAATGTACGGGTCGCGCACGCTCACAGACCCGCTCACGTTTGATTGCAGGCGAATCCACCAGGGCCACGCCTCGCCGTGTGCCGGGGCGTGCTCAGTCATGCCCGTGCCGATTCCGCC
>JAURHQ010000357.1 GCA_030833185.1 Gammaproteobacteria bacterium | reverse complement strand
TGAATACCGCCTCGGCGACCGAATGCTGAAGAAGGCCGACCTCCAATTCATCCAGGCCGGGCGCCGTGAATGGCAGGCCAAGGTCAACGTCGAGAACGCCGCCACCAACCGCGTGCCCACCATGGGCGGCCTTGGCTACTCCGTCGCCACCTTCGGCCAGCAATAACGCCGCACCCCATGGCCGCCAACGCACTCGACCGCTTCCTCGCCTTCTTCGCGCCGCACGCCGCCACGCGCCGCCTTGCCGCGCGCCGCGCGTTTGACGTCCTCGCCAACTACGAAGCCGCCAAGCCCTCACACCAGCGCGCCTGGAAGGGCGGCAGCAACCCATCCCCCAACCAGCTCGTCGAGCAGGGCGCCGACGCCATCGCCAACATCGCACGCAACCTCGAGCGCAACCACGACCTCACGCGCGGCATCATCCGCACGCTCACCGTCAACACCATCGGCGCGCAGGGTGTCGGCATCGACCCGCAGCCCATGCGCCGCGATGGCACGCTGCACACCGAATACGCCGCCAAGCTCGCCCAGGCGTGGCGCGATTTCTGCCGCACCCCCGAGGTCACCCACCGGTTCAGTTTCGCGAAGGTGCAGCGCCTGATGGCGCAGGCGCGCTTTCGTGACGGCGAGAGCTGGGCGCAACTGCTCATCGGCAACATCCCCAAGCTCGACCACGGCACCCGCGTCCCGCTCAGCCTTGAGCTATTCGAGCGCGACATGGTGCCCATCAGCTACACCGATGTCGCCAAACAAATCACTCAGGGTGTGCGCCGCAACGGCTGGGGCCGCCCCACGCACATCTACGTGCACAAGCAAGACCCGCGCGACGGCTACAACCGCGTCCTCGTCAACCCTGCGGATCTGCGCGAGATTAGCTACGCAAACGTCCTGCATTACGCCACGCTCGACCGCATCGGCCAACTGCGCGGCGTCAGCGACCTCGCCAGCATCCTCACCCGCATTGACGACCTGAAAGACTACGAGGAGAGCGAGCGCATCGCCGCCAAAGTCGCCGCCAGCCTCACCGCCTACGTCAAACGCAACGGCGGCACCGACCCCGACCCCACGCAGTACGAGCGCGACGCCGAGGGCAACCTCATCCGCCGCCCCACCGCCATGCAGCCGGGCATGATCATCGACACCCTGCAGGTCGGGGAGGAGATCGGCCTCATTGACAGCAAGCGCCCCAATCAAGGCCTTGTCACCTGGCGCAGCGGCCAGCTCCGCGCCGTCGCCGCAGGTGCAGGCGCATCGTTCAGCAGCATCAGCCGCGAGTACGACGGCACCTACAGCGCCCAACGGCAAGAGCTGGTCGAGCAATGGGCCAACTACGCCGTCCTCACCGAGGAGGCCGTCGACCAAATCATCCGCCCGGTCTACGAAGCATTCGTCACCGCCGCCCACCTCTCCGGCGTCGCCAAAACCCCCAACGACGTTGACCCGCTCACCGTTAACGACTGCCTCTACCTCGGCGCCCAAATGCCATGGATCGACCCGGCCAAAGAAGCCATCGCCATGGAAAAGCTCGTGCAAGCGGGCTTCGCCAGCGAGGTCGAGATCATCCGCAAACGCGGGCTCAACCCCGTGGACGTCCTGCGCCAGATCGAGCGCTTCCGGGAGGATGCCGAAAGCAAAGGCCTGCTCTTCAGCAGCAACTGGGCCAACCAAAAAGGCAGTGGCACCGCCGCAGCCGCACCGGACGACAACGCCGACCCTGCCAACCCGGCCGATCCAAGCGAGCAGGGCGCCCAACCGGCCGACCCCGCCGCCCAAACGCGCGAAATCGCCGATCGCATCGCCGCCAGTTTGGTGCAAGCGGTCGCGTCGTCACCGGAGTAAGAGCAGCATGGCTGGTCAATACAACCTCATCCTCCTCGCAGGCCAAGGCCTCGACGCCACCACCTGCCAATGGCGCTGGAGCATTCGCGACAACGCCGGCGTGCTCACGCCTGTGGACCTGACCGGCTACGCCGCGCGAGCACAGATCCGCAGCTCCATCACCGCCAGCGGCTCGCCGCTGGCTGACTGGACAACCGCCAACGGCAAGATCATCCTCGGTGGCGCTGCCGGCACCATCACGCCGGTGGTCGCCGACACCGAGACGCGCGATCTCTGGTCCGAGTCACTTGCCCAATGCGGCCTGCACAAAGGCCGCCCAGCCTACCGGCTAGGCTATTGGGATCTAGAGTTAGTGCCGCCCTCCGCTGCAGTGCGTCGTTTTTTGCAGGGCGAGTGCTGGATCGTGCCCGAGGTCACCCGATGAGCATGGAAGTCATCGAAGTTTTTGGGAGCGAGATCGTCAGCGGCACCCGCGAGGTTGAGGTTATTGAGTTCGCCCCATCCGGTCCGCAGGGCCCCCCCGGCGACGGCGGCACCGGCGGCGGAGCCGAGTCCACCGACGGTGACGCGACCGGCGGCACGGGCGGCGACGGCGGCGACTCCACCGATGGCACGGGCGGCAACGCCGGCGGCGGCGGCGACGCCGCGTGCGACGCGCGCGCCGCGGCGCGCGCCGCCGCAATCGCCGCCGACGACGCCGCCGCAGGTAGCCGCGACGACGGCGGCGGCG
>JAURHQ010000356.1 GCA_030833185.1 Gammaproteobacteria bacterium | reverse complement strand
CCAGCAGCAGATTGACGAGGTAGAGCCCGCTCAATACGAGGATTTCCCGTGCCGCCCCCGAGGTGTCCGCAGCCACAGCCGGGCCGCTGTTTCCCAGAATCGGAGACAGGGCATGGTCGATGCCGTGCTGGATGAACCCCCCGAACTCGCCTGCGCGGTGGTGATTGAAGCGGTTGAACTGGTGCCCGCGCCTTACCGCAACCAGGCGGCCGCCAGTCAGCAGCTGGGCCGCGATGTGGTGTGGCTGAAAGGCGGGCGACTTGAAATTCGCGGCTGCCGCTTGGACCCATCGATCGCCATCCGGCGCTCTGATCTCCGGTCGCGTGGCCCCCGGGCCGAAGCGCCATGGATCGGTGCCACGTTGCGCGATCCGCCGGCATTTTTTCTGGACCCCGACGCGACGCAGCTGCATTTCATGCGCCGTCTGCGGACTGGTGACTAAGCGCTGGCACGATGGATGCTTTAACGCAGTGGCAGCCGTTGAAGTGTCTGATTTTTGACATCGCGACTGCCACCAACACGAAAACGAGGAATAGCCCATGAACGCAGCCGTGCAGCAAAGGGAAACCCAGTTCAATCGCTGGGTGACCTTTCGTTTGGCAGACGAGATTTACGGGATCAACGTCATGCAGGTACAGGAAGTACTCCGGATGACCGAAATCGCCCCGGTGCCAGGCGCGCCGGGCTGTGTGCTCGGCATCATTAATCTCCGCGGCAATGTGGTTACGGTGGTCGACGCCCGCGAGCTGTTCGCGCTGTCCCGCAACGACAATACCGACCAGACCCGCATCATGATCGTCGAGATCAACAAACTGATTGTGGGCTTGCTGGTCGATAGCGTGGCCGAGGTGGTGAATATCCAGAATTCGGATATCGATTCGGCGCCCAGCATCGGCAACGAAGACTCCTCGCGGTACATCCAGGGTGTCTACAGCAAGAGCGGTGAAATTCTCATTCTGGTCGACCTCAATCGCCTGATGGGCGCCGACGCGCAGTTCATCACCGGCGGCTTCTAGGTCGACGATGAACGCCCTGCTCAATCCCTGGACGCTCGCCGCGCTGGTCTCAGGCCTGACGTTCGCGCTTGCGCTGCTATTGCACAACTCGCGGGTGCAGCGCCAACGGGTGACAGGGCTCGAAGCCACGCTGCGGGAAGAACGAAAGGCGCGCGAGGCGCTTACCGCAGAGATAGCCGCAGTGCTGGCCTGTTCGCGCGAGCTGGGTGAGCGCCTGCGGCAACAGGGGCAGAAGCAAAAAACCGCGATGGAAAAACTGAATGCCCTGGCCCAGCAGGTGGAAGGCCAGCAAGCCGTCACGCAGGCCGAACGATTGTTATCGAGAGGCGTAGCAGTCGACCAAATTACCGAAATGTGTGCGCTGTCGCGCGGGGAAGCGGCGCTGCTGGAGCGCTGGAAACAACGCAGCAACGCGGCCTGAGCACGCTCTCCTTGTCGTCGCCCCGGCAACTGGTTTAACCTGCGCCGCCTTTGCGCAGACCGTCGCATCCCGGAGAGGTGTCCGAGTGGTTTAAGGAGCACGCCTGGAAAGTGTGTATAGGCGAAAGTCTATCGCGGGTTCGAATCCCGCCCTCTCCGCCATTATGCAATATAAGGCTCTGATTTTAATAAAAATTAATTTCTTAACGACTGTTTGACTATCAAACAGATCGGGCCTTGGGGCGTTCGAAACGCTTCAAAATAATCAGCCTCAACGTATTTGCGGCCCTCATCAGCGAACCCTCCGCGTTAATTCCGATGTGCTGCGGGCCTGAAAGTGTCGCCGCTAGACGGGACTTTGCGCCCCAAAGGAAACGCCGGCAGCGGCTGAATTACCAGCTGTTAACCTCCCGTGCTCGGCTAAGTCCCTAGATTCCTAGATACGCCCGCCGGCTATCGTGACTTCCCCATTGGTGGGACTCGCCGATCGACGCCGTCGATGGCGCGCGCCTCTGCTTCCGGCCAAGACGGCATTGCGTGGCCGGGTCCAGCCGCGCCCAAAGTCCCCTTTTTTCGCACACTTTTTCATTGCCGGGGTTTACTGGATCCACGGGTGAGACAAAACAGCAACCAAACGCCCCAGCACGGTAACCTCGACGTCCCCCCGCATTTGAGTAGCACGGTAGTTTAGAGTCCACTCCTCCGTGAGGTTGTCCCCATTTTCGTAGCGCCGATAACTAGAGTTCGGGTGCTTCCGGGTCGGTTTTCTGACCTTTGATCGCGAACTCACTTGGGGTCAGGGGACGTCGCTACAACTTAATTACCTAACTTCTTCGCAATGGCGAGTGGCTAATTTGGTGATATGAATGGACATGGTTTTTTTCGGTTTTGTAGCCAACCAGTTGGCCGCATCGGTCGCTTGTTTTGTCTCGGTCTGGCTCGTGATGCGAAGGCGATCGGATTTATCCCTCAGTGCTTGGTGGTTGGCGCCAGGTGTGCTGGCTTCCGCTTTAATTTGCGGCGCTATCCGGTTTCTGGTTTGGATGTTATCGGGTGAAGACGCTGGAGCAAGCATTGATGACGTTTCATTGGTTTTTTACTTTTTCTTCCTTCCCATTTCGGTCGCCATCGCGCTGTG
>JAURHQ010000355.1 GCA_030833185.1 Gammaproteobacteria bacterium | reverse complement strand
GCCCTGGAGACTTGATGGTCTTGAACCATCACCATGACCGCCGCTCTCTTTGCTGCCGGCGCTACAACTTTCGCGATAAAACATCCTTGATCGCCGTATTCTCCAAAGCAAGCTCGGCATACATGCGCTTGAGCTTGCCGTTCTCGTCCTCCAGCTGCCGAAGGCGCCGGGCATCGGACACCTCCATCCCGCCGTACTTCGCCTTCAGCTTGTAAAACGTCGCCGGGCTCAGCCCGTGCTTGCGACATACCTCGACCGTCGGCAGGCCCACCTCTTGCTCCTTGATCATCCCGATGATCTGCTCCTCGGTAAAACGGCTCTTCCTCATTCGGCTGCTCCTTCGTTGGGGCAGACTCTACATCAGATCGAGGGAGCCAACGGGGGGCAGGTCACTTGGGGACGACGCACCCGCCGCAATGAGGGCGCGTTCCAACGTGAAGGGAGGTGATGAACTTGGCGGCAATGGCGCCGTCTGCGCGTGCGCGATAGTCGCGCAAGACGCCACGGCCAGCAGGGCCGCAATGACACGATGCATGAATGAGAGCTCCTGACAATTCCGGGAGGCCGCGAACGTTGCGGCGAAGGCGGAATATCAGGCTATTGGAGGTCGCAGCGCGGGGTCAGCTGTAGCGAGCGGGAGGTACTGGAAACCGAAAAGCGGTGACGGGTTGTCCATGCCAAAAGCGATTGGCAGCACTTCGCTTTTCACAGCATCGCAAACTTGGTGGCTGTGACAGCCCCCATGGTGATGCGTGAATCCCTTATTTGCATCGGAAGGAACCTGGTCCCCATCACCGTTGCTGTGTCCCATGCTGGCGGCTGTTGCACTGTCCACGCAGGAAATCGGCTCCATGGCGTGTGCAATTGATCCGCCAGTCAGAGACAGGCTGACATAAAGCGCTGCAAAAATGAGCAGGACACGCCGCATGATAGACGCGGATAGCACGATGAGACCACTTCTGAAAGGAATTCCTTCAGTGTTATTGGGATGGCGTCGCCTAGGGGGTAGAAGCACTCCTCTGAGCCGGGCGGCGGCCGGCTATCAAGGTCGATTACGAACGTCTCGCAGCCAATCGGGCCAATTTGGCTGGAGGGTGGTCATCGTCGGTGCGTCTGGATGAGGCGGTGGTTCTCAACCTCACAGAATTATCTGGTGAACTTCAGGACTGGCGTTTCATGTAAGTGTGACGTGCAGGTTTCGACCGAGGGCGCCTTCGCAAGCACCGCTCTGGATCGACCCTGACCTTTTGAAGTTCGGAGGCGATACAGGTCAAGGCGACTATCTACCAAAAAACCTGTTCGTGTGACCCGCCAGTCGTTTAATGCGCCGTCGTTGCGTCGCCATGGTGTCAATCTGGTGTTGTTCTAACGCAGTCTTGAAGGAGGGTCCGTTGCGAATCCCGCTTTCGTCGCTTCTATTTGTCGAAGTGGCGTCCCCATGTTGGCTGCCGTTCGTCGAAATCCGCGGCTGCGATGCAAGATAGATTGCCGGCGAGCGCCATGATCGATTCGCAAACCTTCTCCGCCACTTTCCCCTTCGCGGCTGCCATGCCTTCATGGCTGGAGGCGATGCTTGGGGTCGCCCTGCTGTTTGCGATTGCGGTCTTCGTCAACTGGATCGTCAAGCAGGTGATCCTTAAGTTCGCCTTGCAGCTGTTGCCCAAGGACGGTCCGACTCCCGCACCTATCGTCGCGCGGCTCGCCAATATCGTGCCTGCGCTCATCCTCGCCCGCGGCGTCGGACTAGTCGTGCATCTGCCAGCTGGTTTGGCGACGGCGATCCATAATGTCGCGAATGCTTTCATCATCCTGACGATCATCCTGGCGATGAACGCCGCGCTCAATCTTGCAAATCGGCTCTATCAGCGCCGGCCCGATGCCGCCCATCGTCCCATCAAGGGATATGTCCAGGTCCTCAAAATCCTGCTGTTTCTTGCCGGCGCGGTGCTGGTGATTGCGGTGGTGATGGAACAGTCGCCGCTGCTACTGCTCTCGGGACTGGGCGCGCTGGCGGCAGTGCTCATGCTGGTGTTCAAGGATACGATCCTGTCGCTGGTCGCGTCGGTGCAGCTCACCTCCAACGACATGCTCCGGGTCGGGGACTGGATCGAGATGCCCGCGCTCAATGCTGATGGAGACGTGATCGATATTGCCTTGCACACGATCAAAGTGCAGAACTTCGACGAGACGATCACGAGCATACCCACCTATCGGCTTATCTCCGACAGCTTCAAGAACTGGCGCGGCATGCAGGACGTCGGTGTGCGACGGATCAAGCGATCCCTCTTCATCGACCAGAGCAGCATCCGCTTTCTGGGCGAAGAGGACGAACTGAGCGTGCGCCGTTTCGCGCTGATCGACGATTATCTAATCCGCAAACAGGGCGAACTGGCGCAATCGAACGATCACCTCGTCGAGCATGGCGGGGATGTCGTGAACGGACGGCGCCTTACCAACATCGGCACGTTTCGCGCCTATGTCATCGCGTATCTTCGCGCACAAACGCGTGTGTCGGGCGATATGGCCCTGCTCGTGCGTCAGCTCCAACCTACCGCGCAGGGATTGCCGCTGGAGATCT
>JAURHQ010000354.1 GCA_030833185.1 Gammaproteobacteria bacterium | reverse complement strand
GTGGCGGGCGATCAACTCGCCGTCGGCGGTAGCGACCAGATCCGGCTCGATGAAATCTGCGCCCTGTGCAATGGCGAGCGCATAGGCCGCCAGCGTGTGTTCGGGGCGCTGGGCGCTGGCGCCGCGATGCGCAATGACGATGGGACGGGTGCCGGGCAGCATCGCGGCTACACCAGCAACCACACGACGGTGGTCACGATCCAGCTCGCCTCGTTGGCCACTTCGCTAATCAAGGACCCGCGCCGGTAGCGATCCCAGCCGGCTTCGCGGATGGCGTAGATCAGTTGTCCGATGCGGGTGCCGATGGTCACGTGCCCGGCCCAGATGCCGACCGCGGCCAGTCCCGCGCCGCCGTGCAGCCAGATGTTCCAGGCCAGCGTCAGCTGCGGCACGCCCTTGAAGAACACCGCCAGCCAGCCGCGCACAATGGGGTCGCGCCAGTCCAGACGGTGCCGGGCGCCGATGGCCAGCGTTACGCCAACCCCCGCCAGTGCGAGCAGGCTGGTCAGCGTGTCGATTTCACTCCAGCGGCCGGTGCCATGAAAAATCAGCACGCTGAGGTTCACCGCCATCAGCAGCGTCCACACGATGTAAATGCAGAGCGTTTGCGCGGTGACGCGACTGGGCGCTGCGCGATGCGACTGAAACGAGAGCCGCATGTTGATGAGTAGAAAAATGGCCCAGAACGCGAGCCAGCTGATCGACACGCCCTCGGTGCTTTCCAGCATTTTCAGCGTCTGCCCGCCGCCAAAGGCAAGCCCACAGCTGAGCTGTACCACGAAGAGCGTGTCGGCAATCAGGCGCGCGCGGCGCGACGGCGCGGGGAGCGGTGTGTTCATAAGGCTGGCCGGCCTCGCGCCCGCCGCCAGCGGCGGCGGGCGCGAGGCGAAACGGGACTAGATCAGCGGAATGACGTCGCGGGCAAACTCCCGCGCAATTTCCCGCAGGTGCATCATCGGCGGCAGCAGGCTGACTTCCTTCAGTCCCGCGCGACCGGCGGCGCGGATTTTCTCCGCCACTTCCGAGGCCCCGCCGGTGATGCAGGTGCCTTCGATCATTTCCGGCGTGAGCAGCGGGCGTTCGACCGACGGGTAGTAGCTGCAATGACCTTCGTGCAGCAGCTGGTGGTGTTTTTCTTCCGGCAGCGGGATGTGCTTCACGCGTTCCAGATACTGGTCCCAGACGTTTTTCATGTAGGACGGAATGACGCTGTCGTCCTTGGTGTAGCGCCAGACTTCGTACACAAAGTGCAGCGCCGTGACCACCCAGGAACCGGCGGCTTCAATCACGCGCGGCGACCGCAGGGTTTCGCCCGGCCGGACCACGACCGCGTGACACAGCGAGGTGGTGTGGAAATGATCGTCCAGCGTGCGGCCCACTTTCTCGGCGCCGGCGCGGACCAGATCGAGATTGGCCTTCATCACCTCCGGCTGCTCGTTGAAGATGGAGATCAGCCCATCGCCATAGGCACCCGCCGCGCGCAGCGCCAGCGGGCCGTTGGCAGCGACGTAAATCGGGATGTGGTCGAAGGTGTTGCGCACGCCGCTGGCGTGGTTCTGCCAGGCGATTTCGGTGGTTTTGTCGCGATAGGTGTAGTCGACGTTTTCACCTTTGAGCATGGTGCGCACGACCCGCAGGTATTCGCGGAATTCCTTCACCGGCATGGGGTCCTGGCCCATCACGCGCATGGCGGTGTGGCCGGTGCCAATGCCGAGGAAGGTGCGGCCCGGGGCCAGCACGTTGATCGACGCAATGGCCGCCGCGGTGGTCGGCGCAATGCGGGTGCCGGTGATGGCCACGCCCGTGCCGATCTTGATCTTCGAGGTGCACTGGGCGGCGAGCGCCATGGTGGCATAGCAGTCCGACCACATCATCTGCGTGTCGGGGAACCAGCAGGCGTCGTAGCCCCAGTCCTCCAGATCCTTCGCGATGCGATAGTCCGAAATGCGCGTCTGTACGTGACAGCTGAACTTCATCTGATCTCTCCCTCTGTGTCGCTTCTTTATGGTGGTGTCGGGCGTGTCACGCCGCCCAGTCGATAACGCCGGTGACCTGCCGCGCCTGGAGCCGCGGCATCACCTCTTTCGCGAAGAGCCGCATGCTGCGCTCGGCTTCCGCGATGGGCATGCCGGCGTAGCTGAAGATGCCGATGTAGCCTTCGGCGCCGATGCGCGCCGCGTTCTTCACGATGGTGTCGTAGCACATCTCGGGCGTGCCCCAGACCTGCAGGCTCATGAAGTACTCGGTCGCCATGTCGACCCCGCCTTTCTGGATCTTGTTGGCGAACTGCCCGTAATACTCGTAGCCCTTCTGGCCTTTGAGATGATCTTCGTGGAAGCGGTAGTGATCGAGCACCGTCTGCCAGTAGCCGCCGATCCATTCCTTGGCGAGCGCGTAGGCGGTATCCCGATCCGGATGGCACATCGTCCAGCCCGCGATGATGGGCGCCGGCGGCGTGGTGCCGTGCAGGGCCTCGTAAACCTTGTTGTAGTCGGCGACTTCTTTCTCGACCTGATCCCAGGGCTGCTGCGGCACCACCAGCAGGCCCACGCCCAGCTTCGCCATGATGGCGACGGACTCGGG
>JAURHQ010000353.1 GCA_030833185.1 Gammaproteobacteria bacterium | reverse complement strand
AACGGCAAGACCACCTCGGGTCCCATCGATCGCATCTTGAACCTGCAGGCTGATCCGTACATGGTGACACCGTTGTGGCCGGGTTTCGATTCGCTGGCCGCGTTGCAGGCGCGGGCCTGCCTCGACGCCGGCGTCCTGAGCCGGCACCCGATCCGCGCCGCGTAGGCGTCGATTGCGCCCTGGGCGTATTGCTGCCACCACCAGACCCAGGCGTTCATCGCGTCACCCCCTTGACCTTCTCCGCCGTTCGATAGACGCCGAGGCCGAGGATGCCCGACAGGATCACCCACAGGGCGTCGGTATCCAGCGGAGGCGGCGGCATCATTGCGGCCTGGACCAATCCAGACGCTTGCAAAGCCGCCCAGCCCCACTGCAGGAACGGGTACGCCAAAAACTGATAGGCCATGGCAGCCACGCCTACCCAGCCCACGGCCGGCCTCCAGCCTGCAACGAACAGCGACGCGCTGCCGGCCTCGATCTTGTTTACCTCGACCTGTCCAGCCATGCGCTCCGACTCAGCGCGGTAGCCGTCAAGCTCAAGCTGCAGCCGCTCTTTGTCGGTCGTGATCAGGTCGCCGGCAATGTCGCCAACGGTCTTGACGATGCCGCCGATGGTGTCCAATCCAAGAATGTTCATTGCAGCGCTCCAAGGGTGCGGTTAATCCACCCCAGTAGAAACCTGCCCTGGGTGCGGTCGCGGGTCACGATGTCGCGGTATCGGGCGATCTTGGCCAGCGCAAACAGGGGGCGGAAGGTCGCCGGGTCGATGCGCTCCAGGGCCTCGATCGTTTTGGGGCCGATAACGCCGTCCGGGACGACGCCGGCCACGGCCTGGGCCAGCTTGGCCGACACTCGCGGACCGGCGTTGACAGCAAAGTCGTAGATGTCCTCTGCGGTCTCCTGCGTCATGCGCGAGCACTGCAGCGGGGTCCAGAATTCGGAGCGGTAGAAATCTCGCACTAGGTCAGTGGGCGGCGTCTCGTCGCGATCAATCCATGCCCAGCCAGGCCAGCGTCGGTGCATGTTGCGGGCGATGCCGGCGTAGGTTTGGCCGCCGCGGTCGCCATTGATGTTGGTCAGGCGGAAGCCACCCTCAGCCTTGAGGGTGCGCTGAAATGCGGATTCAAAGTCAGCCATCACTTAGGCCCATTGATGAACTCATGCCACAGCGTGACCGCCACCCAGCCAAGGAACCCGGCCAGACCCCACTTCGACAACCCCAGGAGCAACTTCGACCAGAACTCGGCCCGGCGCTCAATCCGCTTGATCTCGGCTTCGTGGTAGCGGCGGTGCCCGGCGGGGTCTCCAGAGGGGAAACCGGAAGCGAGAGACTCCAGGCGCTGCGCTTGGTTTGAAGTGCTCGACCGCACAAATTCTGTAAGCTTGTCGATCTTTGCGTTTTGCTGCTGGATCAAGTCAAAGAGGATCTGCTGGTTTTGCCGGCGCTCCACGATTTGTTCGGATTTTGTGTGTCCTTCCATGGGCGCTCCTTAGGCGGTAATGGATGCTGCAGTTTTAAAAAGCTCGTCCATGTCGGCTTCGGACAATCCAAGCTGCTGGCCGATGGAAATTAGCGTAGGAGAGTCGCGTCGATAGACGTTCGCGTGTTCCCACGCGATGCGGGATAGCGGGTGGGCCTCGGCAATTGCGGCCTCTGCGTCGTCGAGCAGTCCGGCCATATAGAGTGCCGCTCGGGCCTGGAAGCTGGTGACGGACAGGGGAACGGGGTCTGTGGATATGGGCGGGATCGTTGTCGGCATGGCCTCCGGGACGCCACCGGAAGCCAGCCAGGCCAAGTAGTCGGGCCATGCCGGGTCGCCACGCTGGATGGCTACACCGTCGGCCAGCCGGGTGACACCGGCCGGGGATAGCCGGTACATCAGTAATACTCCTCGAGGATGAACGACCACGTCATGCCAGACGATGCGGTGTTGCCCCGGCACGTGACGTCACCGCCGGTGTAATACACCCCGCCGGAGCACGTCCCGCCAGAAGGGCACCAGCAGCCCAGGAAGATCACGCGAATCTTTGCGGCCGAAACGTCGGGCGTGCCGAGAAACGCAAGCACGGCCCCAGTCCCGGTGACCGATACTTGGTGATGCGTGCGCGACTTGATGCGGTCGGGCGCGATGGCAATGTTGTCGAGGTTGTCGAGCTTGCCAATGCGGGCGTCGGTGAGCACAGCATTGCTCACCGCGGTTCCGGCGGGCGCCCGGGTGCCGATGGCGGTGAGAATGTCGCTGATGCCAGTGGCAAGAGTGGCGCCCAGGGCGACGAGGCGGCCGGGGACACCGAGGAGGAATTCGACCATTTTTAGCTCCAGGTGGTGCCGGTGGCGTATCCGGACGTGTCGTAGGAAATTAACAGGGTGCCGACGGTGTCGTAGCTGCCGCCGCTGTTGGCCGAGTAGGAATAGACGGCCTGGGTGACGTTGCCCGCCTCGCCGCCCGTGGTGCCCCACGTGAGCGTGGCGCGCAGGCGCTCGACGCCGGCAGACTTTAGGATCTGGGCGGGTTGGCCGGCGGTGCCGCCGGAGAGCGTCATGGCCCAGCCGGCGGCAAAGCCGGAGACGATCATGTCGCGGAGTGCGCG
>JAURHQ010000352.1 GCA_030833185.1 Gammaproteobacteria bacterium | reverse complement strand
GCGACGATCGAACAGGCAGCGCCGAGACCGGCCCTGCTGGCGGGCATCGCAAAGCTCCGGCGCTTGCTTGCAGATTACGATGCTGATGCGGCGGACACGGCGCGCGAACTCCACAGCCTGAGCGCCGGGACGCCGCACGCGGCCTTGCTCGATAAAATTGCGACGGCGGTAGAAGCGTTTGATTTTGATCTGGCGCTGGCGCTGCTTGGCGGGGCGGAATTTGCGGAGGGCGTCTGAGCGCGTTTCCACCGTCTGGGCGCACAACGCCGCAAGCCCCCTTGCCGCGCGAGTTCTACAGCCGGGACACCGCAACCGTCGCCCGTGCGCTGTTGGGTTGCGAACTGGTGCATCAGACCGACGACGACCTCCGGGTTGGCCGGATCGTCGAAGTCGAGGCCTATCTCGGCGCCCACGATCTGGCCGCCCACAGCAGCAAGGGCCTGACCCCGCGCACGGCGACCATGTTTGGCCCGCCGGGTCATGCGTACGTCTATCTGATTTACGGCCTGCACCACTGCATGAACGTGGTGACCGAACCGGAGGGGCACGGCGCGGCGGTGTTGATTCGCGCGCTCGCGCCGGTTGGCCCGCTGCCCGGCCGCACCGCGGGGCCCGGCCTGCTGTGCAAGGCGATGGGCATCGACCGCCGGCATAACGGGCTCGACCTGCTGGGCGAGACGCTGTATCTGCGCGCCGGGCCGGCGGTGCGGCCGTCACAGGTTGTGAGCAGACCACGAATTGGTGTGGACTACGCGGGCGCCTGGGCGCGCCGGCTGCTCCGCTTCTATCTGAAAGGCGAGCCGGACGTCTCGCGGCCGTGAGCCGACCGCGCAGGCGTGCCATGATCGGCCGCGGGCGGTGCCCTTGGTGCCGCGCCGGCAGAAGCACAAAAAGCCCGTTCGAGCGGGCCTCTACGCAAGGGGAGCCAGAACATGAAAAAAGCAGGCTTGGTCGCGGTATTGCTCGTCTTTCTCGGCGTGGGCAGCGTCTGGTGGCGCGGCCAGCAGTGCACCAGCGATCCGGCGCCGCAGGCGGCTGTAAAGGCTTATCTGCAGGCGATGAAGGACAAGCGCTTCAGCGACGCCTTCGATTTTGTCACTGCGCGTATGACCGACGGCAAGCCGCGCGCCGACTGGGCCGCGCTCCAGCAGAAAATGTTCGAGATGGGCGGCGTTTCGATAGGCGAATTGGACGTGCGCCCCGCGCAGCGCGAGCGATTAAGCGCATTGGAATGCGCGGCGAGCGCCAAAGTGCCTAACGTGCTGCACGCGGCCGACGTGCTGAACAACCAGGGCAGCACCGAGTTCGAGGTGTACACCGTCGTGTTGGCCGACGGCCGCTGGCGGATTGACGAACAGGAAAGCCTGTACGGCGAAAAGGCCATCCGGCCGTGGTTTCCGACTGATGAAATCCCGGCCTTGAAAGACACCTTGCCCAGCGATCCGTAAGCCACCGCGGACTGGTCGCCGCGCCGGCCGGCGTGCGACCATCCGGCTTTCAGGCGACGTTGAATGGGTCCCGCGCGACCGGTCGTCACCACACTTGATTACGGGCGACCGATCCCGGGGCCGTCCGTTGGGCGTAACGATGACTGAGCAATCCGGCCGGATACTTTCTGCGGTGACCATCCAGGCGGCGTGGGTGGATGCGAGCGACGAGTTGCGTCCGGCCTTCTACACCGCCGCGTTCGACGGTTCGATCGACGACCTGAAGGCCGCCTTCGGGCTTGATGCCGCATGGCGCGCCGCGCGACGGCAGTCGACGGTGGCGCTGGAGGCGCGGCTTAGCCTGCTGGGGTCTGCGCGACGCGGCGAAGTGCTGCGCGTGGAGAGCCGGCTTTTCGAGGTAGACGCCAAACGGCTGCATATCGCGCAGGTGCTGGCCCGGGGCGACGACTGGATCGCCACCCGCGAAAGCATGGCCATCAGTTTTGATCTGGACGCCCGGCGCAGTTGCCCGTTCGCGCCGGAAATTGCGACCCGCATCGCCGCGCTGCATGCCGCGCACCGGTCGCTCGAACCCTGGGACTGGGTTGGACAACAGGCCTGCTGGTTGTCCGAGCTTGACCCGCCATCAAACTAAAACGAGAACCAGCGGCGCACGTGCGGCGCCCGACGAGGAGAGCAAGTGATGATTTCGACCATGATGGATGTGCCGCTGTCGCTCAACCAGTTTCTGGAGCGGGCCGGCAAACTGTTCGCCGACCAGGAGATCGTCTCCCGGCTGCCGGATAAATCCCTGCGCACGCACACCTATGGCGAGTACTACCGGCGCACCCGCGCGCTGGCGTCGGCCCTGCAGCAGCTTGGGATTCAGAAGGGCGACCGGGTGGCGACGCTGTGCTGGAATCATCACGCCCATCTCGAGTGCTATTTCGGCATTCCGGCGGCGGGCGCGGTGATGCACACGCTAAACCTGCGGCTCTCGCCGGCGGAACTGGGCTTTATCGCGCAGGATGCCGCCGACCGGGTGTTGATCATCGACGACATCCTGCTGCCGCTCTACCGCCAGATTGAAGGCCTGCATCGCTTTGAACATGTGATCGTGTTTCCGTTTTCGGGCGCGCCGGTTGAAGCCGAGTTTCTCGACTACGAAGC
>JAURHQ010000351.1 GCA_030833185.1 Gammaproteobacteria bacterium | reverse complement strand
GGTCGCAATGCGTGCGTCGAGATACTGCCGCATCTGCGCCCGTACCGCGCTCGCGCTGGCGGCGGGCAGCAGGTCCACGCGCAGCCAGGCCGTGCCGATGGCGTTGGCTTCCTCGGTAATAAGGTGTCGACGGTCTTCAAACCGGCTGGCCGCGCCGGAAAAAGTAAACGCAATCAGCAGCCCCAGCAGCCCGAACACCGCGCCCTCTGCGGCGCTGCTGCCTTTGATTTCTTGCCCCGGATGGCGCGCGCGGACCGCAAGCCCAATGCGCCGTCCGATGGCCAGCGCGGCCAGAATCGACAGAAACAGGCCGAGCGCGAAAAGGGTAGTGCTGAGGACGTGATTCACGGCGTAGCCTCCGATCTGGGGATGGCCAGCACTGTAGCGAAGTCGGTTGCGGTGGTGGCAGGAAACGTGACGCCACGGTCACCGCCGTCTCGTCGGTTGCGACGGGCCCAAGGGCGTGACCACAATCGGCCATGCAGCGAACCACGCCTTCCACGCTAAACGGCCATCGTTTTGACCTGCTGGTCGTCGGCGGCGGCATTCAAGGTGCGGCCGTCGCCCGCGAGGCCGCGCTCCGCGGCTTAAGCGTGCTGCTGGTGGAGGCAGAGGACTTTGCCGGCGGCACCAGTTCGCGCAGCAGCCGCCTGATCCACGGCGGGCTCCGCTATCTGCGCGAAGGCCATGTGGCGCTGGTTCGCGAAGCGCTGCAGGAGCGCGAGCGGCTGCTGCGTCTGGCGCCGCATCTGGTGTGGCCGCAGGCGATGCTGATGCCCTTCTTTGATGACAGCAGCGGCAGCCGCTTGGCGGGCTGGTTGGGTATGCAGGCCTACCGGCTGCTGGCCGGGCGCAGCCGCTTGCCGGGCCCCGGCGTGCTGTCGGCGCGCGCGGCCGTGGCGGCGTTTCCCGACCTGCGCAGCCGCGGACTGCGCGGCGCCCTGCAGTTCTACGACGCCGCGACGGTCGACGGCCGGCTTACGCTGGCCAATCTGGAGGACGCCGCCCGTGCCGGCGCCCGGCTCATCAACCACTGCGCGCTCGTGGGGCTGGCGGCCGGCGGTGGGCTCCGGCTTGCCGACCGGCTCGGCGATACCGAGATCACGGTGCATGCCCGGCAGGTTATGAACGCGGCCGGGCCCCGCGCCGATGCCGTGCGGCGTTTGCTCGGTCAGGACGGCAAAGACCTCGTCCGCACCACGCGCGGCAGCCATCTGGTGCTGCCGCCGCGCCCCACCGATCGCGCGCTGGCCGCGTTTCTGCCCGACGGGCGCATCCAGTTCGTCATTCCCCATACCGACGGCACGATTTGCGGCACCACCGACGTCGACCAGCCGGTTGGCGAGGCCGAGCCGGATGTGCCCGAGGCAGACGTGCGCTATGTGCTCGACGCCCTCGCCTGGCTGCTCGACCCCGCGCCCACGCGGCAGGACGTGCGCCACGCGTGGTGTGGCTTACGCGCGCTGCCGGCCGGCAACGGGCCTCCGGGCGCGCTCAACCGCGAGGCGTTTCTGGTGACCGAAAGGCTGCCCGGCGGCAAGCTCCACACCATCGTGGGCGGGAAGCTGACTACCCATCGCGCGCTCGCCGAACGCAGCATCAACCAGCTGTTCTCGACGTGCTCCGCCGGGTCGCCGTCGCGAGAGCGCGCCCTGCCCGGCGGCGAGGGCCCGGCTTGTCCTGATGATCCGCTGTGGGCGCGCCACGGCTGCGAGGCCATAGCCGTACGTCGCTTGTGTGAGGAAGAGCCCGCCTGGGCTGAGCCGCTCTGCCCGCATCGGCCGATGCTGGGCGCCGAACTGGTCTACGCGCAAAGAGAGCAGGCCGCCGTCAGCTTCAGCGATGTGATGCTGAGGCGGTTGTGGCACACGCAGGGGCCGTGTCTGGATGAAGAATGCCTGCGCCGCGCCCACGGGATTTTTGTGCGTGAACGGCGCTGGGTGGGGGATGAGGACTTCGCGGAAGCGGCAAATGCACTGCGCACAGCGGCGGTCGGAGTGAGCGGCGGCGTCGGTATCAGGAAAGCGTAGGGCGCCGCCAATTCTGCGCAGCAGTAAGGCCAGCGGTGAGTGGGCCGCTGAGTTCCACTAACCCCTCGCGTCAGCGCAATTGGGTTGGCAGGGAAGCACGGGTTGCTTTCAACTCCTGACGACACCCTGTCAGTAGCGCGCCTTCAGATTGATCCATCTGATTCCGATGAGGGCACTGGCGTCAGTCCCCGACCTGTCATCACAATGCCGTAAAAGTTTTTGGGCTAATTGCTTTAGCCGCAAGCGTTACTGCCTCACGCAATTCCGGAGTCGTTCGGTGAGAAAGAGTCGAAAACTTGTTGTTTCTTTGCCGGTTCTTGGGCCAGCGGTTCTTTTTCTATATCGATGCAATTTAGCTGCGCGTTCAATTTTTTCTTCGATTCCATCTGCATGGCGATGGTTGAAGGAATCTCGGGAGGTGACAAATTTCACGTACGACCTGGAGCAGCGCAATCTCCGCTATCTGTTTGCATTAATTTCCGAGGTGACCGGTCGACCCTACAGTGAGATCGAAATTTTCGCCTTCGAAGCAATCAACAATGAAACGCTGAGGCGTCACGACAGGGTAATGCACCAGGATCCCT
>JAURHQ010000350.1 GCA_030833185.1 Gammaproteobacteria bacterium | reverse complement strand
CGTGGTGCCGCCCACTTTGTTAATCAGTGGTGAAACCGGCACCGGTAAGGATGTGGCCGCTCGCTTGTTGCATGCGTCTTGCCCAAACAAAGACAAACCGTTTGTGCACATCGATTGCGCGTCCTTGCCGGCCGAGCTCATGGAAAGCGAATTATTTGGCCACGAGAAGGGCGCCTTTACCGGCGCGCACAAGGCCTATCCGGGCAAGTTCGAACAGGCTCAGGGCAGCAGCCTGTTGCTCGACGAAGTCTCGGAAATGAGCCTGCCCCTGCAGGCCAAGCTCCTGCGTGTGTTGCAGGAGCGGGTCGTGGAGCGCCTCGGCAGTCAGGAGCTGATCAAGCTCGACGTGCGGGTGGTAGCGACCTCCAACCGCGACCTGGCCGCCGAAGTCCGTGCCGGACGTTTCCGCGAAGATCTCTACTACCGCCTGAACGTTTTTCCCCTCGCCGTGCCGCCGTTGCGCCAGCGCCCGGCCGACATCGTGCCGCTGGCCCGATTTCTGCTTGGGCGTAGTGCGGAGAAGACGAATCTGCCAATCCCGCAGCTGAGCGGCGGGGCGGCGGCGGCGCTTCAGACCTGGTCCTGGCCGGGCAATGTGCGGGAACTCGATAACGTCATGCAGCGCGCCCTGGTGATTCACAACGGCGGCACGGTGGAAGCGGAAGACCTGATGTTTGAGCCGGCGATGCAGCCCTTGATGAGCGCCCCGCAGCAACTCGCGCAGGCGCCCGTGCTGCCGGACGAGGACGACGAAGATGAAGACGCCCAGGACTCGCTGGGCGACGGCCTGCGGGACCATGAGCGCCGACTGATTCTTGACGCGCTGGCCGAAGGCCACGGCAGCCGGAAGTACGCGGCGGAGAAGCTGGGCATCAGCCCGCGCACGCTGCGCTACAAGCTGGCCAGACTGCGTGAACTCGGCATCGACGTGCCGGGACAGTAAGACGGAAGGGAGAGACGCGGATGAACGCAATCGACGGCAACGGACTACTTCTGCAAATGCGCGCGCTGGCAGCGCGCGCGCAGGGTGGGGTCAGTGAAACGGTCAGCCCCAAGGCGAGCGGCGGCGTTGATTTCAGCCGGGTGCTACGCGGCGCGCTCGACAGCGTGAACAACACCCAGCAAACGGCGCGCTCGCTCGCGACCCGTTTCGACGCCGGTGACCCGTCGGTCGATCTCTCGCAGGTGATGATTTCGATGCAGAAATCGAACGTCTCGTTCCAGGCAGCGACCCAGGTCAGAAACAAGCTGGTCAGCGCCTACCAGGAAATCATGAACATGCCGATCTGAGCGCGACTGCGCTCCGGATCTCCCGAACAGAGGTTAAGTCATGGCTGAAGCAACGATTTATGTACAACAGAACTCGCCCATGGCGCTGCTGCGCCAGGCCGGGGTGCTGGTGGGCATTGCGGCAGCGGTGGCGCTGGGCGTGTACGTGGTGATGTGGTCGCGCACGCCGCACTTCACCATGCTCTATTCCGATTTATCCGACCGCGACCTGACCCAGATCGTCGAAACCCTCAAGACCGGCCAGATCCCTTATCGCGTCGAGCCCGGCGCCGGCGCGGTGCTGGTGGACGCGGCCAAAGCTGACGATGCCCGCATGCAGCTGGCCGCCGCCGGCTTGCCCAAAGGCAATTCGCGCGGCTTTGAGAGCCTGAATGAGGAGCAGGCTTTCGGTACCAGCCAGTTCATGGAGAAGGCCCGCTATCAGCACGCAATCGAAGGCGAGCTGTCGCGCTCGATTGGTCGGATCGATAACGTGCGGGCGGCGCGGGTCCATCTGGCCTTGCCGGCGGAGTCGGTGTTCAGCCGGACCCGGCGCGAGCCCAGCGCGTCGGTGATCGTCGACCTGTTCGGCGCCCGCCCGCTCGAGCCGGAGCAGGTCGCGGCGATCACGCATCTGGTGTCGGCCAGTGTGCCCAGCCTGCCGTCCTCACGGGTGACCGTGATCGACAGCCGGGGCAATTTGCTGACCGATGAAAAGCGCGACGAGGGCATGGCGCTGACCACCCGCCGGTTCGACTACACGCGCAAGCTTGAGCAGTCTTACACCGACCGGATTCAGGCCATTCTGACGCCCTTCGTGGGGCCCGACGGCGTGCGCGCCGAAGTCACCGCCGATCTCGACTTCACCGCAACCGAACAAACCCGCGAAAGCTTCAACCCCGACTTGCCGGCGGTCCGTAGCGAACGTTCGCTGGAAGAGGAGCGCACCGGCGGCGGGGTTGGCGGCGTGCCCGGCGCCTTGTCCAACGCACCGCCGGGCGAGGCCACCGCGCCCGAGCAGCTCAACCCGCCCACACCGGCCGTTCCGGGTGCAACCCCGGCCGCGGCGCCGGGCGCGGCAGCTCAGGCCCAGACCAAGGCGGCCGCGCCCAGTACCAAACGTAACGAAACCACGCGCAACTACGAAGTCGACCGCACCATCAGCCACACCAAGCATTCGCTGGGCACCATTCAGCGCCTGTCGGTGGCGGTGGTTCTCCGCCTCCCGCCGCCGCCACCCACGCACGCCGCCCGCCCGCCTCGCACGGTGGAAGACTGGCGCCCGCCCCCCCTGCTGTGCCGGCGGTTCAACGTGCCCGACCCGTACAAAGGCAAGGCGGCCGCCGCGGCCGACGGCCCCCCGCGCT
>JAURHQ010000034.1 GCA_030833185.1 Gammaproteobacteria bacterium | reverse complement strand
CTTCGGCGCGCCGCTGACCGGGCTTAACCGCCGCGCGGGCTATCTCTTTCAGGCCGACGCGCTGCTGCCCTGGCGCACCGCGCTCGATAACGTCGCGGCAGGCTTGCAGTTTCGCGGCCTGCCGCTGACCGAGGCACGCGGCGCCGCCCGCGACTGGCTGGCGCGCGTCGGTCTGGCCGCGGCGGCCACGCGCTACCCGCATCAACTTTCCGGCGGCATGAAAAAGCGCGTGGCCCTGGCGCAGACGCTGGTGCTGGATCCTGATCTGCTGCTGATGGACGAACCCTTCTCTGCGCTCGACATCCAGACCCGCAGCCTGATGGAAAACGAGCTGCTGGCGCTATGGGCCAGCCGGCCGCGCGCGGTGGTGTTCATTACCCACGATCTGGAAGAAGCGATTGCGCTGGGCGACCGGGTGGTGGTGATGTCCGCCGGGCCGGCGAGCCGGCCGGTGGGGGAGTTCGCCATCGACCTGCCGCGCCCGCGCGACGTGGCGGAGATTCGGCTCTCGCCGCGCTTCGTCGAACTGCATCACCAGATCTGGCAGCTGCTGCGTGGCGAGGTGCAGAAAAGTCAGGCGGCCTTGCAGGTCGACCCGGCATGAAGCTCTTGCTGGCGCGCCTCGCCCTGCTCGTCGCCCTGCTGCTGGCCTGGCATGTCCTGAGCACCCGCGGGCTGATTTCATCGTTTTTCTTCGGCGAGCCGCTGAAGGTGGCGGCAGTGCTGGTGGAGTGGTTTGGCAGCGGCATGATTTTTCGCCACCTCGGGGTCACGCTGCTCGAAACCGCGCTGGCCTTTGTCAGCGGCACGCTGCTGGGCGTGGGCTCGGGGCTCGCGCTGGGCTTGAGTCCGCGGCTGGCGGCGCTGCTCGATCCGTTCATCAAGGCGGTCAACGCGATGCCGCGGGTGGTGCTGGCGCCGATTTTTGCGACCTGGTTCGGGCTGGGCATAGCGTCGAAGGTGGCGCTGGGCGTGACGCTGGTGTTTTTCGTGGTGTTCTTCAACGTCTATCAGGGCGTGAAAGACGTGAACCCGCTGCTGATTGCCAATGCGCGCATGTTGGGCGCCAGCCCGCGTCAGCTGATTCGCCACGTCTACTGGCCGTCGGCCACCAGCTGGGTGTTTTCCAGCCTGCACACGGCGGTGGGCATGGCCTTCGTCGGCGCGGTGGTGGGCGAATATCTCGGCTCGGCGCAGGGCGTTGGCTACCTTATCCTGCAGGCCGAAGGCAGTTTCGATATCAACAGCGTGTTCGCCGGGATCGCTATCCTCACCGTCTGCGCGCTGGCGCTGGATGCGCTGGTCAGTCAGGCCGAACGACGACTGCTTACATGGCGCCCGGGGCCGGCCCGGGACGCAAGCTGAAGGAGAAGACAATGAGTCCTGTGCTGCGGCCGCTGGTCGGCCTGCCCGCCGACACCCACGAAAACGGCGGCTTTCTGTATCACTCCATTGGCGACAAATACGTGCGCGCGGTGGCCGAGGTCGCCCAGTGCGTGCCGGTGATGATCCCGGCGTTGGCGGACGCCGTCGACCTTGACCACCTGCTGGACCACGTCGACGGCATTGTGATGACCGGCGCGGTGTCGAACGTCCACCCGCCGCGTTACGGCGAGGCGGCGACGGCTGACCATGAGCCCTACGACTTCCATCGTGATGACCTGACGCTGAACCTCATCCGCCGCTGTCTGGCCCGCGGCATCCCGCTGTTCTGCATCTGTCGCGGCTTTCAGGAACTGAACGTCGCGCTGGGCGGCACGCTGGAAACCGAACTCCAGCGCGGCCCGGGGCGGCTCGACCACCGTGCGCCCAAAGGTCAGCCGGTGGAGGTGCGCTACGGGCCGGCACACCCGGTACGCGTCGCGCCGGGCGGCTGGCTGCACCGGCTGCTGGAAACCGACGAGGTCCTGGTCAATTCCATCCACCGGCAGGGGATCCGCGAACTTGCCCCCGCGCTGGTGGTAGAAGCGACCGCGCCCGACGGCATCATCGAAGCGGTGACGGTGCGCGACGCGCGCGGCTTTGTGTGCGCCACCCAGTGGCACCCGGAGTACCGGGCCAGCGAAAACCCGGTCTCGCTGAAGCTCTTCGACGCCTTCGGCGAGGCGGTCCGCGCGCATCTCATGCGGCGCGCCGGCGGGTGGCGTTAAGGGGCCGCGAATCGCCATCAAGAAAGCCTCATCGCGGCCGCTTTTACGTTCTCTCCCAGAAGATGCTGACCGCCACTACGCTGCCGCATGAGCCGTTCTGTCGACTACTCCGTTTTCCTGCGTCACCAGACCGGCCTCTTGATGGGGCTGGGCACCCGCGCCGCCGCGGGCACCCTGACCATGGCCATGGGGGTGACCTGGCTGCTGAGTGGCGGGGGCGGAAGCGGCGAGCGCTTGTGGTGGTGGATGGGCTTGCTCGGCGCGCTGAGCGCCATGCGTGTGCTGGCCGTGCATCGCTATCTGACCCAAGG
Source organism: Gammaproteobacteria bacterium (assembly GCA_030833185.1). GTDB lineage: Bacteria > Pseudomonadota > Gammaproteobacteria. Next base: position 24,280 of record JAURHQ010000034.1, on the reverse strand, counting down.
GCACGAACGCTCCCGCGCATGGGTTGCCGTCTTCTGCGTCGGTACGCTGCTCTCCGCCCTGATGTGGGGGATAAGTACCTGGTGGCTGGGGCGTCCGGCGACCTACGAGCACAACCTGATTTTGGTGCTGGTTCTGGTCGGGATTGCGACCGGTGCCGTGGTCGTCGTGTCGCCCATGCTGTGGCTGTTTCGGAGCTATCTGGCCCTGCTCATCCTGCCGATGGTGCTCGACTTCGCCCTTCGCGACGATTCTGCGTACAAACCCATTGCCGCCATGGCGGCAATCGGCGCCTTGCTGTTGCAGTCGATCGCTCAAAATTACCGCAAGGCCCTGTTTGAAGGCTGGACGCTGGCCCGCACCAACACAAAGCTGAACGAAGAACTGCAGGAATCCAACAAGGCCCTGCGCGCCAGCAACGCCCTGATGCAGGAAGAAATGGAAGGCCGTCAGCGCATGGAGGCCCGTTTCCGCCACGCCTTTGTGCAGTCCTCGATCGGGATGAGCTTCACCGATGGCACGGTGCTGAGCGAAGTGAACCTCGCGCTGGCAAACGTGCTGGGTTTCGCGCGCGAGGATCTCAACGGACGCACGCTCAGCGGTTTGCTGAGCGTCGACCTCGACCCCTTGGAGCGGATGGCGGCGATGCGCGATCTGGCCGTCGGGATGATGCGCGAATATCCCTTCGATGCCGCCGACGGGCAGCGCCGCTGGCTCAACGTGTCCTTCGCCAGACTGGACGAAGATGGCGATCCGCAGGCCCAGATTGCCCAGTTCGTGGACGTCACGGGCGCCCGCGAAATGTCTTCCCGGCTGCTCTATCAGGCGCGGCACGACGAATTGACCGGGCTCTACAACCGGCGAGAGTTCGAGGAACGGCTGGAAGCTGCCCTGCAACGGGCCCGCGATCAGGGCGTGCCGCACGCCGTGTGCTATTTCGATCTCGACCAGTTCAAGGTGGTCAACGACACCTGCGGGCATGCGGCCGGCGACCAGCTGCTTCGCCAGATCGCCGCCACGCTCGGCACCGTGGCGCGCAAGACCGACACCATCGCCCGCATGGGCGGCGACGAATTCGTGCTCTTGATGGAGTACTGCACCGTTGAGCAGGCACAGCGCACCGCGCAGGCGGTGCGCAAGGCGCTGGAGGACATCACCTTCAGCTGGGGCGAGAAGCGGTTCCGGGTCAGCGCCAGCATCGGGCTGGTGCCGGTCAGCAGCGGGCTGGAGAAAGTGGCCGACCTGCTGTCGGCGGCTGATGCCGCCTGCTTCGTGGCCAAGGAGCAGGGGCGCAACCGGGTCCATACCTACGGGCCCAGCGATCAGGAACTGGCGACCCGGCAGAGCGAAATGGCCTGGGTCGAGCGCATCAACCGGGCAATCGACGACGACCGGCTGGAGCTTTTCTACCAGCCGATCGAAGCCACCGTGCCCGGCGGGCGCAAGGAGCGCCACATCGAACTGCTGCTGCGACTGCGCGAGGAAGACGGCCGGCTGGTGCCGCCCGGCGCGTTCCTGCCGCCGGCCGAGCGCTATCACATCATCACGCGCATCGACCGCTGGGTGGTCGAGCGGATCCTGCGCAGCTTCGAGGAAGAGCCGGCACTGGCGGCGCAGGTCGATGTTTGCGGCATCAACCTCTCTGGCCAGTCGCTGACCAACGAGGAATTTTTTGAATTCCTGCGCGACGCGATGCGCCGGCTGGGGCCACGCGCGTCACGCATCTGTTTTGAAATCACCGAAACGGCGGCGATCGCCAACATTGGTGCGGCCGAAAACTTCATCCGCGAACTGCGCGCCCTGGGCTGCAAGTTCTCGCTGGACGATTTTGGCAGCGGCCTGTCATCCTTCGGCTATCTGAAGCAACTCCCGGTCGACCACTTGAAGATAGACGGCGTCTTTATTCGCGACCTGCTGAGCGACCCGGTGGACTACGCGCTGGTGCGCGCGATCAACGAAGTCGGCAAGACGCTGGGTAAAACCACCATCGCCGAGTTCGTGGAGAACGACCAGATCCGCGCGAAACTGGCCGAACTGGGCGTCGACTGCGTGCAGGGTTACGGCGTGGGCCGGCCGCGCCCCTTGCGAGAAATTCTTTCCACAGCAGCGGACTGAGTCCGCAACCCGTGAAAACGCCTCATATTGCGGTGATTGGCGCCGGACTGGCCGGACTGGCCTGCGCGCAACGCCTGCGCGCGGCCGGGCTCGCGGTCACCCTGTTCGACAAAGGCCGCCGCCCCGGCGGGCGGCTCGCCACCCGCCGGCTTGTCTGGGCGACGGGCGAGGCGCTGCTTGATCACGGCGCGCAGTATTTCACCGCGCGCACCCCGGCCTTTCTGGCACTCTGCGGGCGGCTGCTTGAGGCCGGCGCGTTGCGCCCGTGGTCTGGCCGGGTGCTCGACCAGCGTGCGCCTGACCCCGGCCGTGCTGAGGCCCGCTATCTCGGTCATCCCGGCATGAACGATCTGGCCCGCTATCTGGCGCAGGATCTGACGGTCCACTGCGAGGCCGAAGTCAGTGCACTCGAGCGCAGGTCCACCGGCTGGGTGCTGCATTTCAAGGCGCAGGCCAGCCACGAGGGCTTTGCCGCGGTCGCGGTCGCCCTGCCTGCCGAGCAGACCGCTGGCCTGCTGGCCGACGTCGCGCCGGACCTCGCCGCCAGCGCCGCCGCCGCGCGGACCGCGCCCTGCTGGGCCGGCTTGTTTGCATTCGCGCCGGAGGCCGGGTGGCCCGACTGGCAGGGGCTGCGGCCGGCGGCGGGCGCGGCGCTCGGCTGGCTGGCCCGCGCGCGCGATGGCGCAGCGCTGGTGGTGCACGCTTCGCCCGAGTGGTCGCGGGCCCATCTGGAAGACCCGCCGGCGGTGGTTGAAGCGACATTACTGGCAGAACTCTCGCGCTACTGTCCTGGGCTCGGCCCACCGCTGGCGGCAAGTCTGCATCGCTGGCGCTACGCGCTGGTCGAGCAGGCCGCCGGCACCCCCTGTGGATTTGACCCCGCGCTGGGCTTGGGCGTGTGCGGCGACTGGCGGCTAGGGCCCCGCGTCGAATGGGCCTGGACCGCGGGCGACGCCCTTGGCCAGCAGTTGAGCGCCGCGTTTAGTCAGCCGCGTTAGCGCCGGGTCGGCTGCGATGGGGGCGAAGGTGCCGGGGCGCATCGCGGCGCACGCGCCGTCTACAGAGGCGCTCATCTGTTTCGAACGGTATTTGTGGGAGGGGCTTCCTGCCCCGAATTAAGCTGTCGTTGACTTGCCGCTGGTGTCGCGGCGTTGCCGCTCCCACGGGCCCGAATTTGTCTTGGACATTATTTGTGGGAGGGGCTGCCTGCCCCGACTGAGGCTGTCGTGGACTAGCCGCTGGTGTCGCGGCGTTGCCGCTCCCACGGGAACGCGAATCTGTCTCGAACATTCACCCGCTAGCTAGGCCCGCCCCGGTGTCGGACCCATCGGTTCGGCCTCGGCCATGGCGTCTAGTGCGCGGTCCAGCAGCTTGCGCGTTTCGCCGGCGGTCAGGCTCAGGGGCGCGTGGATGATGCCGGTCCGCACCGCCAGCGCCATCGCCAGCGCCTGCAGAATGTCGCCATTCGCCACATTGGGCAGCACGCTGATTTCCCGGCTGAGCGTGCGCAGCAGGCTGTCCAGCAATTGCCCCACGGTGACCGCCGAGGCGGTGTCCGCGTGCAGCGGGAAGTTAATGTCCAGTACCGCGCCGGTGGCGGTGGTGGCGCGATAGGGCAGATGTTTCATGGCGGTCTCCAGCAAGTGGCGTGTGGCTATCGATACGCGCGGGCGCCCCGGTCGGGCTTTGTGCTACGGTCGGCGCTCCATCTCTAGCGAGTCGCGCCCGACCATGCAGGATTCTGCAGTTTCCTCGTCTCTTAATGCCGTGCTGAGCGCCAAAAGCCGCTGGCAGGCCCCCGAAATCGAAACGTTTCTGGACGCCTCCCGCCTGCCGCTGCGGGTCTCCTCGATCGACGCCGAGGGCTTCCCGCACATCACCTCGCTGTGGTTCCTCTATCGCGACGGGCGCTTCTACTGTTGCACCCAGCGTCAGGCGCAGGTCTGTCAGCATCTGCGGCACAACCCGCGGGTGGGGATAGAACTGGCGGTCAACGCGCCGCCCTATCAGGGCGTCAGCGGAACTGGCACGGCGCAGGTGCTGGCGGCCGGTGCCGCCGAACTGCTCGATACCCTGATCGAGCGCTACCTGGAAGGTCGCGACCCGCGGCTAGGTCAGTGGCTGCGCTCGCGCGTGGCCAGCGAAGTGGTGCTCGAAATCACCCCGCAGCGCCTGACCAGCTGGGACTTCAGCCGACGCATGAGCGCGCCGTCCCGCGCCTAGGCTCGCCCCTGTACCCGCACCCAGCGGGGCGTGATGCAGATCGCGTACTCGGTCGGGATCTGGGCCCGCATTTTTTCGGCCACCGGCCCCTGCGGGTCGTCCAGATAGCGATCGATCATCAGGTTGGTCACCCGCGCACCGTCGGCCAGATCAAGCCGCGCATTGCCCTGCCCGCGCAGGATGCGCCACGGCTTGCCGCGCAGCGTGACCTCGAACGCGCAGCGCGGGTTGGCGGCGAGGTTACGCCGCATCAGCGTGCTGGCCTGAGTGATGCACCAGAATTTCTCTTCGGCGTAGAGGAACCACAGGGTAGAAATCAGCGGATAGCCATGGGGCGAAATCGAGGCCAGCCGTACCGGCTGCGACAGCCCGTGCAGCAAGTCGTCGATTTGAGTGGCATTCAGCGAGCGGACGCGAGGGCGGGCGGCGTGAGTCATGGGGCAGTGTGATTCCTGGGTGCGCGGCGGGTCCGGTCTGCGCGCTGCCGCCGGAAGGGCAGCAGCGTGCAGGCGGCATCGACCTAAAAGACGATGGGCATTTCAAGGTGGGTGTCGTAGATGAAGTCGCGATGCGCGCGCAGCGCCGGCGTCAGCGCGGCGGCGATCCGCGGGTCGCGGTTGCCGTAGGCGCCGCGGAAAGCGTCCGCCATCGGGCAGCGTTCGGGCGGCATGGGGTCGAGCAGGCCGCAGGACGCCGCCCAGTAGATGTCTAGCGCCGAGAGCCGGTCGCCAATCAGATAGCGCCGCCCCGCCGCCTGCTGGCTCGCCAGCTGGTCGCTGAAGCGCGCCAGGATTTCGGTGATCAGCACCGCCGAGCGCTCCGCACCCGCCGGCGTATAGCCGTATTTCTGCCCCAGAAACTCGAAGAACCCGCGCTGCGGGTCGTCCGCCGCCAGCACCTGCAGCGGCTCGTGCACCATCAGCAGCCGCTTCAGCCACACCAGCCCCTGCTCGCCCAGCAGTTCGTTGGCCATGCCGAACATCGTGATGCGGTCTGCGCTGCTGGCCGGAATCAGCGGCGGTTCGGGGTTCAGGCGCTCGGCGAGATGCAGCTGTTCCAGCCAGTTCGAGCGCGGACGCTCGTCGTTCCATGCCACCACCGGCGCGCTGGACTGGCCGGTCCAGGCGATGAGTTCACTTTGCGTGTCGTGCATGCCGATGGCGAGATCCGAGGCGTCGGCATTGGCGCTTTTGACCGGCGTGTAGCTGAGGCCTTTGACGTGAAAAACGCCTTTGCAGGACTCCCGCCAAGGCCCCGGAATCGGGTAGGCGCCGAGCACGATGCGCAGCCCGCTCATCCGGCGCGCCGCTTCGATCGTGATGTAGTTCAGTGTGATGTCGGTCATCTCGATGGCCATCTCGTGCTCCCCTCCAGCCTTGTTCTGATGGTCACAGAATCGCCTATCGCCACGTCGGATGCGAGCGCCGGCCGCTGGTCGCGTGGGTGGCTGATCGGCGTCAGTTGTCCGCCAGTCAGTCCTGCTACACAGACAGCTCTGCTGACGACCCGAAAAGGACTTCTTGCCCATGCGCTGCGTGTTGCCTCTGCCCAGTCGTGAAGCCGCGGGGCGCGCTCTGGCCTCCGCGCTGGGGCCGCAGTGCGCGGGGCCGGATGTGCTGGTGCTGGCGCTACCGCGCGGCGGGGTGCCGGTCGGCTTCGAGATCGCGCAGGCCATGGGCGCCGAGCTCGACCTTTTGCTCGTGCGCAAACTCGGCATGCCCGGCGATCCGGAACTCGCGCTGGGCGCCATCGCGGCCGGCGGCTTTCGCGTGCTCAACCCGGCTCTGCTGGCACTGGCCGGGCTGGACGACGCCGCGCTGGCGCGGCTGGAGGCGCTGGAAGCCGCCGAACTCGAACGGCGCGCGCTGTGCTATCGCGGCCACCGGGCGCCGCCGGTGTGGCGCGGGCGCCGCGTGCTGCTGGTCGACGATGGCATCGCCACCGGCGCCACCATGCAGGCGGCCGTCGCAGCGGTGCGGGCCGGCGGGCCGGCGCAACTGTGGGCGGCGGCGCCCGTCGCTTCGCGCCGGGCCTGCGCCGCGCTGGCGTCCAAGGTCGACGGGCTGGTCTGTCTGGCCACCCCCGAGCCCTTCGGCGCCGTCGCGCAGTTCTACGCGGATTTTCCCCAGGTTCAGGACGAGGCCGTCGTCGCGCTGCTGGCCCGCGCATGGCGGGTCCAGCCGGCCAGCAGCCCACCGGAACGGGGGCAAACAGACCTCACAGGAGCGTGATCGATGTTCGACGAGCGTAGCGTGTCTGATGCGGTAGCCCCCGGGGCTGCTCGAGAAATGTTGGTCAGTAACGGCCGGGTGACGCTGGCTGCGGCCTTGACCCTGCCGGCGCTGCCGCAGGGGCTGGTGATTTGCGCCCATGCCAGCGCTAGTGAGCGTTTTAGTCCGCGCAATCGCCGGTTGGCGGCGGCGCTGTACCGGGCGCAACTGGCGACCTTGTTGCTGGATTTGTTGACCCCGGCCGAGCAGAACGTGGATCGGGACACCGCCCAGCACCGCTTTAACGTGCCCCGGCTGGCGGCGCGCCTGATCGATGCCGTCGATTGGAGTCGGCGGGAGGCGCCGCTGGGCGAACTCCCGCTGGGACTGTTCGGCGTACATACGGGTGCGGCCGCCGCGCTGGTGGCCGCCGCCGAGCGCCCGCAGGGCGTGGCCGCGCTGGTGGTATGCGACGGCCGCGCCGATTTGGCCGGCGGCAGCCTGTGGCGGGTGCAGGCGCCGACGCTGATGCTGGTCGGCGAAGAGGACAGCTCGGCGCTGGCGATCAATCGGCAGGCGGCGGCCGAACTGGCTGCGATCAATGCGGTGACCACGGTGGCCGGCGCTGGCACGGCGTTCGGCCTGCCGGCGGCGATCGATCAGGTCGCGATGCTGGCCGAAGCCTGGTACCGACTGCACCTGCGGCGTCCCGTTGTGGCGAATTCGCATTGAGCGGCGCGCCAGACAGCGGTCTGCGCGTGTTTGCGCCGGGTACCGGCAAGGTGTTCGGGGCGGCGGTTGCCGGCGTATTGGGGCAGCCGCTGGCAGCGCTTGAAGAGCGCGACTTTGAAGACGGCGAGCACAAGCTGCGTCCGCTGGAATGCGTGCGCGAGCGCGACGTCTATCTGGTGCAGGCCATTTACCGCGACTGGCGACACAGCCCCAACGACAAGCTGGTGCGCCTGCTGTGGCTGGCTGGCGCGCTGCGTGATGCCGGCGCGGCCCGCATCACGCTGGTCGCGCCGTATCTCTGCTATGCGCGGAAAGATCGGCGCAGCCAGCCGCGCGACCCGGTGTCCTTGCGCTATCTCGCGCAGGTGGTGGAGGCCATGGGCATCGCGCGCGTGGTCACCAGCGACGTGCACAACCTCGCGGCCTTCCAGAACGCTTTCCGGATTCCGGCCGAGGATCTTTCGGCCGTCAGTCTATTCGCGCCCGCGCTGGCCGAATGGCTGGGGCCGCGCCAGGTCGCGGTGGTGGCGCCGGACAGCGGCGGCATGCTGCGCGCCGAAGCCTTGCGCGGGCGGCTGGAGCGGGTGCTGGGTCGGCCGGTGGCGCGCGCCATCATGGAAAAACGACGCAGCGGTGGGGTCGTCAGCGGCGACCACCTGGCGGGTGACGTGGCCGACCGGGTGGCCATCCTGATCGATGACCTCATCAGCACCGGCACCACACTCGACCGCGCGGTGCGGGCCTGCCGGGCGCATGGCGCGAGCGCGGTGTACGCCTGCGCCACCCACGGTATTTTTTCGGCACAGGCGGCGAGCCTGTTCGCCGTCATGCCGATCGACGGCTTGCTGATCACCGACACGGTCAGCGGGGTGCCGCTGCCGGCGGCGCTGGGCACCCGCCTGCAGCAGCTCTCCGCTGCACCGCTGGTGGCGGCCGCGATCCGACGGCTGCACGAAGGTCGCTCGCTGACCGATCTACTGGGCTGAGAGCGCATCCGCGCAGTGCGCGGCGTGGGCACTGGCCAGCGCCAGATAGCGCGCCGCGCGCGCCAGCCAGTGCGCGTGCACCGCGGGCGGCAAGTCATGCACATGCCAGGCGCAGAGTTTGGCGCGCAGCAGCCCGCGCATCCCGCCGTAGAAGGCGCTCAGAGAAGCCGGCGCCGGGTCCTGGCATTCCAGCGCGTACACGCCGTGCACGAAGCGGCCCACCCAGGCCGCGCCGACGAACTCGCATTCGAGGCCAAGACAGGCCAGCTCCTCCAGCGGGTCGAGCAGGCGCAGCGCGTGACTGAACTCCAGGCAGTCGATGAACAGCGGCGGCGGACCCAGGTAGACGTGCTCCGGGCGCAGGTCGCCGTGGCCCTCGACGATCTGACCCTGACGGGCACGCGCGTCGAAAATCTCGGCACGCGCCAGCAGGTAGGCTCCGAGCTGGTCGGCGGTGGTGTGCAGCGTGGCGCGGTCCAGCCCGTAGCTGCCGCCGTCGAGCGCCGCCAGATTGGCCGCGAGCGCGGCACGCTGCGTGGCGCGCAGCGTCGCGCCGTCCTGCGCGACCCGCCGGGCTTGGCGATGAAAGCGGCATAGACGCGCCGCCACCGCCCGCAGGCGCGCCAAATCGGCCGTGCCGCGCCGAATCGCCACATCCAGCATGTGGGCCGCGGGCAGGCGGCGCATCTTGACCGTCCATTCCACCGCCGCGCCCGGCCCGCCCAGCCGCAGCCCGCCCTCGGCGGTGCGCACCACCGGCACCACCGCCAGATAGACCTCCTCGGCCAGCCGGCGATTGAGCCGCAGTTCGGCGCGACAGTTGCGCTCGCGCGCGGCCAGCGTTGAGAGGTCGAGAAACGGCCGTTTAAGCGGCTTTTTCAGTTTGTAGGCGCAGTCGTCGGTCAGGAAAACCCGGGACAGATGGGTGTCCACTTGCGTCACCCGCGAGGTGGCGTCGGGGTAGCTGTCGGGCAGGCTCATCAAAGCCAGCACGGCAGACTCGGTCGTGGTGCCTGCCTCAGTCGACGCCATGGCGTGTGCCGGTGGGGTGTACCGCGCTCGCCTGAGGACCCTCATCGCCGCTGGTTTCCACGAACCGCACTTCGTCGCCGGTGGTCAGCGCGTCGAAGCCGCCGTGCGCCACGCTGTTGCGGTGGAAGTAGATCAGCCGCCCGCCGTCGGTGGCGAGCCGGCCGAAGTCCTGCGCCGGGAATAGTTCTGCCACATAGGCGATGGGTGCTGCCGGATGCCATCTGAGCTTGCCCCGCCGACGCTGGCCGTAGCCCTGCAACTGGCGTCGCATGGCCGCGAAGGCATCGCGCAGCGCGATGTACACATTGGCATGGGCGTGATGTTCGGTCGGGTCGCGCGCGGCGACCAGTTCCAGCGTGGGCACGGTAACGTCGATGCGCACGCGGTAGTGGTTGCCGTGCTTATGGTGCTTGTGGGTTTGCTCGATCGCGATCCGACAGCGGGTGATCTGGCCGCAGTAGCGCTCCAGGCGCGCGGCCAGCGTTCTGGCCCGCGCTTCGACGGCATCGGAGTGTTCGACGTTGTGAAACGTAATTTCCAGCGGGATTTGCACGGTGTTTACTCCAGCACTGCGGGCGGGGAATCAGGCGGCATGCGCGTTGACGGGTTCATCGAAGGCAGCGGCCACGGCCTGGGCGACGTGGTCCAGCCATACGAAGTGCAGCTGCTCGCGCAGCGCCGCCGGCACTTCATCCAGATCCCGCCGGTTGCGCGCCGGCAGCAGCACCGTGCTGATCCCGGCGCGTCTGGCGGCCAGCACTTTCTCCTTGACCCCGCCGACCGGCAGCACCAGACCCCGCAGGCTGATTTCGCCGGTCATGGCCACATCGGGCCGCAGCGCGCGGCCCGTGAAGAGCGAAATCAGCGCGACATAAATGGCAACGCCGGCGCTGGGCCCGTCTTTCGGGGTGGCCCCGGCCGGGACGTGGATGTGCAGGTCGCTGTGCTCCAGCAGGTCGACCGGCAAGCCGAGCGGCTCAAGCTGGGCCTTGGCCGCCGACAGCGCGGCTTGCGCGCTTTCTTTCATCACCTCCCCGAGCTGACCGGTGAGCAGCAGCTTGCCGCTGCCCGGCACGCGGGTCGCTTCGATGAACAGGATGTCGCCGCCGGCCGGCGTCCACGCGAGCCCGGTGGCAACGCCGGGCACCGAGGTCCGCATCGCGACTTCGTTTTCATACAGCGGCGGGCCCAGGATGCTGTCGAGATCCGGCACCGCCAGCGCGGGGCCCAGCGCCTCGCCTTCGGCCAGCCGCACCGCCTGGTGTCGCAGCACCGCGCCAATTTCACGCTCCAGCTGACGCACGCCGGCCTCGCGCGTGTAGCCGCCGATCAGCGCGCTGATCAGCGCGTCGGAGAGTTCCCCGTTGCTGCAGTCGACGCCGTTGGCCAGCCGTTGGCGCGGCACCAGATAGCGCCGCGCGATCTCGAGCTTCTCTTCCTGGCTGTAGCCCGGCAGCGGGATGATCTCCATCCGGTCGCGCAGCGCCGGCGGAATGCCGTCCAGCAGGTTGGCCGTACCGAGAAACATGACTTTCGACAGGTCGAAGGACACCCCCAGATAGTTGTCGAGGAAGCTCGCGTTCTGCTCGGGATCCAGCACTTCAAGCAGGGCCGAGGCGGGGTCGCCGTGAAAACCGCCGGCGCCCAGCTTGTCGATTTCGTCGAGCATCAACACCGGGTTGCGGGTGCCGGCCTTGCGCAGCGCCTGAATGATGTTGCCGGGCAGGGCACCGATATAGGTGCGGCGATGGCCGCGGATTTCGGCTTCGTCGTGCACGCCGCCCAGACTGACCCGGCCAAACACCCGTCCCAGCGCCCGCGCGATGCTGCTGCCGAGTGAGGTCTTGCCCACGCCCGGCGGCCCCACAAAACACAGGATGGGGCTTTTGCCACCGGGGTTCAGCTTGCGCACGGCGAGGTATTCGAGGATGCGACGTTTGACCTTGTCGAGTCCGTAATGGTCTTCCTCCAGCACCGCGCGGGCTTCGGGAATATCGATTCGATCTTTGCTTTCATGCTGCCAGGGCAGTTCAGACAGCCATTCCAGCCAGGTGCGCAGCTGCGCGCTTTCGGCCGAGCTCTCGCCCATGCGCTCGAGGCGGCGCAATTCCTTCAGCGCCTGCCGCTGGGTGTCTTCCGGCAACTGGGCCTCGTCGATGGCGCGCGCGAGTTCGGAGAGTTCTTCGGCCCGTTCTTCGCCTTCGCCCAGCTCCTTGCGGATGGCGCGCAGCTGTTCGCGTAACACGGCTTCGCGCTGGCGCTCGTCGAAGGCCTCGCGCGTCTGCTTGCCGATTTCGTCCGAAATCTTGAGCACCTCCAGCTGGTGCGCGAGCAGGGCGAGCAGGCGGTCGAGGCGAGCGGAGACGTCCAGCGTCTCCAGCAGTTCCTGCATTTGCTGCGGCGGGAGGTCGAGAATGCTGGCGACCAGATCGGCCAGCGCTGCCGCCGAATCCAGCGCGTTGATCGCTTCCGCCACCCCGCCGGGCGTATCCGGCAGGTAGGCCAGCACCGCGTTGGCCTGCTGGCGTAATTGCAGCAGCCGGGCCTCGATTGCCGAGCCGTCTTCATCCACTTCCAGCAGACGCTCGATGCGGGCGGCCATGAAGGGCAGGCCGGTCAAAAACTCGATCACCCGGAAGCGCTGTTCGCCCTGACACACCACCTGCAGGCTGCCGTCGGGCATGGTCCGCCGGCGGGCGATGTTAGCCAGCGTGCCGATGTCGTAGAGCTGCTCCGGGCCGGGGCTGTTCTGCGTCGGGTCTTTCTGCAGCAAGAGGCCAATCTGGCGCCGTGAGCGCACCGCATCTTCGACGGCGGCCACCGACTGGGGCCGCCCCATGGTCAGCGGGCTGAGCACGCCGGGAAACAGCACCAGATTGCGTACCGGCACGATCGCCACCGCATCGGCCGGCAGGGCGAGAATCGGGTCCCCGGCGATGAGGTCGACGGGCTCTTGGGATGTGGGCATGGAACGACCTCCGTTCGGATGGACGCGCTGGCGAAGGCCAGCGCGAAACCGCCGACGCCGCTGACGCAGCGCCGGACCGCGACGCCTGCTTGGCATCGGCCGGTCTATCCTCCGGGAGTTGCGCCGGCACCGGCTTGCGCCAGATCCAGTTTTGGACGCGCCGGCGGCCGGTCTGGGAGCGGTGTCGGGAGCAGCCCCTCGGTTGCTATCATCCCGGCTCCTCAAAACGCTGCGGAGTACCTGCGATGCTGGATTTTCTCGACCATGTGCTGCCGCAGCGCTACTGGGCCTGGACGATTTGCGCGGGCGCTGCGGTGGCGAGTCTGCTGTTGATGCCGGCGTCGCCGCTGTGGCTGTGGCCGGCGCTGGCCTTCGGGGCGCTGGCGGTGGTGGGGCTGATGGACTACCTGCAGCCGCGCCAGTCGATCCGGCGCAACTATCCGGTGCTCGCCCATTTCCGGTTTTTCTTCGAGATGATCCGGCCTGAAATCCGCCAGTACTTCATCGAATCCGATACCGACGAACTGCCGTTTTCGCGGGCCCAGCGCTCCATCATCTACCAGCGCGCCAAGGGCGTGGCTGACAAGCGCCCGTTCGGCACCCAGCTTGATGTCTACGAGCCGCAGTACGAGTGGATTAACCACTCGCTGATGCCGGCGACCATCGCCAGCCACGATTTCCGCGTGACCATCGGCGGCGCCGAGTGCAGCCAGCCCTACTCGGCGAGCGTGATGAATATCTCGGCGATGAGCTTTGGCGCGCTGTCGGCCAACGCCGTGCTGGCGCTGAACGAAGGCGCGCGGCGCGGGCAGTTCTACCACGACACCGGCGAAGGCTCGGTGTCGCGCTATCACCGCGAACCCGGTGGCGATCTGGTGTGGGAAATCGGCTCGGGCTATTTCGGTTGCCGCAGCCCGCAGGGCGGATTCGATGCCGAACGCTTCCGCGAGAATGCGGCGTCGGCGCAGGTCAAGATGATCGAAATCAAGCTCTCGCAGGGCGCGAAGCCGGGCCACGGCGGCGTGCTGCCGGGCGCCAAGGTGACCCCGGAAATCGCCGAGGCCCGCGGCGTGCCGCTGGGCGAAGACTGCGTCTCGCCGGCCACCCACTCGGCGTTTTCCACGCCCATTGAAATGATGGAATTTGTGGCGCGCCTGCGCGAACTTTCGGGCGGCAAGCCGGTGGGCATCAAGCTGGCGATTGGCCATCCCTGGGAAATCTTCGGGGTGGTCAAAGCCATGCTGCAGACCGGGATCACGCCGGACTTCATCGTGGTCGATGGCGGCGAAGGCGGCACCGGCGCCGCGCCGCTCGAGTTCACCAATCACGTCGGCGCGCCGCTGCGCGAAGGCCTGATGCTGGTGCACAACACGCTGGTCGGCGCCAACCTGCGCGCGCGGGTCAAAATTGGCGCCTCGGCGAAGATCGTCACCGCCTTCGACATCGCCCGCTCGATGGCGATGGGCGCCGACTGGTGCAACTCCGCGCGCGGTTTCATGTTTGCGCTGGGCTGTCTGCAGGCGCAGGTCTGCCATACCGGCCACTGCCCGACCGGGGTGACCACGCAGGATCCGAAGCGCATGCGCGCGCTGGTGGTGCCGGACAAGGCCGAGCGGGTGTATCAGTTCCACCGCAACACCCTGCACGCGCTGCAGGAGCTGATGGCCGCCGCCGGCCTGACGCACCCCAATCAGCTGGGGCCGGAACACATCATTCGTCGCATCTCCTCCACCGAAGTCCGCTCGCTGGCCGCGCTGCACCTGTGGCTGAAGCCGGGTGAACTGTTGGACGGCGGCGTGCCGGACCATCCGGTGTTCAAGGTGTTCTGGCATATTGCGCGGGCCGACACCTTCGCGCCGCCCGAGTATGTGATTCGCTCGCACCAGACAATCGCCGCCTAGCCTGATGCGCCTGTTCATCGACTCCGCGCTGGCGGACGACTGGCAGGCTTGGCTGCCCTCGGGGCTGCTCTACGGCGTGACCACCAACCCGACGCTCCTGAAGCGCGCGGGACTGGCCTGCGACCTGACGGTGCTAAGCCGCCTGACCGCGCAGGCGCTGGCGCTCGGCGCGCAGGAAGTTCACGTGCAGGCCTGGGGCGGCAACGCGACGGCTTTCTACGACTGCGGCAGCCGGCTGGCCGCCCTCGCCCCCGGCCGGGTGCTGGTGAAGTTACCCATCACCCGCGCGGGCTGCACGGCCGCTGCAAGGCTGATTGCCGCCGGTCAGCGCGTGACCTTTACCGCCTGCTACGACGCCAGCCAGATGCTGATCGCCAGCGCGCTCGGCGCCGACTACGCCGCGCCCTATCTGGGCCGGATCGGCGACGGCGGCCGCGATGGCCACGCAGAACTCATGCTGATGCAGCGCGCGCTGGACGGCGTGGGATCATCGACTCGCCTGCTGGCGGCCAGCCTGCGGCAGGTTGGGGATGTGAGCCGCCTGGCCGCCGCCGGAATCAGCCACTTCACGCTGTCGACGGGCGTGCTGAGCGCGCTGTTCGAGCAGCCGGAAACGCTGGCCGCCGCCGCGCAGTTCGAGGCCGACGCGGCGGGCTAATCCGGCGTGATCACGGCCTGCCCGGCGGCGTCCAGCCGGTGGGCGTATTCGCAGATCCCGTAGCCTTCAAGGCCCGCATGCCGCCAGCGGGTCAGGCCTTCCACAATCGCCAGATGCTCGTGACCGCGGGCATACAGGTGCGCCGTGCGCAGCACCTCGCCGGTAAAGCGATGCTGCTCGCCCTGTTTGTCGCGGGCCAGCAGCACGACGCGAGACTGGGCAAGGCCGTCGCTGGCGTAAGCGGTTTGCACGATGAGCTCGCGCAGGCTGATGAAATCGCCCGACCGATACAGCCAGCCGCGCTGGGTGGTGGTTTCGCCCGCGCCGACGCGGATGCCGCCCAGATGCAGCGCATCGCCAAAGTTGAGCGAAAACCAGCGCCAATAGTGCAGTCCCGCGCCGTGGTCGCTGCGGCGCGGCCCCCAGGATTTGTCGCGATTGCCGCGACCCTCAACGCGGAACCGGTGGCCGTCGATCACGCACTCGCCCTGCCAGTGCCCGGCCTGCTCGAAATGCCCGCTGCCGAGCGCGCCGGTAACGGCGGCGCCGGGCTTCATGCCGGCATCGACCCCAATCGGCGGGGTGAGGGCATTGAACGTCAGCGCGAGTGCCAGCGGCACGCCGCAGTCGCTGCTACCGGATGCGCTCAAGCGCCAGCAGCGCATGGCCGTGACCCGCCTAGCCGCCAGCCGCGACAGCGCCGGCGTGCCGGCATCCGGCAGCCCGCTGGCGCGGGCTTCGGTCACCCGCAACGTGCGCCCGTCGGGCAGCCACAGCGTGATGAAGCCGTCGACAAACGGCTCGTTGGGACGCATCGCGATGCGGGCGAAAAAGCCAAGTCCGTTGCCGGGCGAGTAGCCGTTGAAGTAATAGCTCTCGCTCCAGGCCGGGTCGCCGTTGTCGGCGTGGCCCAAGTCGTGATGCGCGTCGAGGATCGGCATGACCTTGTTGTCCTCAGCGTTCTTGTGACTGACGATGCCCTTGGCGCACCGCCTCGTCAATGTCGCGCGGCGCTGTGGTGGAAAGCGAACTGGACGGCATCGGCATTCTGCGTAATCCGGTGGTGGCGGCCTGAAATCAGTTTCGACCCGCGTCTGGCCTGCGCTCGATCATCACGCGCCGCGGCGCGCTTCCTAGTCTTGATGCAACACAGACATCAACCGGGGAGCGCGTGAGATGAGAAAGTCATTGTGCCTGCGAGTCGCGCTTGGACTTTGCGCGCTGTACGCGGCGTGCGCCGGCGCCGAGGGTTACTACACCACTTTTGAAGGCGGCGGCCGGTTCATGGAGCGCGCTACTGCGCGTGAAATCGGCAGCGGCGCGCTGGCGCCAAACGCGCGCTATGAAGCCGCGCCGGACGACAACGCCATGGTGGGCCTGACCGTCGGCAAGCACCTGCCGCAAAACATGCGCGCCGAAGTCGAAGTCCAGTGGAGCAGCACCGGGCTCGGCGATCTGAAGGTAAGCGACGACGGCGGGCTGGGCGCGCGCTTCAATACCGTCAGCCTCGCCGGTCAGTCGTTTACCACCCGCGGCGATGTGGAAAGTCTGGCGGTTCTGTTCAACGCGTTTTACGAAGTCGACTACGGCCTGTTTCGGCCTTACTTCGGCGGCGGCGCCGGCTTTGCCGATGTGAATATGGACCACACGCGCATCACCGGCTTTGCCGGCCAGTCGCTGCCCACGCCGGTCGCGCTGGCCGACGACCACAGCACGGTGCTGGCCTGGCAGGCCGGCGCCGGGCTTGCGCTGCCCTTGACCGCGCGCTGGACGGTAACGGTGGACTACCGCTACTTCGCGACCGAAGACCCCGAGATTGATCTGGCCGGCCGCGCCGGGCGGTTCAAATCGTCCTACGCCAGTCACAACGTGGTGGGCGGGCTGCGCTTTGAATTTTAAGCCGGTCGGCGTTCGCGATACTTCCGCGGCGAGGTGCCGGTCCAGCTTTTGAACGCGCGTGAAAACGCGCTGGCATCGTCAAAGCCCAGCGCGCGCGCAATCTCGCCGTTCTGCCAGCCGCTCCGCCGCATCAGATCCCGCGCGCGTTCCAGCCGGACTTCGTTGAGCAGCGCCGAGAAACTGGTGCCTTCTTCATCCAGCCGCCGCTGCAGGGTGCGGCGGGTCAGGTGCAGCGCGCTGACCACGTCGGGCAGGGCCGGGATGGGGGTGCTGGCGCGCAGGCGGCTGCGCACCACGTCGGCATAGGACAGCGGCTCCTGCATCACCGCGCTCAGGCGCTGGCACTGGTTGGCATAGAAGCGATAGGACATGGCGTTGGCCTGCGGCGGTGGGCTGTCCCAGGCGCTGCGCGGGAAATGAATCTGGTTGGCCTCGGCGTCGAAGCGCACCGGTGCCCGGTAATAGCGCTCGTAAGGCCCGGTATCCGGCGGGGCCGGGTGGCGAAAGCTGACGCGCGAGGGGTTGACCGACGCGCCGAGATTTTGCCGAAACAGCGCCAGCGTTGCCGCCGTATCGCGCTCCACAAAGAACGGACCCAGATCCCCCACGTCGGCGTTTTCGTGGAAGGCGACGTACTCCTCGTCACCGGTGCGCCAGACCGTCAGTTCGATCGCGCCCCAGCTGAGTTCGGGCCAGGTCGGCACCACATGAAACAGCGCCCGCATGCTTGGGGCGCAGGCCGCCGCCAGCCCCAGCACGCCGAAGATGGCGAGGTTGTAGCGCATGCCCACTTCAAGGCCGGCGGTAGGCCGCGCCAGCGTCGCCAGCGCGCGGCGGATGAAGTTCAGCTCCTGATCAAAGCGGATGCGATAGCTCGGCTCCTCCAGCGCAAAGCGCGGAATGTCGGTCGCCGCCAGCAGCGGGCTGATGTCGTGGCCGTGCGCCTCCAGCACTTCAATCACCGGGGCCAGCCCATAGGCCAGCCGCAGCGGACGCAGCATGGAACTGCCAAACAGATAGCGCGGCGGCGGCGGGCGACGGCGGCTGACGGGCGGCTTGCTGATCACGCGGGGATTCCTGAAGTGCTTGGCACCGAATGCAAAGAAATTTACATATTTCGTCATTCCCGGTCGACCGGCGCGTGCCGAGACTTAGCCGCGAGAAAACGACCGTTGCGCCACCGGCGCGCGGCACCGAGGTCAAACCGGCGGAGGCCCACCATGAAGTTCATGTTCTTTTTCTATCCCGCGATCCCGGCCACGATGGACGAGCGCGAAAAGCTGCGGCCGATCGCCGCCCGCACCGACAGGTTCCAGCAGATGCTGGATGAAATCGTTGAACTCTCGCAGATGGCCGAAGACCTTGGCTTCGAGGCGGTCTGCTATCCCGAGCACCACTTCCACACCGAAGGCGGTGAAATGGGCAGCCTGCCGCTGCTGACCCAGCACGTTATCAATCACACCAAGACCATCAAGGCCGGACCGATTGGCTACGTGCTGGCGGGCTGGGATCCGCTGCGTCTGGCGCTGGAAATTGCCTGGCTGGACCAGATCTGCAAAGGCCGCACGATTGCCGGCTTCGCCCGCGGTTACCAGACCCGCTGGCTGAACCAGATGGCGCAAAAACTCCATGTCGGCGCGTCCAATATGCACGACAAGGACGGCGCGCCGGACACCGACGCCATCAACCGCGAGGCCTTCCAGGAAATCTTCGAGATTCTGAAGCTGGCGTGGAAAGACGAAGGCTTCCGCTACAAGGGCAAGCACTACCAGTACCCTTTCCCCTACGAGACCGGCACGCCGTGGGCGGCCGCCGACTGGACGCGCAAATACGGCGCGCCGGGCGAAATCGACGACAACGGCTTCATCCAGCAGCTCAACGTGGTGCCGAAGCCCTACCAGAAGCCGCATCCGCAGCTGTTCCAGGCCTTCTCGCAGAGCGAAAGCACCATTCGGTGGGCCGCCCGCGAAGGGCTGGTGCCGACCATGCTGACGGCCGATCCGCCGGCGTTGCGCGCCTTCGCCGAAGCGCATGTGGACGAGGCACAGAAAGTGGGCCGCAACCTCAAACTGGGCGAGAACATCGGTGTGTTCCGCGGCGTGTACGTGGCCGACGACAAGCAGTCGGCGCGCGATCTGGCCATGAAGGGCCTGATGGGCACGGGCTGGCCGGGCTGGGCGCACGCCTTTGGTTTCACCGACGCCTTCCGGCTGCCGGAGGACGACATCAAGTACCCCGGCCAGCGCCTGCCGCTGTCGGAAGTCCGCATGGAGCGCTTTGAGCAGGCGCACTTCTGCCTCGTCGGCAGCCCGTCGGATGTGCGCAAGGAAATGGATTTGCTGGTGGAAACCTGCAATCCCGAGTACTTCATCTGGCAGGGCGATCAGGGCTATCTGCCGATCGACGACTGCAAGCGCGTGCTGGAGCGCTTCGGCAAGGAAGTGATGCCGCACTATCGCTAGGCGGCACCCTCAGGAAGATCGTCGTGCGGCCGCTCGCCGCACGACGGTCAGACCAGATTAGTTGTCCTTGAACGCCGCCTCCGCCGCCGCAATCTGCTGCTGGCGCCGGGCGATTTCGTCCCCAATCGGCGGGCCCTTGAAGCGACGCTGCTCAAAGGCGAACCAGACCACCGCCGTCAGCACCAGAAAACCCACCGTGACGCGAAACGCCAGTTCGTTCGGCGCTTGCACGCCCAGGAAAAAGATCAGCGCCATCGCGACGATCGACAGCACGGCGAACAGCGAGTAGCCGCCGCGCCCGATGTCCCATTCGCCCATCTTCGGCCACTTCGGTCCGCCGAAGGCAAACAGGCCCAGCACAATCGGGATGATGAACGAGAAGAAGATGAAGATGACGGTGCAGGACACCACCACCGTGTAGACCGGCGTGCCGCCGGCTTCCAGCCATTTCGCGCCCCACACGAACAGCACCGCCAGCGTCGCGCCGGTCCAGATCGCCGCGCTCGGCGTGCGATGCGCGCGCGAGACCTTGGCCAGCGCGCCGGAAAACGGCAGGCCGCCGTCGCGTGAGAAGGCGAAAATCATCCGCGAGGTCGAGGTGACCGTGGCCAGACCGCACAGCACCTGGGAGAGAAAAATCGCCGCGAACAAGGCCATTTTGACGGGCCCGGGCAGGCGCTGATCGAGCGCCCAGAAGAAGACGTTCCAGCCCTGTTTGGCGGCTTCGTCCATGCTGGGGATCATCAGCACCAAGGCGCACAGGAAGAGATACCCGAACACGCCCGACCAGATGATCGAGCGCACGATGCCGCGCGGCACCGAGCGCGCGGCGTTCAGCGTTTCTTCCGAGGTATGCGCCGAGGCGTCGTAGCCGGTGATGGTGTAGATGGGCATCAGGAGGCCCAGCATGAACACCCAGCCGCCGGTGGTCGCAGGCCAGACGTTGCCGCCGGCCTCGCCGGAGTAGTTGGCAAAGGTCCACAGGCGCGAGAAGTCGTAGGACTCCGCGTAGGCAAGACAGGCCAGCGTCAGCGCAACCGCAGTGCCGAAAATGAGATAGCCCGAGAAGTCCGTGAGCCGCGCGGTCAGCGCGATGCCGTAATGGTTGACCAGCGCCTGCGCGCCGGTCAGCAGCACCAGGAACGTCATCAGCGTCGTCATGGAATCGCTGATCCCCAGACTGCCGCCGAAGGCGCCGAGGAAGAAGTAGTAGGTGCCGACGTTGATCGCCGCCAGCACCGTCACCAACCCCAGCAGATTGAACCAGGCGGTCAGCCAGCCGGTGAAGCGATTGCCGAGGATCGAGCCCCAGTGGTAAAGCCCGCCGGCGGTCGGATAGGCCGAGGCGATCTGCGCCATCGCCACGCCAAACACGCCGGAAATGAATACACCCAGCGGCCAGCCGAGGCCGATCGCCGCGCCGCCCGCGCCGGACGTGGCCTGCGCGAGTGAATTAATCGCGCCCGACAGAATGCAAATGATGGAAAAGGAAATGGCGAAGTTGGAGAAGTGGCTTAAGTTGCGCGCCAGTTCCTGCGCGTAGCCCATGCCGTGGAGGATGCGGGTATCGTCGTCGTGTGCGCCGGGGGCGCCAGAGTCAGGACTTGGGGTCATCGCGTTCGCTCCTTACGAGAGTTGGGGGCAAGTTCAGGGTCGAGGAAATCTCCGTTGCTGTGATTCAGGACTACGCAAGATTCAGGCCGCTGTTCGCCGCGCCCGGCAGGGCCGGCACGTCGCTGTCGTCTTTCAGTTCCACGCCGGTCAACTGCCGACTCAAGGCTTCGCCCATCAGCCAGCTGATCTTGCGGGCGGCTTCGGCGTAACTGAGACCCGCCGGGCGAATGTTCGACACGCAGTTGCGCTCGGCATCGTTGCGACCGCGGCGCGGATTAAATGTTAAATAAGCGCCCAGACTGTCGGGCGAACTCAAACCCGGGCGCTCGCCAATCAGGACCAGCACCAGCCGCGCGTGCAGCGCCTCGCCGATATCGTCGCCCAGCGCCACCCGCGCCTGACGGGCAATGAGCAGCGGCGCCAGCGTCCACGCCGGATGACACAGCGGCAACAGGGCCGATAGCAGGGGCGCTGCGTGTGCCTGCGTCGCGACCGCCGACAGACCGTCGGCCAGCACGATCGCGATATCGCAGGTCGAATTGCGCGCACGCAGCCCCGTTGCTGCGTCGGGATGGAGCATGCGGCCGAGGTCAGGACGCAGCAGATAACTGGGCCGATCGGGCGCCTGACTGTGCACCTCGAGACAGGGCAAGCCGAGCGGCGCCAGCGCACTGGTGAGCGCCGCCGGGTCCAGCGCCGCGTGCACCGCGTCGCGCGCCATGGCGTGCGCCAGCCCAAACTTCAGCACTTCCTCGGTCGGCAGGCTCGCGCCGACGCGGCCCAGCGCAATGCGCGCATCGGTGAAGCGCCGCAGGTCGGCCCAGGGGTTGGCTTCGATTTTGACCGGGACGCGCGTGCTCATGCGGCCTGCGTCATATCGGTCAGCGCGCGCAGCAGCGGATCGGCGGCGTCCGGCGAGCGCAGGCGTCCCGCCGGGTTGATGAGGCGCATACGCGTCAGCCAGTCCTCGAACTCCGGTGCGTGGCGCAGGCCGAAAGCCTCGCGCAAGTACAGCGCATCGTGAAACGAGGTGCTCTGGTAGTTCAGCATGATGTCGTCGGCGCCCGGGATGCCCATGATGTAGGTGACGCCGGCGGCGGCGAGCAGCGTCAGCAGATTGTCCATGTCGTCCTGATCGGCTTCGGCATGGTTGGTGTAGCAAACGTCGACGCCCAGCGGCACGCCCATCAGCTTGCCGCAGAAGTGGTCTTCCAGCCCCGCGCGGATGATCTGCTTGCCGTCGTAGAGATATTCCGGGCCGATGAAGCCCACCACCGTATTAACCAACAGCGGCTTGAACTCGCGCGCCACCGCATAGGCGCGGGCCTCGCAGGTTTGCTGGTCCAGGCCGTGATGCGCGTTGGCCGACAGCGCGCTGCCCTGGCCGGTCTCGAAATACATCACGTTGTCGCCCAGCGTGCCGCGTTTCAGCGAGAGCGCCGCGTCGCGCGCCTCGCGCAGCATGGCGAGGTTGATCCCAAAACTGTGATTTGCCGCCTCGGTGCCGGCGACCGACTGAAAGACCAGATCGACCGGCGCGCCGAGCTCGATGGCCTTGATCTGGCTGCTGACGTGGGTCAGCACGCAGGACTGGGTCGGCACTCCGAAGCGGGAGATGACATCGTCCACCATGCGCCACAGCCGGTCGAGCACCGGCAGGCTGTCGCCCGCCGGATTGATGCCGATCACGGCATCGCCGCAGCCATACATCAGGCCATCGATGATCGAGGCCAGAATGCCGCGCGCATCATCGGTGCCGTGATTGGGCTGCAGGCGCACGGCCATGCGCCCAGGCAGCCCGAGCGTGGTTCGAAAGGCGCTGCTCACCCGTGCCTTGCGGGACACCAGCACCAGATCCTGATTGCGCATGAGCTTGGAGACGGCGGCGGCGATTTCGGGCGTGACCGCCGGCGCGATGCGCGAAAGTGTCTCTTCGGTGGTCGTTTCGAGCAGCAGCCAGTTGCGGAAATCGCCGACCGAAAGCCCGGCGATTTCAGCAAACGCCGCGGCCGGATGCCGGTCGCAAATCAGCCGCGTGACTTCATCGGTTTCATACGGGATGAGCGGATTGGCGAAGATTTCGGCCAGCGTCACCTCGGCCAGCGCGAGTCGCGCCGCCATGCGCTCGACCGCGCTGCCCGCGCCAACGCCGGCGAGATAGTCGCCCGAGCGGGCGGGAGACGCTTTCGCGAGCAGGGTTTTGAGATCGGGAAAGCGCCAGGTGTTGCCGTTGATCGTGTGCTGATAGGCCACGGGACACCCCCATTGAGTTGCGGTTGGGAACTGCGGGAACTCACTAGCGCGCTGTGCCGACGACTATGCGCCCGGCCTACCGTCATCGACAAGTAGGTGCAAGTTGAACCCTGAGGCCTGCGCGCCTAGCAGTCGATCGCCTCGGGGTGGCGCGCAATCCAGTCGAGCAGGCGTTCGGCCAGCGGCAGCGCCAGGGCCGCAAAGCGTTCGTCGGAGCGGTCGAGCAAGGCGAGCAGCGCCGGCTCGGCTTGCGCCATGCGCGCGTTCAGCGCCGCCGGCGTGGCGTCGACCCGCAGCACGCCCAGCGCGCCGCGCGTTAGCCGTGCGGCGTCGGCGCAGTCGAGTTCATACAACAGATCGACCATCAGCCCGGCGTAGCGGGCGGAGGCATTGCCGAAGAACAGCGCGTACCCGCCGTCGGCCATTTCACGCGCGAAGGCCGCGACCGCCAGCACCTTGTTCTCTGCCGGCGTCAGCGCGCGGCTGAGCGAGTGGGTTTGGAGCGCAAGCTCGAACGCCAGCATCAGGGACTCGGCCTCGTAGCGCCCGCGCAGCGCGAGCAGGGCCGCGGTGCTCTGGCCCTGCCAGCCGTCGAGAAATTCCATTCGACCCCGCGCTATACCGGACCTTGAGTCGCGACCGCGAATCCCGCGACCCATTCGGGAATAGTGTGATAGAGCGCGACCCTGGGCGCCGGTGCCGACAGCGCCTGCATGGCGGCGGCGGTCGCGATCCAGCAGCGGATTTCGTGCCCGCCGCGTCCGCCATCGCGGGAGATTTCCTCGTCCGAGTAACGCGTCAGCGCGGCAAAATCCTGCGCCTCAAGCGCCGCGAGAAACGCCCGATCCCATGCGAGATTGAGCGGCACGCCCGTGCTGGTGCCGGCGACCTGGCGGTTGGCTTCCTCCACCACGCGCGCCTGCCGTGCCGCACGCGCCTCGGGTGATACGGTGCCGCCGGCAATCAGCCGTTCGCGCACTTCCGGCGGCGCGCCGTTCAGCGCCGGCACCGGCGGGTCGTGCGAGATGCCGCCCGAACCCAGAATCAGCACGCGCTCGCCAAGGCCGCCCACAAACTCGCCCAGCGCGCGGCCCAGCGCGGCGACGCGCGCCAGCGGCGGACGGGGCGCGCCCACGCAGTTCACGAAGACCGGCAGCACCGGCGGCAGACGCGCCCAGTCGAACAGGAGTTGCAGCAGCTGGGTGTGGCCGTGGTCGACTTCCATCCGG
>JAURHQ010000349.1 GCA_030833185.1 Gammaproteobacteria bacterium | reverse complement strand
CAGAAAGTACCCAGTCTCAGCTTCGCGCAGAGCTTCGGCATCACCCAAATCTTTATTCGTGGGGTAGGCAACAACTTCTTTGCACCCGGCGGAGATCCAGGTGTGGCGACCTATGCCGATGGTGTATACCTGTCAGACCAGGAAGCGACTGGCGTTGCCTTTCTCGATCTTGAGCGGATCGAGGTGCTGCGTGGGCCGCAGGGCGCGCTCTATGGGCGCAACGCCACCGGTGGGGCGGTAAACCTTGTTTCCGCCGCGCCGAGCGAAAATTTCGAGGGCCGCATCGGCTTGCAGCTTGGTGATTTTGGCCGGGTTCAGGGCGACACTGTATTGTCCGGACCGCTCTTCGGCGGAATCACTGCGCGGGCTAGCGCCCAGTATCGCAAACTTTCAGGCTACACGCGAAACGAACTCGCCGGTACGCCTGGCGCACCCGAGCGCGGCGATGCGGAGGAGAGCTTCGCCGGTCGCCTGCAGGTCGCAGTGCCGCTCGGCGAAGGCCGTCTGCAGTTGACCGCCAACGGCTATACGCAGAACGATGCCGGTCCGGCGTTGAGAATCCTGCCAGACCCATTACCGCATCCCGCAGAGCTGCTCTTCGGCGCGCGCCCGTCTGCCGCGCCTCGCTCTTTCAAGAGCCAGGGTTCAATGAACCGCCGCGAGGTGTGGTCGGTAACGGGGCGGCTCGAACAGCCGATCGGTGCGGCAGAACTGGTGCTGATCGCTGACACCCGCGGCTCGGACCGTTTCATCAGTTTTGATCAGGACGGCACCGAGCGTACCGTCAGCACCTCCTCGCTCGACACCGATAGCAGCCAGAGCAGCGTCGAGGCCTATGTCAAAGGCAGTAGTGGCAAGCTCGACTGGCTGGCAGGCGCGATATGGCTGCGTTTCCGCCAGTCCCGCACGACGTTTGTCGAGGGATTTCTGCCCGGCGCATTTCTGGATCCGAGCCTGCCGCTGACATTCCCTTTCCCGTTCACCTTTGCTGGTGGCGGCACGGTAACGACCGAAGCGCTGGCCGCTTATGCCGACGGCAAGCTGGCACTGTCAGACACCGTCGCGTTGCGGATTGGCGGGCGCTATAGCGATGACCAAAAGCAGGCGAGCGAGTTTCTGACTTTCTTCGCTCCCCCCATCACCGGTCAACAAAGCGATGGCTGGGGCGAATGGTCCGGCAAGGCGGGTCTCGACTTCACCCCCTCAGATAATGTGCTGCTCTATGCATCGGCCGCGCGCGGGTTCAAATCGGGCGCGCTTAATGTCGGGGCATTTACCCCGGCGGTCAATCCAGAGATCAACGTCACGTTTGAAGCCGGGGCGCGGCTTTCTGGCGCAGGCTGGACGCTCAATCTCACTGGCTACACCTCGGACTACAGCGACCTTCAGATCGTGCGGATCGGCCCCATCAGTCAGATCATTGCCAATGCCACCTCGGCAAGGATCAACGGACTTGAACTGGAAGCCAAAGTCAGGCCCGCTCCCGGACTAACACTCGGCTTATCGGGAAGCTGGATGGATGCAAGTTTCGGCACCTTCGTCTCGACCGACCAACGCCGGGGATTTCAGGACTTCAATGTCTCGGGAAATAGACTGCCGCTTACGTCACGCTGGCAAGGCACGGTCTCGGTGCAATACCGCGCGGATCTGGCAGGCGGCAGCCGGCTCGACTTTGGTGGCGCAATGCAGTGGCGCTCCGAGTACTTCTTCACCGAGTTCAACACAGATGATGCGCGGCAGGGCGGTTTTGCCCGCTTCGATTTAGGCGCGGCCTGGACCAGCGCGGATAATCGCTGGACGGTCAACGTCTTCGCCCGCAATCTCACCGACCGCAAGGTGCTGTCTTCACTCGCAGCGGTTGCGCCTCTGCTGGGTTCTGTTCGGGTGGCCTCACTCGAGCCGCCTCGCCACTTTGGCATTGGCCTAGAGCGGAGGTTTTGATCCTATGCGCAGCGAACTTGCCGAAGTTTTTGCGCATCTTCGACGCGAGCCGGACGGGAGCATGGATCCCATATCCGCCATCCGCGCAAAGGTGGAAGGCTACGGCATGGGATGCACCGGAGCAGGGCTTGCAGCCTGCCGGGTTGTCCCAGTCCAGATAGGGACGATGGCAGCTGAGTGGTTGGTGCCGCCCGATGCGGGGGAACGGCGCGTCGTCTATTACCACGGTGGGGCGTGGGTTGCCGGATCGCTGAACACTCACCGGGCGATCGCTGCCGAACTGGCTGCCCTCAGTGGGCTTGCAGTTCTTGTGCCGGATTACCGACTAGCCCCGGAACACTGCTTCCCCGCAGGGCTGGCCGATTGCGCGAAGGCGCTAGCCTTTGCGACAGCGAACGGGCCTGACGGAGCCAGATCGTGCCAGCGCTTGGCACTTGCGGGCGATTCGGCTGGTGGCAATCTCGCTGCTGTGATTGCGCTCGGCCTCTATCCAGCCGGCGGCACAACGCCTCCCGACCGGCTGCTATTGATCAGTCCGTTTCTGGGAGTCACACCGATTTCAGGCGGCTTCCTCGGTGAACCCGACGATCCAGCTGTGATGGGCGAGGGTATGGACTTTGTCGCGCAGCTCTATGCGCCTGCGCGCCATCCCGGCGATCCTGCGATCAGTCCGATCTTGGCTGATGACAGGATGCTGGCGCAGT
>JAURHQ010000348.1 GCA_030833185.1 Gammaproteobacteria bacterium | reverse complement strand
TATACGACGGCGCCGCGCAGTTTCATGACAAAGTGTTTCAGCGATGGTCGGGGGGCGGTTGCGACGGCGCGATTGAGATGCTCATAGGGCTCGGAAGGGTTAGGGTTACGTCGTTAGCGCCACGGCGCGTCGCCTGCCCGGGTTCGTCTGTGTGTCAGGGTGCCTCTAGCGGCGTCCGCGCTTTTTCATGGTATCCCCATTCCCATCCTCATGCTGCGGAAGTGCTCAGACATGAGTTCGTCTGCCGTGCGGCGCTGCTCCTCGGACAACGCCGCGTATAGGGGCGTCGCGGCGGCTGAGATGGCGCGCATCGCCTCAAGATGTGTGGAGAGAAGACCGATGCGACGCTCCATTTGTTGCAAAACCGGTCCGGGCTCGGTGGCGCTGGTTATCGCCTGCTGCGTGGCTTGACGGAGCCGTTCCGCCTGAGCACGGACGGCATCGGCGAAAGCGTTCCACGTCTGCGCCTGGACATCGGTGATACGTAGCTCGGCACGGAAGTAGGCCAGCTGCCCCTCAACCCGACGGAAGGGCTGCATTGCCGATGCAATCATGCGGCCTTGCATCATCTCTTGCATCATACGGCCCATATCTCCCGCCATCATCCCACTGCTTGGCCCTGGCACACCGGGCGCTGGCGCAGCGCGCTGTGCTGGCGACTGCGCAGGCGGGGGCCCCCCGGTCGGTGCGCCAGGATGGTGTGGATCGGGCGCCGCCCCTCCTGGAACTGGCGCCTGAGCCGCCACGGTCCCGGCAAGGGCGACAACAATAATCCCGGCCGCCGTGAACGTGCTGAGCTTCCTCATGACCTTTTCCTTCCTTTTCGTAAGGCGAGCTGGACACCGACAAAGGGCATAAACGGTTAGCTCATACCATCGGCGCGCCAGTAACCACATCATGCATCTGGGAGTGGGGTCCCGGGGCTTCCATCCCGAGCGAGACGATCGACATTGACGTTATCGTGAGGAAGGTAACTTCCTGTCCACCAAACCGGCAGCAGCTCAAAGCGATCTCAAATCATTTGACGGCGGACACCAACCCAACCTACCATCTAACACATTATGCTTCACAGATGGTGCGTTAAAAGTCCAAGATGGAGCTCCGTTCCAACGCCCAGCTCCC
Source organism: Gammaproteobacteria bacterium (assembly GCA_030833185.1). Classification (GTDB taxonomy): domain Bacteria; phylum Pseudomonadota; class Gammaproteobacteria. Next base: position 1,560 of record JAURHQ010000348.1, on the reverse strand, counting down.
CTTTAATTTTTGCGTGCATGCAGGAGCCAGGCTCCCTCACGGATCGCTTGATTAAAACCCAGCGCGTTTTTGATGTGACGGTTTTGCGACTAGGCGAAGATCTGGCGGCGGCCGACGAAGCGGCGCGGCTGGGCATCGAAGTGGGAGTAGCAATAATTGTGCGCCATGTTGCCCTAACACTTGATGGGCAGCGCGTAGTTATGGCTCGAAGCTTCTGTCGTCGGGCTTGCCCAGTCTGGCTTCCGATACTTGATCGCGGAAGTCGCTCCCTTGGCTCTACACTCTTTTCGGACGATACGCCGCGAGAGCGCGGCAGACTTGAATACTCGATGATAGGCGGGCGCCATCCTCTCTTCACCCTCGGGCAACATGGGGAGGCCGCGTCGGTTTATGCCGCAAGGCGCTGTCGCTTTGAGATGCGGGGGGCACCAATGGTTGTAAGCGAGGTATTCCTGCCCCGGCTAGAACGTGCCCTCGTTACGGGACCTGACTGAGGCGCTCTTTGAATTAAGATTACGCGAGAAGTGCTTGAATATGGGGGGTCGCTTAAGGCGCGACGCTGAGCCTAGCAGTTCATGAAGTCTCTGCGGTGGCAGGGCAGCGATGCGCGTAAGGGCGCCGGCGAGTTGATCTGCCGCTGGTATTAGGATTCACCATATGCGTCTTCAGGACATCAGGCGCTTCTGCCAGTGTGGCTTCAGGAATTCGAGGATCATGATCGTCGCCAGCCCGGCCATAACCGTCACAGCGAGATCGTCTGGGTGCAGGGGTCCAAAGCGGAACATGCGCTGCGCAAAGGGCAGCACCAGCGTGACCCCCAGCATGGCCGTCACAACCAGCAGCACCCAACGCAACGCCGCGTTACGCCGCCGGAAAGCGGTGACGAGGGAGGCGCTGAATGATCGGTTCACGAAAATCAACCCGATGATGCAAAGTACCAAGGCAAAGAAGGTCAGCGACCTAACCTCGTTCTCGGGCATGCCGCGATTCAGCGCCATCAGGAAAATGCCGGCTGTCAGCGCCAGCGCGACGCCTCCCTGGAGCACGCTCCACCCCAGCAGCGAGGGCGAGAATAGTGGGGCTGCGGGATCACGCGGCGGACGCTCCATGATGCCCTCCTCCTCCGTCTCGGCTTCGAAGACCAGGGTACAGACCGGGTCGATCACCATCTCCAGGAAGGCGATGTGCATGGGCCAAAGCAGAATGGGCAGCCCGAAGCTCAGCGGCAGGAGTGCCAAGCCCGCAATCGGCACATGGATCGCGATGATGAAGCCCGTGGACTTGCGCAGGTTGTCGAAGACACGTCTGCCCAGGCGCACGGCCGCAACGATGGAACCGAAATCATCATCCAACAGCACAAGCGACGACGCTTCTCGCGCTACGTCGGTGCCGCGCCCGCCCATGGCAATACCGATATGCGCGGCCTTCAGCGATGGCGCATCATTCACACCATCGCCGACCATGGCTATGATGCCGCCCTGTTCTTTAAGTGTCGCAATGGTTGACGCCTTTTCCGCCGGCTTGATTTCCGCAAAGACGCTCTCAATGCCGACATTGCGC
>JAURHQ010000347.1 GCA_030833185.1 Gammaproteobacteria bacterium | reverse complement strand
TTTTTCTCCGTCAAGGACACCGGCATTGGCCTGACGCCCGCGCAAAGCGCGCGGCTGTTTCAGAGTTTTGAGCAGGCCGATGGCTCGACCACCCGCCGCTTTGGTGGCACCGGGCTGGGGCTTGCGATTACCCGCAGTCTGGCCGAACTGATGGGCGGGCAGGTCGGCGTGAGCAGCGATTACGGCAAGGGCTCGACCTTCTGGTGCACCTTGCATCTGCCCGAGGGCAAGCTGGAAGCGCGTCCGCGGGTGCTGGTGGTTGACGATGAAGCCTCGCTCGGCACCCTGGTCCGGCTGATTCTGGAACCGCACGGCTACGAGGTGCGGGCGGTCGACAACGGCGAAGCGGCGCTCGCAATGTTGGCCGAAACCGACTTCGAAATGGTGTTTACCGACTGGCAGATGCCGGGCATGGACGGCATGGAGCTGACGCGCCACATTCGCAGTCGCCCAGTGGCTGAGCCACCGCGCATTGTCATGCTGACGGCATTTGGCGAATCAGACGTGCTGCGACTGGCGCGCGAGTCGGGCGTTGATCGGGTGCTGCTCAAACCGTTCAATCCGCAGGTCCTGCTGGAGGAGATGGCCGCGATCAAGCGCCATCCGGCCCTGCCCGGAAACGCCGGCGGGCGGCACGAGACGCTCGACCCGGTCGCCATGCTGGCGCCGATCGCCGGCGCCCGGGTGCTGCTGGTCGAAGACAATGAGATTAATCAGGAAGTGGCGCTGGGATTGCTGGCGGACGGGCATTTCACCGTCGATGTGGCCGGCAACGGGCGGGACGCCCTGGCGCATCTCGCCGGTGCGCCCTACGACATCGTGCTGATGGATTTACAGATGCCGGTGCTGGACGGTTTTGCCGCGACGGCCGAGATACGGGCCCAGCCGCGGTTTGCCGACTTGCCGATTGTGGCGATGACCGCCAACGCCATGGCCGGCGACCGCGAACGCTGTCTGGCGGCCGGCATGAACGACCACGTGGCAAAGCCGCTGGAGCCCGCGCAGCTCTACCGCAGCCTGTTGCGCTGGGTGCCGGCTCGCGTCACCCCGGCCGGCAGCCTCTCGCCTGCTCACCAGACGATGGAGACGGGCGCGCGCCTGCCGCAAGCCGTGCCGGGCATCGACCTTGACGAAGGCCTGCGCCGGGCGCTGGGCAAAGAGGCCCTGTATCTGCGCTTGTTACGGAAATTCGTGGACGGCCAGCAGGGCTTCACCGGGGAACTGCGTCAGCGCTATGCGGAACGCGATCTGGCGACGACCGAGCGGCTGGCCCATACGCTGAAAGGCATGGCCGGCAATCTGGGCGCAAACACGCTGGCGGCGGCCGCCGGCGCACTGGAAACGCTGCTCGGTCAGTCGCCCGATGCTGCCGGGATTGCGCCGCAAGTGGCAGCGGTCTGTGAGCAAATGGACGCGCTGCTCGACGCGCTGGGCGAGGCCTTGCCGGCCGTGGACGTGACGAGCCCGGCCGCGCCGGTGGCCGTCGACCAGACCCGCCTGGCCAGCGTGGTGTCGCAGATCCAGCGCTTGCTGGCAGAGGGCGATGCGGACGCCATCGAACTCATCGAAACCGAAGCCGCGCTCCTCAAAGCGGCTTTCCCCGCCCACTTCGCGGCGGTTGATGCCGCCGCCAAAGCCTTCGATTTTGACGTCGCGGCAACCGCCTTGAAGCAGGCACAGGCGCTGTCGGCCTAGCCGCGCCGCCGCCCCACTTAGTCGCGCGCCGCCCCCGTCTTGTAGGCGGATAAGATTTCTGGCCGGACCCGGCCTGTTTTTGGCCGTTCATTCTCTCTACTATCCGTCAATTCAAAAATCCTCCGAAACGGAAGGAACCGTTGATGTCGTCTCCGATTCGCCCTTCCGCGCTGCTGCTCTGCCTGCTGGCGCTTGGTATGACCGCCTGTAGCAAGCCACCGGCAACGCCGCCGGCGCCCCCGCCGCCGCTGGTCAAGGTACAGGCCGCCCGCTCGGCCACGGTGCCCGTGGTCAACGAATATGTCGGACGGGTCTCGGCCTATCGGTCGCTCGAAATTCGCGCCCGGGTGGAAGGCATCGTCGCCAAACGCTACTTCGTGGAGGGCAGCAAGGTCGCCGCCGGCGACCTGCTCTACACGCTGGACGATGCGCCCTTCAGGGCAGCGCTGGCGAACTCAAAAGCCGAGCTGGCGCGGATTGACGCCGTGCTGGTGAACGCCCGCTCGCGCGAGGCGCGCTATCGGCCGCTGGTCAAGGAGACGGCCATCAGCCAGCAGGATTACGACGATGCGGTGGCCGCCGTGGCGCAGGCAGACGCCCAGCGCACCGCGGCGCTGGCGCACATTGAGCAGGCCGAGCTGAATCTTGGTTACACCCGCATCAAGACCACCCAGGAAGGCCGCATCGGCGCCGCGCTGGTGCCGGAAGGGCGGCTGGTCGGCAAAGGCGAAGCCACCCATCTGGCGACCGTCGACCGCATCGACCGGGTCTACGTCACGTTTACGGTCGCCGACAGCGAGGCCATGGCGCTGCGCAATGCGCTCCAGCGCGGGCTGATCACGGCCGAAGCCGGCGGCGCCACCGCGCGGCTGCTGCTGCCCGACGGCTCGGCCTACCAGGAAGCCGGGAAAATTGACTTCACCGACCTGAAAATCAACGGCGACACCGGCACCGTGGCGCTGCGGGCGGTGATGGAAAATCCGCGCGAA
>JAURHQ010000346.1 GCA_030833185.1 Gammaproteobacteria bacterium | reverse complement strand
GAAAAATCGAATGATCGTGCTCGGAGCAATCCTGCTCATTCTGGGATTCGTGCTGAAGGTTCAGATCCTGTGGACCATCGGCGTGATCCTCTTGGTCATCGGCGCGGTGCTGTGGATCAGCTTCCTGCTGGCCACCGTCGCCACCGGGGTGTTTTTCTCCGCCATCGACCCGCTGGAACTGCGCTACTGCGTGAGTTTTCCCGAGGTCAGCCGCACCACGGCCTACACCGTCGGCTTTCTGCTGTTCTGGTTACTGACGGCCAGTTCGGCGCTCCTGTCGGTCGCCTTCGTCTATCCCGCTGAACAGCCCGCGCCGGACGCCAAAGACCCATCGTGAACGCAGACAACGGGGCGTCGCCGCCCACCGAAAACCCGCTCTACGAGCGGCATCAAAAAATCTATCCGCGACAGGTCAGCGGGCGCTTTGCGACCGCGCGCATCAGCGCGGCCGGCACGCTGCTCGGCATTTTCTACCTGCTGCCCTGGCTGAGCTGGAACGGTCAGCAGGCGGTGCTGTTTGATCTGCCGGCCCGCCGCTTTCATGTGTTCGGCATCACGCTGTGGCCGCAGGACTTTCTGTTCCTCGCTTTCTTTCTGATGCTCGCGGCCTACAGCCTGTTCTTTTTTACCGCGATTGCCGGACGACTCTGGTGTGGCTACGCCTGTCCGCAGTCGGTCTGGACGGAGTCCTTTCTGTGGATCGAACGCCTGATAGAAGGTAATCGCGCGCAGCAGATGAAACTCGACGAGTCGCCGCTCGACTTCCGCAAATTTCGCCTGAAGTTCACCAAGCACGCGCTGTGGATTGGCTTTGCGCTCTATACGGGCTTCAGCTTTGTGGCCTACTTCTCGCCGGCGCGCGATCTGGCCGCGCGGGTGCTCAGTCTTCAACTTGGCGGTGCGGAAACCTTCTGGCTCCTGTTCTACGGCTTTGCGACCTATGGCAACGCCGGCTTCCTGCGTGAGCAGGTGTGCAAGTACATGTGCCCGTATGCCCGCTTCCAGAGCGCGATGTTTGACCGCGACACGCTGATCGTGGCCTACGACGAACAGCGCGGTGAACCGCGCGGCGCCCGCCGCAGCGACGAGCCGCCGGGCGTGCGCGGTCAGGGCGACTGCATCAATTGCACGCTGTGCGTGCAGGTGTGCCCGACCGGCATCGATATTCGCAAGGGACTGCAGTACGAGTGCATCGGCTGCTCGGCCTGCATCGATGTCTGCAACAGCGTGATGGATCGGATGAACACGCCGCGCGGCCTCATCCGCTACACCACGCAAAATGCCATTGAGGGCGGCAGCGTGCGGGTGCTGCGGCCCAGAATCATCGTTTACGGGCTGATCCTGCTGCTGCTCGCGGGTGTTTTCAGCTGGGGACTGGCCACCCGCGTACCGCTGGCGCTAGACGTACTCCACGACCGCAATCAGCTGTACCGGGAAACGGCGGGGCAGATCGAAAACGTCTATCTGCTGAAAGTGATGAACAAGGACGCGCTGGATCATCGCTACACCCTGAACGCAGCGGGTATCGATGGGCTCACCGTCAAGCTGGATCAGCCGGAGATCAGCGTGCCGGCCGGCACCCTGCTCAATCTGCCGGTCTCGCTGCTGGCCGATGAATCTGCGCTGTCCCAGCGCAGCACGGGCGTGCGCTTTGAATTGGTCACTGCAGACGCACCCGCGGTGCGCGTGACGGCCGACGCCAGGTTTCTGGGGCCGGCGCCATGAGTGCGCCGGCGACGCGCCGCTGGTTTCAGGAACCTCTGGTCTGGTTGGTGATCAGCCTGCCGCTGTCGGCGGTGGTCGCGGGGTTTTATACGCTGTGGCTGGCCGTGCGCTCGGCCGACGGGCTGGTGGTAGACGACTATTACCGGGAAGGTCTGGCCATCAATCGCGAACTGGCGCGCGATGAACACGCGACGGCCTTGGGGCTTAAGGCCAGCATCCTGCTCACGGCGACCCGGTTTGATCTGCAACTGTCCGCCGCGGCCACGAGCACCTTGCCCGCGCAGCTCAAAGTACAGCTGCTCCATCCAACCCGGCGCGGCCTGGACCGCACGCTCCTGCTAAACGCCACCGCACCCGGCCACTACGCAAGCCAGCTGACGCCGCTGCCTGCCGGCCGTTGGCATGTCCTGATTGAACACGCCGACTGGCGCCTCTCACAGCGGGTTGCGCTGCCCTGATTACATCAACAGAGGGCCGGCCGGTCTGATGGTCTGCGCCAGCACGTGGGCCACCGATTCCTGCAGCGTGGCGTCATCCAGCGGCTCCTCAAGAACATCCGTCGCGCCGCGACGAATCGCCTCAACCGCTGCGTCCACCGCATGCGGCGGCACGGTCACGATGGTCGGCAGATAGACGCCCCGCGCCCGCACCTCATCAATGAAGTCGAGCGCGGTCATGGTGTCCAGCTCGTGATGCACCACCAGCACCACGGTTTGGCGCGGCGGCGCGAGCCGGTCAATGGCAGCTCGCGCGGTGTTGAAGGTTTCGACCTGATGCCCCTGCGCCACTAGCGCCGCCGACAGCTGCGCACGGCGCTTCGGATCGGGATTGACGATCATGACGGTCGCCAATCCCGGCCGCAAGGCCGCTGGTGGGGCTTGCTCAGGCATGTGTCGCACTCGCGCCCTTGCCTTCGTGCGCCATCAGTTCCAGCTTGGGCAAGGACAGGATCCGCACGAA
>JAURHQ010000345.1 GCA_030833185.1 Gammaproteobacteria bacterium | reverse complement strand
GATCTCGTCGAGGACCGCCGCGATGTCGTTCTTCTCCATCACGGGCGGCGGGCCTTCTCGGCGTGGTAGATGGCGAGCAAGGCGGCGAAGTCGGCTTCGCGGGTGCCGCTCTCGATCACGTGCTGATAGGCGCCGGCGTGGCGGAGCTCGTAGCTGTCCTTGCCCGGATAGTCGATATCGAACTGATGGTGCGCGTGTTTGAGCACGCCGACCCGCAGGCCGGCGTTACGCAAGACCGGCAGCAAGCGGGTGAGCAGCGTGGTCTTGCCGCTGCCGCTGTAGCCCGCAATGCCGAGCACGCGGGCAAAGCGGCGCGCCGCGAGACGCGTTTCGGCGGCTGCAAAATCGGCCTCGGTGTTGAGATTGGCAAACGCCGATTCGTCATCGAAGTCGACTACCGCCAACCGGTGCTGACGAAACCAGGCGGCAATGCGCCGATCGTCGCCTGCCATGAAGCGGGTGAGGGCGTCGCGTAATTCGGCCCGGACCAGGGCAAACACCGGCTGCAATTCGCCACCGGCGCGGGCGACCGCGATCTCGGCCTGTTCTGCCCGCATCGCCGCATAGAGGCGGGCGACCAGCGTGTCCGGGAGGAACGGTCCGTCGCAGGGCACCACCGCCAGCAGCCCGTGCGCAGTCCGGGACAAACCGGCGTCGATGCCAGCCAGCGGACCCGGAAAATCGTCGCGCAGGTCTTCGACCACCGGATGTCCCAGCGGCGCGTACTGCGCAGGATGGCGGTTGGCGTTGATCAGCACGGCGTCGACCTGAGCCGCCAAACGGTCGATCACGTGCGCGACCAGCGGCTTGCCGCCGAGCATCACAAGACCTTTGTCGCGTCCCCCAAGGCGGCGTCCTTGACCGCCGGCGAGCACGAGTCCGGTAATGCGTTCGCGCATGCGTCTGGGAAGCTGCCGGGCCTAACCGCCCGTCGCGTTCATGTGCCGGAAAATGAGCGGTTTGGCGGCGAGATTGAACTCATGGCCCAGCGGCTTGATGGCCATGGCGTCGCGGATGGCCTGTTTCAGTAAGGGCAAATCGCCGGGCGCAGCCCGTAGCACCGCGCGCAGGTCGACCGAATGCTCCTGGCCCAGACACAGCAAGAGCCGGCCCTCTGCGGTCAGTCTGACCCGGTTACAGGTATCGCAGAAGTTATGACTGTGCGGTGAAATGAAACCGACCCGCGTGCCGGTTTCCACCAGCCGGAAGTAACGTGAGGGCCCGCCGGTGGATTCGGTGCTTGCGACCAGCGTGAAGGCGGTTTCCAGATCGGCGCGGATTTGGTCGCTGGAGTAATAGGCCTCGGCCCGGTCGTGGTCCCCGATCACGCCCAGCGGCATTTCTTCGATAAAAGAAATATCCATGCCGCGTTCGGCGGCGTAGCGGGTGAGGGCGACGACCTCGTCCTCATTGCGGTGTTTGAGAATCACCGCGTTTAATTTGAGCTTCTCGAAACCGGCCTGCCGCGCCGCCTCGATCCCCGCCAGCACGGGCGCCAGTTTGCCGGTGCGGGTGATGCGGGCGAAGCGGGCTTCGTCCAGTGAGTCAAGGCTGATGTTGATGCGTTTAACACCCGCCGCGCGCAGTTCGGGCGCCAGGCGCTCCAGCTGTGAGCCATTGGTGGTGAGCACCAGTTCGCGCAGGCCCGGCAGGGTGCTGATGTCATGCATCAGTTTCACCACGTTGCGCCGGACCAGCGGCTCGCCGCCGGTGATGCGGATTTTTTTAACGCCGAGTTCGGTAAAGGCCCGGGCCACCAGGGCTAGCTCTTCGAGCGTCAGGACTTCGGCGTGCGGCACAAAGCGCGTGTCGGGTTCCATGCAGTAGACGCAGCGAAAGTCACAGCGGTCGGTGACCGAAATGCGGACGTAGTCCACCGTTCTACCGAAGCGGTCGACCAGACTTTCTTGAACGGCATCGGGCATGCGAACCAAGCCTCGACAATCCTGTGGAAATTACTGGGTAAATATACGCATCAAGTGGCGGCCTGACCACCCTTGCCCGCACGCGCGTCAGCGGGCCACGCGCTGTAGGGGTGGTCGACCAGACAGACGTTGTAGTAGCGCTTCTCGAGCGAGACTTCGCGCCCCAGCCAGGCCGGGCGCTCAAAGACCTCGTCTTCAGCCGCCAACTCGATCTCGGCCACGATGAGTCCGGCATTGGCGCCCGCAAACTCATCGATTTCCCACAGGTGCCGACCTAGCGGCACGTAGTGTCGGGTCTTCTCGATACAGCGCCCGGCACAAAACCGATGCAGCACTTCCAGGGCGCCAGCAACCGGTAGCGGAAATTCGAATTCATCACGCGAAATGCCCAAGGTGGCGCTTTTGAGATTGAGGAAGGCCTCGTCGCCCTCCTGCCGAATTCTCACCGACACGGCTTCGGTGGTTGCCAGATAGCCTTGGCACATGGTGACCGAGTGACTGACGGCGCTGCGCCAGTCTTCGCTCGCCAGCAGGAATTTACGTTCAATCTCGTGGGCCATGCTCAAGCCTTACCGGGTCGGCGGGACGGCGAGTGTAGCAGGGCAGGACGAGCGTCAGGCGCCTCGGCGCGGCCCCTGTCGTGTGCGAGAATCCACCGGTGCAAGCCTTTTTTAACCAAGCAAGAGACGGCCGTTCGCCCCTGGTCGTGGTGGGGCTGGCCGGGTTCTTCTCCGGCCTGCCGCTGGCCCTGTCGGGCAGCACGCTGCAGGCTTGGC
>JAURHQ010000344.1 GCA_030833185.1 Gammaproteobacteria bacterium | reverse complement strand
GACCCCGAGACGGGACTGCAGCGCGTGTACATCCCTGCGCGCGTCTCGGACAACCTGGCGTTGATGGAGAACGACCCCGGCTACGTGGCCCGCCTGCGCGAGCACCTGATCGCCCCGATCATCGCCGAGTGTCGGGCGCATCTCGACCTGCCGCCGCCCGAGCAGCTGCCGCTCAGCCCGCTGGAAGAGCAGCTGGTGTTCAGCCTCCACGCCACGGTGATTTACGGCATCATCCGCAAGCATGTGTTTCACGCCGCGCCGCCCGCTGACGCGGATTTCCTGATTGAACTCTACGTGGACGGCTTCGTGCGTCACGCGCCGGACGCTTTCCGCCGCGTGCTGGCGCGTGCTGCGGCCGCCCCCGGATCCACCGGCTAGCGCACCGCGCGCCGGATTTCGCTTACATTGACGAGCCTTGAGAGGTGCCTGTGAATTACTCCATCGAATGCATTGCGGCGGACAGCAACGAACTCGGCGAAGGCCCCATCTGGGACGTCGCCGAACAGGCGCTCTACTGGGTCGACGGCACCGGCCGGCGCGTGGGCCGGCCCTCGATCTGGCGACTGGATCCGCGCACCGGCGCCAAGCGCAGCTGGTCGCTCGATCACGACGTGGGCGCGATGGCGCTGCGCGCCAACGGCGGCGCCATCCTCGCGCTGGACGACGGCTTCTATACCTTCGATTTCGAGTCGGAAAAGCTCGAGCTCATCACCCACATCGATGCCGATGAACCGCGCAGCCGACTCAACGACGGCAAGGTCGACCGCCGCGGGCGTTTTCTTGCCGGCGGCATGGACGACAAGGAAGAACTGGGCCTGTGCAGTCTGTGGCGGCTGGACCCGGATTTCTCCGTCACGCGGCTGGATCAGGGCATCATTTGCTCCAACGGGCCGTGCTGGAGCCCGGACGACCGCACCTTCTACTTCGCCGACACCTTCCAGCAGCAGATGTGGGCCTACGACTACGATTTGGCGACCGGCAGCGTGAGCAATCGCCGCGATTTTGCGAACACCCGGGACGAAAAAGGCTTCTTCGACGGCTCGACGGTCGATGCCGAAGGCTGCGTGTGGAACGCACTGGTGATTGGCGGCGAGCTGATTCGCTACACGCCGGACGGCGAAGTCGAACGCCGCATTGGCATGCCGGTGCGTAATCTCACCAGCCTCTGCTTTGGCGGCCCGAATCTGGATGAAATCTACGTCACCTCCATGGCCCGCGTGCGGCACCCGGCGGCGCACGAACACTTTGCCAAGCAGGTCCGGCCGCAGTTTGGCGCCGGCTGCCTGTTCCGCATCCGCGGGCTCGGCATCAAGGGCGTGGCGGAACCCCGCTTCGCCGGCTGATCGACTAACGCCATGACCGCCCGCTACATGAACGACGTGCTGCCCACCCTGCTCGGGTGGCGGCGTGAAGGTCATGCGGCGGCGCTGGCCACGCTGGTGTTTGTGGACGGCTCGGCGCCGCGCCCGCGCGGCAGCCAGATGGCCATTCGCGCCGACGGGCTGGCGGTCGGCAACCTCACCGGCGGTTGCGCCGAAGCGGCGGTGATCGACGAAGCCCGGGCGCGGCTCGCCGCCGGCACCAACCGGCTGCTCCGCTACGGCAAAGGCTCGCCGTACATGGACATTCGCCTGCCCTGCGGTTCGGGCATCGACGTGTTTTTTGACGTCACGCTAGCGCTGGCGGATCTCGAACTCATTGTTGCAGCTAACGCGGCCCGGCTGCCGGCCACGCTGCACTTCGATCTGGACCACTTGCACGCGCAGGCCTTGCCGGGCGTGCAGCACAGCGACGCGCCGGGCATATGGTCGCGCACTTGCGAACCGGCGCCGCGCATTGTGGCTGCCGGCAAAGGCCCGCTGGTGCCGCTGATTGCGCAACTGGGCGCGGCCGCGGAGTTTGAGGTCACGGTATGGTCGTCCGAAGCCGAGACGCTGGAGATGGCGCGGCCCTGGGCGCGGGAAGCGCATGCGCTGACCACGCCGGACGCCTTCGCCTGCGGCGCGCTCGACCGCTGGACGGCGTTTCTGTCGCTGTTTCACGAGCACGAGTGGGACCCGCCGATTTTGCGTGCGGCGCTCGGCTCACAGTGCTTTTACGTGGGCGCGCTGGGCAGCCGGCGCACCGCCGAAGCCCGCCGCGAAACGCTGGCCGAAATGGGCGTTGCCGCGAGCGAGATTGCCCGCATTCACGGCCCGGTCGGACTGGATCTGGGTGCCCGCAGCCCGCCGGAAATCGCACTCGCGATACTCGCGCAGATCGTGCAGCAACGGCGTCAGCCGCGCGCGTGAGCCCGCGCCTCGGGGTGGTGGTGCTGGCCGCCGGCTTCGGTCGGCGTTTCGGCAACGGGAGCAAACTGCAGCAGCCGCTGGCTGGCCGGCCGGTACTGGCCTGGACGCTGGATACGCTGGCGCAACTGCAGGCCGCCGTCGCGCTCGCGGTGGTCGCGCCAGAAGATGACACCGCGGCGCAGATCGCCCGCACCGCCGGTTTCAAGCCCATCGCCAATCCGGCGCGCGCCGCCGGCATGGGGCGTTCGATCGCCAGCGGCGTGGCCGCCCTTCCCGCCGGGCTGGATGCGGTGCTGATCGCGCTGGGCGATATGCCAAACGTGCAACTCGAGACCTGCCACGCCCTGCTCGCAGCCTTCGCCGCCGGCGACGCGGCGCGCATCGTGCTGCCGACCTATGAGGGGCAACGCGGGCACCCGGTCGTGTTCGGC
>JAURHQ010000343.1 GCA_030833185.1 Gammaproteobacteria bacterium | reverse complement strand
CCGCCGATCACGATGTTTTGGGGGGTGCGGGGCTTCAGCAGCACCGTGTAGAGCAGCACGTAGCTGCACAGGCCCAGCAGCGACAGGCTGGCCGCCATCGCGAATTCGCCAGCGGTCATAACACCGCGGCTCCACAGGTCGATGGCGTAGGCCACCATGCCAAGGATGAGCAGCATGGCTGCGCTGAACTGAAACCAGCGGATGGCTTCCATAAACCAGAACACGCGCCGCGCCCGGCCCACTTCGAAGTCGAGAAAGCCTTCCAGATAGTCGCGCTCGAAATCGCGCCGCGCGAAGAGCTTGGCGTTCATGATGTTGGTCACCGAGTCAACAATCTTGCCGCTGACCAGACTGCGCGCCGCGGCGTAGTCGCGCGCGTAGCGGCGGGCGCGCAAGGACAGCAGGAAAGAAATGCTGACATAGCCCGTGACCCAGGCACCCAGCACGGCGGCCAGCCCGTGATCGACCTCGGCCAGCACCAGCAGGGAGGCGGTGAAGCTGACGATTAGCGGCCAGAAGTCGAACAGCATGGTCCACAGCACCTGCGCCGATCCCATGGAGGTCTCGGCGATGCGATTGGCCAGTGAGCCGGCGAAATTGCCCAGAAAATAGCGCTGGGAATGGTGTTGCAGGTAGGCGAACAAATCGCGCCGGATCCGCCGGCGCAAGGCCGGCCCAAGCAGCACCAGCACCGTGCCGCTGGCGCGCGAGGCCAGCACAATGCCAAGGCTTAAACCCGCAAACAGCCACAGCGCCGGCGCGACCGCCGGCCACACGGCCGCCTTCGCCGCGAGCGCGCCGTTGACTGCATCCATGATGTGGCGAATCGCCCAGGGCAGCAGGATATTGCACAGCGACTGCCCGGTCTCGAACACCAGACAGGCCAGCACCCCGGGCAAATAGAAACTTACAAAATGCAGCACGAAGCGGAACGGTGTGTTCGGCAGCGTGGGCGCAGGGATAGACGACATGGGCAGACGCACTCCAGCAAGCAGAGCGGCGCGCGTCAGCAGATCCGACGCGCCCCGCAGCCACCGGCAGTTCAGCTTACAGGGCGATACCGAGCGCGGCGGACAGATCGGCAATCGCCTGCGCTTCGCCGGTAACCTTGATGGTGTGCATGCCGAGCGCACTGGCGGGCTTCAGATTGACGCCCAGATCGTCCAGGTACACCACTTCGTTCGGCGCCACGTTCATGCGCTCGCAGGCAAAGGTGTAAATGCGGGGGTCGGGCTTACGCATGCCGATTTTGCTGGACTCGATCACCTGATGAAACATCGTCATGACCTCCGCCACCTGGGCGGCGCGCGCCGGCGTGCCCCACATGCCCGGACCTTCGCCCATGTTCACGTTATTGGTCAGGCAGCAGATGTGGTAGTCCTGCTTGCAGCGTTTCAGCACCTCGACCATGCGCGGCCGCACGTCGCCGCCCAGCAAATCGAGCACCGCCCTGCCCTTCACCGCATGCCCCAGCGCGCGGGATTCGTCCTCGAACAGCCGGTCGAATTCGTCCAGCGACACCTGGCTCGACTCGAACTGCGCCCAGGCATTGGTGTGGTGATTGCGCGCATTCACGCCGCGCAAAAAATCTTTCGGCAGGCCGTGTTCGGCCTCGTAACGGGCGAAGGAATCGAAAGGCGAAGACGTCAGCACGCCGCCGAAGTCCCACAGAATGGCTTTGAAAGTCATGGGCGTTGAGATCCGTAAATGGTCAGAAGATGCCGCGTCGGGCACGCTGTCAGCGGCGCGGGAAGGCTGTCACACTTTAGCCCGCCTGTCCCCCGACTTGAACCCGCGCGCCGCCGAGGTAAGCCATGTCTGTGACCGAACTTCGCTTTACTGCCAACGGCCTGCAACTGGCCGGCCGGCTGTATCTGCCGGACCGCGCCGGGCCGCACCCGCTGGTGATCCTCTCGCACGGCTTTTCGGCGTTGATGGACATGGGGCTGGCCGACTATGCGCGGGTGTTTCAGGCCGCGGGCCTCGCCTGCCTGACTTACGAACACCGCAATTTTGGCGCGAGCGAAGGCAGTCCCCGGCACGAGATTGATCCCTGGCAGCAGGTGGCGGATATGCGCGAAGCCCTCAGCTATGCGCGCAGCCTGCCCGACATCAACCCCGAGCGTATCGGCTTATGGGGCACCAGTTTCGCCGGCGGCCACGTGTTGGTGGTGGGCGCGCTGGACCGGCGGGTGAAGTGTGTGGTCTCGCAGGTGCCGCTGGTTGCCGGCTACGACACCTTGCGCAGCTGGGTGGGGGACGCGCACTGGGACAAGATGCAGGCGCGGTTTGCCGAGGACCGCGACGCGCGCTACCGCGGCGAGGCGGCCCGCGTCACCCGCCCCGCTCGCCCCGGTGACCAGACGTCCGAGTGGGTCAGCGCGATTGGCGCAGAGGCGCTCTATCCCAACGAGATCACCCAGCGCAGTCTGGAACTGCTGGGCAGCTACGAGCCGGCCGGCTTCATCGCGCGCATTGCGCCCACGCCCTTGTTGATGATTCTGGCCACCGAAGACACCCAGACGCCCTACGCCGGTCAGCGGACCGCCTTCGAACTTGCCGGCGAACCGCGCCAACTGCTGCTGCTGAACGGGCGGCTGCCGAAGCCAACGGCAAGATAGAAACTGTTTATGTAGATCGAGTACAAGTGGTAAAAGAAATACAGTATGTAACTAAATCTCGTATTGATCGTAACGCAGCAAAAATTGATCAGAACTGTGTG
>JAURHQ010000342.1 GCA_030833185.1 Gammaproteobacteria bacterium | reverse complement strand
GCCGGCGCCAACCTGGCAGCGGTCAACTACCACTTCGGCAGCAAGGAAGGGCTCGCGATCGCCGTGCTGACGCGCCGCATCGCGCCGATCAACGACGAACGGCGGGCGCGCCTGCAGGCGCTGCCGTTGCCGGCCAGCCAGCCGCAACAGCGGGTGCTCTATTTGATTTGGCGCGAGCCCTGGATGAGCGTTGCGCCACAGACCTACATTGCGCAGATGCTGGCGTTGTTCAACTGGCAAACCGTGCCGATCGCGCCAGATGTTCGGTATCCGGCGATCATGCTGGCTGATTACGCGGGCCAGATCGACCGGGTGCTGCTGAGCAGCGAGCCCTATCCCTTTCGCGAACGCCATATCGCAGAAATCCGCGCGGCAATTCCCGGCGTGCCGGTGCAGTTGATCGACGGCGAGATGACCTCCTGGTACGGCAGTCGCGCGATTGCCGCGCTCGACTACTTGCGCGCATTTACCGCAGATGAAGGCGCCCTGCAGCAGGCCTGTGCATGACGATAGAAAGTCCCTGCGTACAGCGCTGCGAAATTGATCCGGTCAGCAATCGCTGCCTTGGCTGCGCGCGCAGCCTGCAAGAAATCGCATCCTGGAGCCGTTTTTCGCCGGCAGAACGGCGCCGGATCATGAACGAACTACCTGCTCGAATGATCACAACAAACAGCAACCCCGGGGGAGTGCCATGAACCTGACCACCATGACTTTCGACCTTAGCGATGGCATTGCCACCATCACGCTCAATCGCCCGGACGCCGCGAACGCGCTGGATCTGAAAATGTCGCAGGACCTGCTGG
Source organism: Gammaproteobacteria bacterium (assembly GCA_030833185.1). GTDB lineage: Bacteria > Pseudomonadota > Gammaproteobacteria. The sequence goes on along the minus strand of JAURHQ010000342.1, from coordinate 1,925 downwards.
CGGTTGCATCGCGTTGCGATAGCGCCGATGTGCGCGCGGTCATCCTGACCGGCAACGGCAAGATGTTTTGCGCCGGCGGTGATGTGTTGTCTTTCGCGGCGGCCGGTGATGGCGTCACTGAACTGATGCGCAATATGACCTGCTTCCTGCACGGCGCCATTGCGCGCTTCGCGCGTATGAACGCGCCGCTGATTACCGCCATTAACGGTACCGCGGCGGGCGCGGGCTTAAGCATGGCCATCACCGGCGATATCGCGCTGGCGGCGGCGTCTGCCAAGTTCACCATGGCCTACACCAAGATTGGCGTGTCGCCCGACGGCAGCAGCACCTTCTACCTGCCGCGTCTGGTCGGCATGGCCAAGGCCAAGGAAATGATTTTATTGAACCCGGTGTACACCGCCGAAGAGGCGCGTGGTCATGGCCTGGTGACGGAGGTGGTGGCGGATGAGGGCCTGATGGAACGCGCCCGCGCGCTCGCCGCGCAGCTCGCAAGCGGGCCGACCGCCGCCTACGGCGAATGCAAGCGTCTGCTCGTCGATTCGCTCTCCAATTCACTGGAGACCCAGATGGAACTTGAGACCCGCGCAATATCCGGGCTGGCCTGCTATTCGAAGGACGCGAAGGAAGGCTTCCGTGCCTTTAGCGAAAAGCGGAAGCCCGCCTTCGAGGGCAAGTGAGATGAAGGCCGTTGTCCTGCACGAACTGGGTGGGCCAGACAAACTCTGTGTTGAAGACGTCGCCGATCCGCATCCGGCGGCCGGCGAAGTGCGCGTGGCGCTGAAGGCCAGCGCGCTCAATCGGCGCGACTACTGGATCACCGTCGGCGCCTATCCGCGCATTCGCTTCCCGGTGATTAGCGGGTCCGATGGGGCAGGGGTGGTTGATGCCGTGGGCGAGGGCGTCGACAGCGCGCTTATCGGGCGCGAGGTCGTGCTTTATCCGGCGCGTAACTGGGGCAGCGATCCGCGCTGCGGTGGCCCGGATTTCCGCGTGCTGGGGATGCCCGATCAGGGCACGCTGGCGGAATACATATGCGTGCCGGTGGGCGATATCGTCGACAAGCCGCCGCACCTGTCGTGGATACAGGCGGCGGCTTTTCCGCTGGCTGGACTCACGGCCTGGCGCGCGGTGGTCACGCACGGCGAAGTCCAGCGCGGACAAAAAGTGCTGGTCACCGGCATTGGCGGCGGCGTGGCGACTTTTGCGCTGCTGTGGGCCAAATATCTCGGCGCCGAGGTGTATGTCACCAGCGGCAGCGACGAAAAACTGGCGCAGGCCGCCGGCCTCGGCGCGCGCGGCGGCGTCAACTATCGTCAGACCGGCTGGGGCAAGGCGCTGCGCGAACTCTGCGGCGGCTTTGATCTGGTCATCGACAGCGCTGGCGGCGAAGTGGTTAACACCACCTTGAACGCGCTGAACAACGGCGGGCGCTACGTGTTTTTTGGCGCCACGCTGGGCAATCCGCCGGAAGGCTTGGAAATGGCCAAGCTGTTTTTCCGGCAGATCCGCATTCAGGGCTCCACCATGGGCACGCCGGAAGAATTTGCGGCGATGGTCGCGTTCATCAACAAACACGGCATCGAGCCGGTGGTCGACCAGATCTGCAAGTTGGAAGACGCCCCCGAGGCCTACCGGCGCATGGCGGTGGGCGATCAGATGGGCAAACTGGTGGTGCTGAATCGCTAGCAGGATCACGGCGCGCCGCCGGCCTGTAGGCGGCGCGCCGGTTGTGGACTGTGCTCAGCCTTTGGCGGCAATTTCCTCGAGGATCGGCAGCAGGTATTCGCGGAACACCTGCGGATTTTCACTCATCGGAAAGTGGCCGTTGTCACGCATCTCGGTGAACTTTGCATCCTTGATGCGGGCCGCCAGCGCGCGGGTATCGTCCGGTCCGGTCGCGAAGTCGTATTCCCCGGTCAGCAGGT
>JAURHQ010000341.1 GCA_030833185.1 Gammaproteobacteria bacterium | reverse complement strand
ACGCCGTCGGCCGCTCGGCCCACACCGTATCCAAATCCACCCCGTCGCGGCCCAGCACGGTCGTAGGCCGCACGAAGCGGTCGGCGCGGAAGCCGGTGGCCAGCACCAGCACATCGAGTTCATGCAGCACGCCGTCTTCGGTGCGCACACCGCCGGCTTCAACTTGCCGGATCCCGCTCGTCACCAGTGAGGCATTACGCTGCTGGATCGCCTGATAGAAATCGCCCGAGAACACCAGCCGCTTGCAGGCCGCGCGGTAGTTGGGCCGCAGCCGTTCACGCAGCGCCAAATCCTGCACGCTGTTTTCCAGATTCTGCACGCAGCGCCGTTCGATTGACTTCATGCCCGGCGAGTCCGCATCAATGATGGCGTTGGAAATGAAGTCCACCATCATGGTGTTGGCTTCCGCCCGGATCGCGTCGATCTGCGCCGGGTCCTGCGCGAAGGCCGCACGCTGTTCGTCGGTGTAGAACGGATTGTCGATCGCCATCACCCACTGCGCCGTGCGCTGGAAAAGCGAGAACGCGGCCACCCGCGGCACCAGCGCGGAGGTGATCTGGATGGCGGTGGAACCGGTGCCGATCACGCCCACGCGGCGCCCATCCAGCGGCACGGCGTGGTCCCATTCGGCGCTGTGAAAGCTTGCGCCGGCGAAGTCCTCAAGCCCCGGCAGCTCGGGCTTGTTCGGATGATGCAGGACGCCGGTGGCGGCGATCAGCACATCCGCCACATCCTGCCGGCCGTCGGCCAGCGTGAGCTGCCAGCGGCCGTCACGAAACTCACTGCGGACGATTTCGCTGTTCAGGCGAATCTGCGGCGTCACGCCGTATTTATCCGCCACGCGCTCGAAATAGCGCTGGATTTCATCGCCAGGCGCAAACGTGCGCGACCAGTCCGGGTTCGGCTCGAAGCTGTAGGTGTACAGATGCGCCGGCACGTCGCAGGCAATGCCGGGGTAGGTGTTCTCGCGCCAGGTGCCGCCGATGCGCGCGGCTTTTTCGTAGATCACATAGTTGGTAAAGCCGGCGCCCTGCAGGCGGATGCCGGCGAGGATACCGGCCATGCCGGCGCCGATCACAACGACGCGCAGCGCGCGGGGTGCGGTTGAACTCATGCGTGTTCCGGAGTCAGCGCTGGCCTCAGGCCAGCGTGTGGTAGACGTTCTGGACGTCGTCGTCCTGTTCCAGCCGGTCGACCAGTTCCAGCACTTCCTTGGCCTTATCTTCCGGCAGGTCGGTGGCGGTGGTGCAGACGTAGTCATGCTCGGCGGAAATCGGCGTGATGCCGCGGTCTTCCAGCGCTTTCTGCACCTGCCCGAAGTCCTGGAAGTTGCAGCGGACGATCAGCAGCGGCTCGCCCTTTTCGCCTTCGCCTTCGCCCATTTCCTCCAGCCCGTGGTCGATGAGGTAAAGCTCCAAATCGTCCTGATCGATGCCGGCCGGATTCAGCTTGAACACGCCCATGCGGTTGAACATGAAGGACACGCTGCCGTTCACGCCCAGACTGCCGCCCAGCTTGTTGAAGATGCTGCGTACCGCGGCAACGGTGCGCACCGGGTTGTCGGTGGCGGTTTCCACCAGCACGGCGATGCCGTGCGGCGCATAGCCTTCGTAGATCACCACGTCGTAATTGGTGGCGTCTTTGCCGGAGGCGCGTTTGATTGCCGACTCAACCTTGTCTTTCGGCATGTTCACCGCGCGGGCGTTCTGGATCACCCGGCGCAGCGCCGGGTTACTGGCCGGATCGGCGCCACCGGCGCGGACCGCGATGGTGATGTCCTTGCCGACGCGGGTGAAGGCCTTGGCCATGCGGTCCCAGCGGGCAAACATGGTGTGTTTACGGGTTTCGAAAATGCGTCCCATCGTGAGTCAACCTTGCGAGCGGAGTTGAAAGAATCGGCCGGCGGCCGTCAGCGCGGCATGATTGCCGCTTAAGCGGGAGGACACAAGGCGGGCGGCGCCGGAAACGCGTTGCTCCGGGGGCGCAATCGTCAATCCCAATCGCGGCGCACGCGCCGCGATAATCCCGGACGCTTTTGCCAGACGCATCACAGCCGCCCGGAAACCCTTGTCGCCGGCGCCGCGCCCTGATTTCGCCCTACGCCGCCCTTGCCAACCGCCCCTTGCCAAAGCGCAGCAGCTGCCCGGAGAAGGTGTTGGTTTCCTTGTCGTTCTCGATCGTCACCTGGCCGTTGACCAGAATGTAGCGATAGCCCTGCGCGCGCTGGATGCGGCGCCATTCGCCGCCGGGCAGGTCGTGGACGATTTCGCCCGGCAGCACGTTTAGCTGCTCGTAGTCGTAGACGATGATGTCGGCCGGCGCGCCGCGGCGAATCACGCCACGATTCTCGAAGCCGGCGACCATGGCGGGCAGCGTGCTCAGGCGCCAGTGGGCTTCTTCCAGACTCATCATGCCGTGCTCGCGTACGGCCTTGCAGATGGTCTCGGTGGGATAACGGCCGGCGGTGAGGAACTTGGTGTGGGCGCCACCGTCGGAGACGCCAAAAATCACATACGGGTTGTCGACGATTTCGCCCATATAGCCGGGCCAGGTGTTGGTGCCGGCGGCGAAGAACTCGGTTTTCAGCCCGTCATGTACGGCGATGTCGAGCAGCGCGACGGCGACCGCACGCCGATAGAGTGGTCGGGGTATCAGCGGACATTCGACCGCGACGAAAGGGCAGACATGGAATGGACACGGCGGCGCATTGCGCTGGGCAAAACAGAGGCGG
>JAURHQ010000340.1 GCA_030833185.1 Gammaproteobacteria bacterium | reverse complement strand
ACTACAACGCCAAGGGCCGCAAGGAACTGGACATCCACCACATCGGGGGTGACGGGCGGCCCTTTAAGGTTGAGACAATCGCCGTCGCAGACAAGCGCGACGCCCGCCGCATTGCCGCCGAGCGCGGCGCTATTGAATGGAACTTTTAAGGAGACACCTCATGGCAATTAGAAAAGAACGCAGTTACTACCGCATGTGCCCCGACAGCCACCTCATCGAGGAGGCGCGGCACAACCCTAACGCAGAGCTTGCCGTTGCGCTTGGCGAACGTCTGGAGAAAGTGCAGACCGAAAACGACAAAGAGATTGAAGCGCTGCGGGAACGCGCCGCCCTCTTTGAAAGCGACGCCAACCAATTCGAGGATGAACTTTGCGAGTTTCAACATAAAATCGACGTGCTTGAGCTGATGCTCAGTGAGCGTGATGCTACTATTGAAGAACTGAAAAAAGGAAACTGATAGATGATAAAGATCGAAGTAACAGGCAACAGCATCGGCGAAGTGGCCGACAAGCTGCTGGCCATCGGTGCCAGCCTGCAAAACACTATCACGGTGTACGATACGCCAGCCCGCAAAACCCCGCCCAAAAAAGCAGAGGTTACGCCGGAGGTCGCCGAAGCCGCACCCGTGGACCCTACTCCGGCCCCCAAGAGTGCCCCAGTTGCCGAGGTCTCCGAGAGCCAGCCAACGACGACGGAACCCTCTTCTACCGCTGCCCCTGCGGCATCGGTCTCTGAAGACGAAGAGCTGGAGGTCGTTGACCTGCCAATCGCCACGCTCGACATCGAAGCCGACGTGCGGCCGCTGATCCTCAAGGTCGTTACGGCGCGCGGCAAGCCGGTTATGGAAGAGCTGCTATCCCGCTTCGGTGTGGCTAAGGCGTCCCAGATCGAGCCAGCCCTGCTGCCCGAACTGGTCGCCCTCATGCAAGAGGCGTTGGGCAAGTGAGCGCCCACGCCAAACTAAGCCCGTCCGGCGCACACCGCTGGATGGCCTGCCCCGGCAGCGTGGCGCTTGAGGCACCGTTCCCCGACAGCAGCAGTGAATTTGCCGCCGAGGGGACAGTGGCGCACGAACTCGCGTCAGAGTGCCTCATAAGCGGCGCAGACCCCGCGCTGATGATTGGCAAGCCAGCCAGCGTTGACGGCTTCGACTTCACCATCGACCAGACCATGGTTGACCACGTCAAGGACTACATGAAGCTGGTCCGCGAGTATGCGCAAGGCGGTGAGCTTCTGGTTGAGAAGCGCGTCGGCATCGGCCACCTGACCGGTGAGGAAGGCGCAGGCGGCACGTCCGACGCAATCATCATCAAGGGCGACGAGATCATCATCGTTGACTTGAAGTACGGCATGGGCGTCAGGGTCGATGCGGGCGACAATCCGCAGCTCATGATCTACGCGCTGGGCGCGCTGAACGAGTACGACCTTGTCGCCGACTTCGACACGGTCACGATGGTCATCCACCAGCCGCGCCTGAACCACGTCAGCGAGCACAGCATACCCGTCGCGGAGCTGCTGAAGTTTGCCGATAAGGTACGCGGCGCAGCGGACACGGTGCGGTCATCTGACGCGCCCCTCGCGCCCGGCGAGAAGCAGTGCAAGTTCTGCAAGGCGAGGGCGACATGCCCAGCCCTGCGCGCCGAGGTGTCCGAGGTGGTCGGCGGTGCAGCGGACCTGAGCGACTTCGCCGATCTGGTGCCGGAGGAGATTACGCCGGATACCAGCGACAACTACCTGCCTGTGGCCATGTCGAAGATTGAACTAATCGAGCAGTGGTGTAAGGCTGTGCGTGCGGAAACAGAGCGCCGACTGCTTGCGGGTCAGCCCGTCACCGGGTACAAGCTGGTCCAAGGTCGCGCTGGCAATCGCTCGTGGAAAGACCCAGAGGCCGTCGAGGAGATGATGAAGAAGACCTTCCGCCTGCGTGACGATCAGGTCTACGATTTTAAGTTAATTAGCCCCACCACGGCCGAGAGGACGTTTAAGGGACAGCCAAAGCGCTGGGCGAGCCTGCAAGAGCAGATCGTTCGGCCTGAAGGCAAGCCATCTGTGGCACCCGCCACCGATAAGCGGCCAGAGATGGTCGTAAAACCCGTCATGGATGATTTCCGTGACTTAACTGCAAACTGAGGAAATGAAAAATGCAAGTAATGCTTAAAAATATCCGTATCGCCTTCCCAGCTCTGGGCACGCCGCAATCCTTCGGCGAGGGCGATCCAGCCTACGGAGCCAAGCTAATCGTCGACCCCAAAAGCGAACACGTGAAGCAAATCAAGGACGCCGTCTTGGAGGCAGCCAAGGACAAGTGGAAGGACGAGGCGCAGGAGGTAATCGACGCCCTGACCGACGACCGGAAGGTCTGCTTTGTTGAGGCCGAGTACCGCAACAAGAAGACACGCCAGCCATATGCGGGCTTCGAGAACAAGTTCTACCTGTCCGCACGCAACGCTGGCACACAGCCTACGGTCATTGACCGCCTCGGCAACGAAGTCAAAAGCACCGCAGAGATTGAGCGTCTGATCTATTCGGGCTGCTACGTCCACGCGTCGGTCGACATCTGGCCGCAGGACAACAAGTGGGGTCAGCGCATTAACTGCACCCTGCGCGGCGTCATGTTCGCCAACGACGGCGAGAACTTTGGCGGCAGCGCACCAGCCTCGGCCAGCGAGTTTGCTGACTTTGCGGTTGACGCGGAAGACCTGCTCTAATGTCCGACGTGGGGCACAACCTCGTCGCCGGTGA
>JAURHQ010000033.1 GCA_030833185.1 Gammaproteobacteria bacterium | reverse complement strand
CCATGCGTGATGCGAGTGACCCAGGCCCTGATTCGAAACGTTCAGCAACGCGGCGCCAAAACCGCCAGCATTTGTCAGGGCAGAACCCGTTCCTGGCGTGAATTCACCGGGCGCGTTGCGCGCTATGCCGGCGCCCTGCAGGCCCTCGGCGTCAGTGACGGCGAGCGGGTCGCGGTGCTGGCGCTCAACTCCGACCGCTATCTCGAAACCTTCTACGCCGTGCCCTGGGCGGGCGGCATCATCGTGCCGCTCAATACCCGTTGGGCGGCGGCCGAGATCGCCTATGCCCTCTGCGACGCGGGGGTCAGCGTGCTGGTCGTCGACCCTGATTTTCTGGCCATGGCGCGTGAAATCCTGCGCGACCTGCCGGCGCCACCGGCGCTCATCCTCCTCGCCGATGATGCCGCCGGGGAAGTGGCCAGCCTTGACGCCCTGATCGAGGCCCACGAGCCCGTCGAGGAATCCACCCGGTCCGGCGACGATGTGTCGGGGATTTTCTATACCGGCGGCACCACCGGCCGCTCCAAGGGCGTCATGCTGACGCATACCAACCACGTCACCAACAGCGTGCAGTTGGCGGCCATGATGAACACCCCGGCCGAGCCGAGTTATCTGCATGCCGCGCCCATGTTTCACATCGCCGACGCGCTCTGCGTGTACATGGTCACCCTGCTGGGCGGCACCCACGTGGTCGTGCCGCGCTTCGAGCCCGCTGACTGCGCGCGGGCGCTGGCCGAGCACGAGATCAGCGACATCCTGCTAGTGCCGACCATGATCCAGATGCTGCTCGATCACCTGGACCAGGCGCCGCGCCAGCTGCCGGCCCTGCAGCGGCTTTACTACGGGGCCTCACCCATCCCCGAAGCAACGCTCTACCGGCTGTTCGACGCCCTGCCCAACACCCAGCCGGTGCAGCTGTACGGCCAGACCGAGGCCGCCCCGATGATTACCCTGCTGGACGGCAAATATCACGTCAAAAGCGGGCCGAACGCCGGCCGCCTGCGCGCCGCCGGCCGCGCCTTGCCCTGCATTGAAGTGCGCATTGTGGACGAGGCGGATCGAGAACTGCCGCGCGGCGAAATCGGCGAAGTGGTGGCCCGTGGTCCCAACGTCATGAAAGGCTACTGGCAGATGCCCGAGCAAACCGCTGTCACGCTCCGCGGCGGCTGGCTGCACACCGGGGACGCCGCGTGGATGGACGAAGAAGGCTTCATCTTCATCACCGACCGGCTGAAGGACATGATCATCAGCGGCGGCGAGAACGTGTATTCGACGGAGGTAGAAAACGCCCTGTATCAGCACCCATCGGTCGCGCAGTGCGCGGTCATCGGCGTGCCCGACCAGCGCTGGGGCGAACGGGTACACGCGATCGTGGTTCCTCGTCCGGGCGTCGAGCGCGACGCAGCGGCCCTGATGGCTCATTGCCGGGGCCTTATCGCCGACTTCAAATGTCCGCGCAGCGTGGAGTTTCGCGATACGCCGCTGCCGGTATCCGGCGCTGGCAAAATTCTGAAGACCGAACTGCGCAAACCGCATTGGGAGGGCGCCAATCGAAGCGTGAACTAGGGCCCAGCACGGCCCGCCCGGTGGCGACGCTGCGTGCCCGGTCCTGTCCGCGGCGGTATAGTGCGGGCCCATGAGCATCTGCTTCCTCAAGCGCTCCGCTACCGCGGCGATCACCCTCTTCCTGATCTGCAGCGTCGCCAGCCCCACCGCCAGCGCGGCCGAAGACTCGACCGCGCTGACCAACGCCCACATTGCCAAGCGCCTCGACCCCACCGACTTCCGCTCGCGCATCGAGTTTCGTAACCGTCTGCAGGAACCGCAGTCGGGCGGCATTCGCAATATTTCCTTTGCCCGCCTGGAATACGCTTTCAGCAAACAGTGGCTGGTGCGGGTGGAAACCCCGGTCATGGTCTACGACGCCGAGCAGCCTGGCTCGGTGACACAAGGCGGGATGGGCGACCTGCTGGTTCGGGCGAATGTCCGACTGCTGCGCACCGAACACGTCGCGCTGGTCGCGGGGGCTGAGTTCCTGCTGGATACGGCCAGCGACCGCGCCCTGGGCTCGGGCCACCACAGCGGGGGCCCCATCGCATTTCTGTCCATCGAATCGCACGACCTGCACACCACCTTCTTCCCGCTGGTGCAGCACATCGAATCGTTCGCCGGCGATTCCACCCGCCGCGAGGTCAACTACACCCTGACCCGCCTGTTTGCCCTCACCCGTTGGCCCGAGCGTTTCTACACCGGCACCGAGTTGTCCGTTTACTATGACCACGAGCGGGATCAGGAAGGGGCCACGCTGGAACTGGAAGTGGGCCGCTTCATCACGCCGCATATCGCCGTCTGGACGCGCCCCGGCATTGGCAACTGGGGCGACCGGATCCCGCAAGTCTTCAACTGGGATCTGGAGTTCGGACTTCGTTACCTTTTTGACTAGACACGCTCGGCGCGGCACACCGCCGGGTCAGGCACAGCGAGGTCCGCATGAACGAGCGCGTTAGTTCCCCCACGCCAACCGAAGCGCCTGCTACCCCGCGGTTCTACGGCTTGCGCGCAGCACCCGATGACCGGCCACGGTTTTTCCAGCACCTGACGGAAAAATGGGGCGACGTGGTGCGCTGGCGCTTCCTGTTTGATGTCTACGTGCTGAACCACCCGGATGACGTCAAGCGCGTGCTGAGCGCGCCCCCGGAGCGCTTCACCAAGGGCACCACCGACTATCGCATCCTCTCGCTGTCGCTGGGGCGCGGTCTGGTCACCAGCGACGGCCCGCTGTGGGCGCATCAGCGCAAGCTGATGCAGCCCATGTTTCACAACCGGTCGATCAATCCGTTCGACGAGCCGATCAATCGCCTCACCTCGGCGCTGGCCGCCCGCTGGGCCGGGTTGTCGGCCACCGACACGCTGTTCATGGAACGCGAGATGGCGCAACTGACCTTCGAGGTCGTGGGCACCACGCTGTTCGGTGCGGACATCAAACAGCATGCCGCGGATATCGCCGAGGTGCTGGAGTCCATCAACGTCTCCACCCAGGAAGTCCGCTCCTTCCTGTTGCTGATGCTGCCGTGGCTGCCGCTGCCGCACACCCGTAAATTCAACCGTGCCCTCAAAAAACTCGACGATATCGTGTTCGGCCTGATTAACGCCCGCCGGGCGAGCGGCGAGCGGCACGACGACATTCTCGACCGCCTGGTAGAGGCCCGCGATGAAGACAGCGGCGAGGGCATGAACGAGCAGCAGATCCGCGACGAAGTGGTCACGCTGCTGCTGGCCGGCCACGAGACCTCCTCCAACGCGCTGGCCTGGACCTTCTGGCTGTTGAGCCAGCACCGGGACGTCGAGGCCAGGCTCGTGGCCGAACTCAACGCGGTGCTTGATGGCCGCCCGGCCGCCAGCAGCGACCTGGCCCAGTTGCCCTACCTCAAGCAGGTGGTGCAGGAATCGATGCGACTGCTCCCACCGGTGTGGGCCGTCGCCCGGCTGACACATCAGGACGAAGTGTTTCAGGGCTACCGGATCCCGGCCGGCGCCTACCTCACCATCCCGATTTTCGCCATTCATCGCCATCCCGAGTTCTGGCCCGATCCCGAGCGCTTCGACCCCGAGCGCTTCAGCCCGCACCGCACCGAGCCGCGGCATTCCTACAGCTACATTCCGTTTTCTGCCGGGCCGCGCACCTGCATCGGGGCGAGCATGGCGATGCTTGAAATTCAGCTCGTCATCGCGAACCTCTTGCCAAAGTTCCGGATGGAGGTCGCCCCGGGCGCCCGGATCGAGACCGCGGCCAAGGTCACCCTCACGCCGAAATACGGCATGCCGATGCGCCTCACCCCGCGCGCCGCTGCCCAGCCCTGAAGGAGCCCAACATGAGTACACCCCGCCTTGGTTTTGGCCTGTGGTATTCGCTGCGCAATCCCGCGCAGTGGTCGCGTCCCTACCCCGAGATTTACGCCGAAACCCTGCGCCAGATCGCGTGGGCCGAGACCATTGGCTACGACGACGTCTGGCTGACCGAGCATCATTTCTGCGAGGACGGTCATGCGCCGTCCATCCTGCCGCTGTGTGCGGCGGTCGCCGCGCGCACCACGCGCATCCGCATCGGCACCAGCGTGCTGCTGCTGCCGCTGTATCACCCGGTGCGGGTGGCGGAAGACGCTGCCACCATCGACATCATTTCCAACGGCCGCTTCGAGCTGGGCGTGGGGGTGGGCTATCGGCCGCAGGAGTTCAAAGGGCTGGGCCTGCGCCCGCAGGACCGCGGGGCGCGCATGGACGAAGGCCTCGAGATCATCCGCGCGCTCTGGCGCGGCGAGACGGTGGACTACCGGGGCAAGCATTTTCAGGTCGAAGGCGCCAAGCTCGCGCCGATGCCGGTGCAAAACCCGCCTCCACTGTGGGTGGGCGGTTTTGCGCCGGCGTCGGCCAAGCGCGCGGCGCGCATTGGCGACGGTTACCTTGGCACCGGCGAGATGGGTGAACTGCTGAAGGTCTATCGCGAGGAACGCGCGCGGCTCGGCCACAGCGGCCCGGGTCGCGCTATCGGTGGTCATTTCTGGCTGATCGTGTCGAAGGACCCCAAGGCCACGTTGGCCGAGCTCGGCCCCCACGTGATGTACCAGATCGAGATGTACAACAAATGGCTGGGCGAAGCGGGACAGGCGCTGTTCCCGCCCATCAGTTCGCCGGCGCAACTGGTCGAGATGGGCATCCTGCAAATCCTCACGCCGCAGGCGGCCGTGGATGCCATCGGCGCCTACGTCGAAGCCACCGGCATCGAGCGCTACTACACCTGGACCGTGCCGCCGGGTTATCCCGAAGCCAACATGAACGAGCACCTGCAGCTGTTCGCCGAAGAAGTCATGCCCGCGTTTCGCTAGCCTCCGAAAGGAACTGCCCATGAAGCTCTACGACTGTGCAATGGCCCCCAACCCGCGTCGGCTCCGCATGTTCATGGCCGAAAAGGGCATCGAGATCCCCAAGGTCGAAATCAACATTCTGGAGGGCGAGAACACCGGCCCGGCGTTTCTGGCGGTCAACCCGCGCGGACTCTTGCCGACGCTGCAACTCGACGACGGCACCTGCTTTGATGAAGTCATGGCCATTTGCCGCTATCTCGAAGCGCTCTATCCCTGGCAGCCGCTGCTGGGCCGCACGCCGCGCGAGCAGGGTCTGATCGAAAGCCTGCAACGCAAGGCCGAGTTCGACGGCATGATTGCCGGCTCAGAGGTCTTCCGTAACCAGCATCCGGCGTTCCTGTCGCGCAGTATTCCGGGCGGCGGCGGGCAGACCATCCCGGCCATCCCGGCGCTGATCGAACGCGGCAGGCAAACCATCGAGCGCTTCTACGGCTGGCTGGAAAGCCTGCTGCAGCGCTCGCCGTTTCTGGCCGGCGACCGCTTGAGCATGGCCGACATCACGGCGCTTTGTGCCATCGATTTTCACGGCTGGGTGAAGCTCGGCATTCCGCCCGGCAACAAGGCGACGGCCGACTGGTACGCACGTCTTAACGCCCGCCCCAGCGCGCAGGCCTGAGATGTCGAACGCCGCCGCGCGACTGCCGCTGCCGCCCGGCCCCGGACCGCTCGCCAGCCTGCGCGCCTATGGGCGCAATCCGGCGGTCTACTTTCAGAAGCTCTTCGCCGAGTACGGCCCGGTGGTGCGCTGGCGCGGCTACATGGACATGTATCTGCTGAACAACCCGGACGACGTGCGCACGGTGCTCACGCAGGCCTGGCCGCGCTACACCAAGCGCAACATCGACTACCGCGTGCTGCGTCAGACCATGGGCGAAGGCCTGGTGACCAGCGACGGCGAGTTCTGGGCCCGGCAGCGACGGCTCATGCAGCCCATGTTTCACGCCCGCGTGGTGAACGGTTTTGATGCGGCCATCAATCGCGCCACGGCAGATCTGGCCGCCCGCTGGCGCACACGGCCCGCAGATGAGGCTTTCGCGCTAGACCGCGAGATGAGCCGGCTGACCTTCCGCATCGTCGGCGAAACGCTCTTCGGTGCCGGCATCGAAGAGTACGCCGAAGCCGTCGCCAGCCTGCTCGACGAAACCAACGTCAATCCCAAAACCCTCTCGGCCTTGCTCACGCTATGGCCCTGGCTGCCCGTGCCGGGCAACCGGCGCTTCAAGCGGCATCTGCAACTGCTGGACGACATCGTCTACGGGCTTATCGCGCGCCGTCGGGCGAGCGGTGAGCAGCGCGAAGATCTGCTCGGCCTGCTGCTCGCCGCGCGCGATGAACACGAGCAGCCGATGCCGGACCGACAGATTCGCGATGAGGCCATCACCCTGCTGCTCGCCGGCCACGAGACCTCGGCCACCGCGCTCGACTGGACCTTCCATCTGCTGGGTCAGCATCCCGACGTCGAAGCCAACCTGCTGCACGAACTGCAGCAGGTCCTGCGCGGCGCGCCGGCCACGGCGGCCGATCTGGCCCGCCTGCCGTTCCTCAAGCAGGTGGTGCAGGAATCGATGCGGCTTTACCCGCCGGTGTGGGGCCTGTCGCGCCGCGCCGAGCAAGACGCTGAGTTTGGCGGCTACCGCATCCCAAAAGACGCCTACGTGGTGGTGCTGCCCTACACCCTGCACCGGCATCCGGACTGGTGGGAAGCGCCCGAACGCTTCGACCCCGCGCGCTTCAGCCCGGCGCGCAGCGAAGGCCGCCACTCATATGCGTACATCCCGTTTTCGGCCGGCCCGCGCGCCTGCATCGGCATCGGGATGTCGATGCTCGAAGTGCAGCTGGTGCTGGCCCAGCTGCTGCCGCAGTTCGAGGTTCGCACGGTGCCGGGACATCCGGTCGTTCCGCAGCCTTCGGTCACCTACCGGCCGCGCTTTGGCGTGCGGGCAACGGCCAGCGTGCGCGCGTAATCACCGCCCCCGACCTGCGTAGAGGTGCAGCATGAAATTCGGTTTATTCGGCATCAACATGAACGCCTGCGCCGTGCCGGACACCGCGCGGCGGGTGGCGCAGGCGGCCGAGGCCGCGGGGTTCGAGTCGCTCTGGACCGGCGAGCACGTGGTCTTGCCCGATCCGCAGGTCGCGCCCTCACCGCTGCCACCGCACTATCCGCTGCTCGACCCCGCCGTTGCGCTGGCCTTCCTCGCCGCCCACACCACGCGCATTCGCCTTGGCACCGGCATCATCATCCTGCCCCAGCGCAATCCGCTGGTGCTGGCGAAAGAACTGGCGAGTCTCGACGTGGTGTCCAACGGCCGGCTGATTTTTGGGCTGGGGGTGGGCTATCTCAAAGCGGAGTTCGATGCCCTGGGCGTGTCGTTCGCGCACAAGGGCGCCCGCGCCATCGATTACCTGCAGGCCATGCAGGCGGTGTGGACCCAAGCCGAGCCGGCGTATGCAGGGCGCTTCGTGAGTTTTGGCGGCATTCAGGCCAAACCGCAGCCCGTGCAGCAGCCGCTGCCGATCGTCATCGGCGGTCATACCCAAGCGGCCTTTGAGCGCGCCGTGCGCCACGCCCACGGCTGGTACGGCTTCGCGCTGGATGTAGCGGCCACCGAGCGCTGTCTCGCCGGCTTGCGCGAGGCGGCACAAACCGTCGAGCGGCCGGCCGCGCTCGGCGCGCTCGAAATCAGCATCACACCGGCCGCGAGGCTCACGTCCGAACTCATCGACAGTTACGCCGCTGCCGGCGTGCACCGGCTGATTCCGTTTCCGCGCCTGAAGACCGCCGACGAGTTGCTCGCCTTCATCGACGAAACGGCAACGCTGCTGCCCCCCGCCGGCTGATATTTGGGGTCAGAGTAAAAACTGGCCGGAATCCGCGCTCGAATTTTTACTCTGACGCCAAATGCTGAGCAGTCCCGGATCAGGCGAACTCGCGCTGCGCGCTCGCCAGAAACTCGAAGGTCCGGTCGAAAGCGCCGGTGTCGACTTCGGCGATCGAGGCGTTGAAATCGGTCACGCCGGCGTCCCGCAGGCGCAGCAGCTGATCGCGAAGCTGGGTCTCGTCGCCCACCAGCGCAGCGTCGCCAGGACCGCGATGGCCTTCGCGTTCCAGCATTGCCCGGTAGCTCGGCAGCTGGCCGTAGATGGCGAGCGAACGGGCAATTTTCTCGCGCGCCGCGTCGACCTCATGGGTCAGCACGATCGGCAGACCGGCGATGATGCGCGGCGAGGGTCGACCCGCCGCCGCTGCGGCAGCAGCCAGCGTCGGACGGATATGGCTGGCCAGCGTTTGCGGCCCGGTCATCCAGGTGCTGGTGCCGTCGGCCACTCGTCCGGTCAGGCGCAGCATCTGCTCGCCGAGCGCGGCCACCACCACCGGCACCTCCACCACACCCGGCACGTCGAGCTGCAGGTTGGCGATGCGATACAGCTCGCCCTCAAAGTTGACCATCTCCCCGCGTAACAGCGGACGCAGCACCGACAGGTATTCCCGCATATGGCGCACCGGCTGGGCGTAAGACAGCCCCAGCATGCCTTCCACGACCCGCTGGTGCGACAGGCCAATGCCCAGCACGAAGCGCTGGCCGCAGAGCTGCGCGGTGGTCAGCGCCTGCTGCGCCATCGCCATCGGATGCCGGGGATAGGTCGGCGTGACCGCTGTACCGAGTTCGATGCGGGAGGTCTCGCGGCCGGCCACGCCCAGCGCGGCAATCGCGTCGATGCTGCGGATATGCGCCATCCACAGCGAGGCAAAGCCGGCCGCCTCGGCGCGCTTCGCGAGCGTCACAATGCTGTCGACGGTGACGCCGGTCATGCTGGCGCCGCTCATAAGTCCAAATCGCATGGGTAGATTCCTGTGGCTGATGGGAGCTGGTGCGCGTCGACGGGCGCGCGGTCGACCGCAGTGTGGCGAGGCGTGCTGAACGGTACAAGCAAACCCCGCCACGGCGCGCGCCGCCCCAACAATTCTGCCTGCCTTCCACTACACTCCCGCCCCATGTTGTCCTTCCGTGATGTCGCGCTCCGCCGCGGCGGCAAAGTGCTGTTTTCCGGCGTGAGCTTCACCGTTCATGCCGGGCAGAAAGTAGGCCTGACCGGCGCCAACGGCGCGGGCAAGTCGAGCCTGTTCGCGATGATTCGCGGCGAGCTGGGCGCCGACAGCGGCGAGGTCGAGGTGCCCTCGCATCTCACGCTCGCGCACGTCGCGCAGGAAACCCCGCCCGACCCGCGACCCGCGCTGGAATACGCGCTGGACGGCGATGTTGAATTGCGTCAGATCGAAGCGGCGCTGGCCCGCGAGGAGGCCAGCGGCGGGGCGCGCCTCGGCGAACTCCACGAGCGCATGGCGACGATCGACGGCTACGCCGCGCCGGCCCGCGCCGCCAAATTGCTGAACGGTCTCGGCTTCGCACCGGGCAGCGAACTGCAGCCGGTCAACGCGTTCTCCGGCGGCTGGCGGATGCGGCTTAACCTGGCCCGCGCGCTGATGTGTCGCTCGGATCTGCTGCTGCTCGACGAGCCCACCAACCACCTCGACCTCGACGCCGTCATCTGGCTGGAAAGCTGGCTGCTGGCCTACCCCGGCACGCTCATCCTGATCTCCCACGACCGGGATTTTCTGGACCGCGTGGTGGGCGTCATCGCGCACATGGAGCAGGGTGGTCTGCGGCTTTACACCGGCAACTACACCGCCTTTGAGCGCGCCCGCGCCGAGCAGCTCGCCGGCCAGCAAGCGGCATTCGAGAAGCAGCAGCGTGAAGTCGCGCATATGCAGTCTTTCGTGGAGCGCTTCCGCTACAAGGCGACCAAGGCGCGGCAAGCGCAAAGCCGCCTGAAAGCGCTCGAGCGCCTCGAGCTGATCGCCCCGGCGCACGTCGATTCGCCGTTCAGCTTTGCCTTTCAGAAACCGCGCAAGCTGCCCCAGCCGCTCTTGACGCTGGACCGCATCACCGCCGGCTACGGCGAGCGGGTGATTCTCGACAAGGTGAAGCTCTCCATTGCGCCCGGCGACCGCATTGCCCTGCTGGGTGCCAACGGCGCCGGTAAATCCACCCTCATCAAACTGCTGGCCGGTGAACTTGCGCCCCAGAGCGGTGAACTCCACGGCGCCCAGGATCTGGCGGTCGGCTATTTCGCCCAGCACCAGCTGGAGCAACTGGCGCCGACCGACACGCCGCTGGCGCATCTGGCGCGGCTCGCGCCGCAGGCGCGCGAGCAGGAGCTGCGCAATTTCCTGGGCGGCTTCAATTTTCGCGACGACATGGTGCTGCGCGCGGTGGGCAGTTTCTCCGGCGGCGAGAAAGCCCGCCTTGTGCTCGCGATGCTGATGTACGCACGGCCCAACCTCCTGCTGCTGGACGAGCCGACCAACCATCTCGATCTCGACATGCGCCACGCCTTGACGCTGGCGCTGCAGGACTTTGAAGGCGCGCTGGTGGTGGTGGCGCACGACCGCCATCTGTTGCGGACCACCGCCGATACGCTGCTGCTGGTCAACGACGGGCGAGTCACCGACTGGCAGGGCGATCTGGACGACTACGCGCGCTGGCTGGGCGGCGGGCGTCGTGAATTACCCTGGGAAACGCCGACCGCCAGCGCTGCCAGCGTCAGCGCCGACCGGAGTAACGACAAACTTCGCCGCCAGCAGAGCGCTCAGCTGCGCACGCAGCTAAAGCCCCTGCGCGATGCGGTCAAGGCGGCCGAAACACAGATGGAACGCGCGCACCGCGCCCGCCAGACGCTGGAAGAAAAGCTCGCCGATCCGGCGCTCTACGAGGCCGCGCGGCGCGATGAACTGAAAGGCCTGCTGCTGGAGAAAGCCCGCCTCGAAGCACAAACCGAGACCGCCGAGAACGACTGGCTCACGCACAGCGAAGCGCTGGAGGCCGCCGAACGCGAGGCCAACGCCTGAGGTCGGCGACCGATTTGCTGACCACTTCCGGCGCGCCTCTCCTTGGGGAGCGGCAACGCCGCGACGACAATCCCAGACCGACAACCGCCTCAGCCGGAGCAAACAGCCCCTCCCGCGAATGCCGTGCGCGAATCGCCTGTGGAAACGGCAATTCCCCCTCAGGTTTCGGCCCACATCCGCAGCAGATTGGCGCGAATCCGCCGCAGGCGAATGACTTCAATGCCGTCGTTATCGCGCTGGGTGGCTTGTCCAATCGCCTGCCCCAGATCCCGCAGCACCTCGCGCGCCTGCGGCGAACGCACGGTGCTTTCAATCCAGCCCACCAGCGCCAGACGCTCACCGGCGCTCACCGTGTTAACGCGATGCATCAGCCCGGTTTCATACAGCACCAGCGTGCCTGCGACAGGCTTGATGAGCACCTCGCCCAGCGGCGTCTCCAGCACCAGTTCGCCCCCGGCGCAAGCTTCAGATGGCGACAGAAAAAGCGTGAACGACACATCGGCCCGCCCCGGCGGCGTGCCCGTCAGCGCGGCATCGTTATGCGTGTGGTAGTACATGCCTTCGGTGTAGCGCGAGAACAGCAGGCGCGGGATCCGCTTGGGTTCCGCCCAGGCCTGCACGCCCGGATGCTGGATCAACCGGCCTGCCAGCCCCGCCAGCAGCGGCTGCACGGCCCCGCCGCTCAGTTGCTGATTGTGCTTGCGCCGCGCCGCCGCGCCCGCCGAGGCAGCGCCGTCTTCCCAGTGCTGGTTGGCCAGTACCCTGCGGACTTCATCCAGCTCGCTATCGCTCAGCACCGCCGGAACGGTCATCAGCATGTGGTTTCTCCTTACGCCGCACTTGGCCCGTAAGCGCTCATTGTCGCGACGAAATCCGCCTGCCGCCACTCGCCTCGCCGGACGGACAGGCTTTGCGGTAGCCTCAGCACCCATTCAATCTTCCCGGGAGAATTCGCCATGACGCTCGCCGCGATCAAGGCCCTCACCTTCGACACCGGTGGCACGATTCTCGATTGGCATACGGGCCTGACCGCCGCGCTGGCCGACGCGGGTCGCGCTGCCGGCGTCAACCGCGATTGGGCGGCGCTGGCGCGGCACTTCCGCCAGCGCTCGCTGGCGGCTATGCAGCACCATGGCGCGACTGCGCCGGCGACCAAGAACTTTGACGACGTACACCGCGAAACCCTCGACGGGCTGCTTGCGGAAGCGGGCCTCGAAGCGCTCGACGACGCCCAACGCCGCGCGATCTGGCACGACGCCCTGCACCGCCTGCGCTGCTGGCCCGACTTCCCGCCCGCACTGGCGCAGCTGCGGACGCGCTATCTGTGCGTGTCATTCACCATGCTGAGCTTCCGGCTAGTGATGGACACCGCACGCTGCAACAACCTGCACTGGGACGCGGTGCTCTCCTGCGAAGGCATCGGTCAATACAAACCCCTGCCCGGGGCCTATCTCGGCTGCGCCCGCTATCTCCAGCTGAAACCGGCGGAATGTCTGATGGTCGCCTGTCACAACTTCGATCTGAACGCCGCCCGCGCCTGTGGTTTCAGAACTGCTTTCGTGCGTCGGGCTGATGAATGGGGGAGCGGCAGCGACCATCCGGCAGATGCGGACCCGCATCACGACCTGGTGGTGGAAAGCTTCGGCGAACTCGCCGCCCGCCTGGGCTGCGCCTGAGCCGGCCGGCCTGCTCAATCTCTGGCGTGTGCCGGGTGCGCCGCCTCTGGCGTCAGGGCCTTCTGCATGAAAAAGCGCGCGTGCCCCGGCGGGTAGTCGGGCAATTCGCCGAAACAGGCATAGCCCAGACGCGCATAGAAGCCGCGCGCTTGAAACTCGAAGGTATCGAGCCAGGCACTGTGGCAGCCGCGCGCGATGGCTTCCGCTTCGGCCATCCCCATCAGCTGCGTACCCAGACCGCGCCCGCGAAAAGCGGCCGGCACCACCAGCAGTTCGACGAAGAGCCAGCGATAGCCGGTCGATCCCCACAGTCCGCCGAGGATCGCGCCGTCCTCATCCTTGAGCGTGATGACCAGTTGCCGCCATGGATCGAGCCCGGCCTTGGCATCGTTGTACGCGTTCAGCGGCAGCGCGATCGCGTCGCGCACGCGGCGGTCTGATGTATCGCTCAGATCAAACTGGAGCGTCATCGCATTGGGTCTCGTCAGATGGACTCGAAGTCGCCATGCCGGCCCCGGCCGTCACTGAAGCGTTGCGCGCCGGCCACGCCCTCCGCCGCCACCAGCGGGGCGCTGATCTGCCATTCAGACTGCAAAGCCTCGCGCAGCGGCAGACCGTGCTGGGCATAGACCGACTGCCGATCGGCGCGCATACAGCCCTGCGGGAAGCGCGCAATCTCCTGCGCCAGCGCTTCGGCCGCCGCGCGCGACTGCCCGTCTGGCACCACGCGCTCGCAGGCACCGATCTGCAAAGCCTCGGTGCTGCCGACCTTGCGGCCCGTGAGAATGATGTCGAGCGCACGACCCTGCCCGACCAGCCGCGGCAGGCGCACGGTGCCGCCGTCGATCAGCGGAATGCCCCAGCGCCGGCAATACACGCCGAAATACGCGCTTTCTTCCATCACCCGCAGGTCGCACCACAGCGCGAGCTCAAAGCCGCCGGCCACCGCCGGCCCGGCCACTGCCGCGATCACCGGCTTGGATAGCTGCAGGCGGCTGGGGCCCATCGGGCCGCGCGGCAGCGCTTGCTCGCCCGCCGTGAAGTCGAGCGCCGCCAACGGATTGGTTTTCCCCGCGAGCGAACTCGCAAATTTCAAATCCCAGCCTGCACAGAAGGCACCGCCCTCGCCCCAGAACACCGCGACGCTGGCTTCAGGGTCGGCGTCAAACGCCAGAAAGGCATCGACCAGCGCGTCGGCGCTCGAAGGGTCCATCGCGTTGCGGACCTCGGGGCGACTGTGGATGACGGTGGTCACGGGACCCGATTTCTCGATGCGAACAGTCATGGCGTTTCGCTTTCCAAAAAAACCTGCCTGCCAACGGCGCGCGTGCCCCGTCGACCGGCCGGCTGAGCCGCTTAGAGGTGCTTCACAAACCAGTCGCGCGCGGCGCCGCTGGTCTCGTCAAACTTCTCGATGTAGGCCGCGTAGTGGTCGGACTTGATCACATGCAGCGCCTTCGGTCCCTGCACCTTGGCAAAGCAGGACAAGGCGATGTCGGTGGGCGTAGTGGTGTCGACTTCCGCCACGATCATCAGCAGCGGCGTGGGGCTGATGTATTCCATGTAGCCCATGACGTCGTACTCGCCAAGGTACTCGATGGAACGCAGCGTCACGCGGTTTTCCCAGGTGCACTTGGGATCCTGATTCGCGTAGTGATGGATGAAGTTGTAGGTCGCCGAACCCGGAAACACGTGCGGCTCGTTGGGGTCCAGCGAGCAGATTTTCATGTACATCGACGGCTCGCCGCGCACGCGGCGCGCGCGGTCTTCATCCAGCATCTGCTGGAAGCCTTCCACCGCACCGATCGGCAGAAACTGCTGCAGATTGTGATGCCCACGCATGAACGGCACCTGGCTGACCACGCACTTCACGCGCCGGTCGAGCGCCGCCACCGCGCACACCGTGCCGCCGGTGTAGCTGGTGCCCCACACGCCGATGCGCTTGGGGTCTACTTCTTTTTGCATCTGCGCGAAGGTGATGGCCGAGCGGTAATCGCGGCGCTGCCAGACGGGGTCAATTTCGGCGCGCGGCTGGCCATCGGAAGTGCCCAGGCAGCGGTTGTCGTAGACCAGCACGCAGATGCCGGCGGCGGCAAAGACTTCGGCGTATTTATCGAGCCCCATTTCTTTCACGCCCGAAAAGCCGTGGGCCATGACCACGCAGGGGAACGGGCCTTTGCCCTTTTTCGGCTTGTAAAACCAGCCGCGCAGCGTTACGCCGTCGGCGTTGAATTCGATGTCCTTACGCATGGATGTCTCCCCTCGTGCCTTGAATGTTATTGGATACCAGCAGAACTATAGTCCGGCCTCGGGCGCGCGCTGGCAAGGCAATCAGGCGCAGAGACGGGCCGCCAACTCGCGCAGCTTTGCGCGCTGGATTTTGGTGCCGTTCGCGCTCGCCGTGGTGGGAAAGGCCTCGAGCGTGAATAGCCGCCGCGGCAGCTTGTAGCCTGCAAGACGCGCCTTGCACCATTCGCGCAGGGCCTGCTCGTCGAACGCCGCGCCTTCGCGCAAGGTGACAAAGCCAACCGCCACCGGCGTCTGCGCCAGCGTGATCCCAACAACCTGCGCGCCGCTGACCGCGGGATGCGTTTCCAGCACCGCTTCGATTTCCTGTGGGCTGCACAGAAAGCCGGCAAGGCGCAGCACGTCACCCATGCGGGTGACGTAGCAAAAACGGCCGTCGGCTTCGAGGTAACCCAGATCCCCGGTGCGAAACCAGCCGTCATGAGTGAACGCCTCGCGGGTTGCGTCAGCGTTCCCGTAGTACTCGCAAAAAAGACTCGGCCCCCGCAGTTCGATTTCACCCTGCGCGCCCGGCGGCAGCACTTCGCCGCTGTCGGGATCGCGGATGCGCACGCCGGCCTGAGGCGAGACCAGCGCGCCGCCGCCTTTGGCCCGCTCGACGCCCGGCAGATCGCGCGGCTGCAGCGCGAACAGCGCGTGGCATTCGCTCATGCCGTACAGCCCGCAGGCGACGATGCCGCGCGCCTCGGCGGTCGCCACCAGATCGTCCAGCGCCGGATTGAACTTCGCATAACCAAAAAATTTAAGCGCCGGAAACGGCTGCGGCTCCGGGCGTTCGGCCAGCATGCGCACCAGCATGTCGTCGCCGCCGTTCATGTGGGTGATGTGTTCGTCGTGCAGGAGCGCAGCGACTTCGCGCGCCTCAAATACCGGCACCATCCGCATCGGCGCGCCGGCTGCCAGCGCGGCCAGCGCCTGGGTAAAGCCGAACACGCCGCACAGCGGCAGCGCCTGCATCACGCGGGACCCCGGCGCATCAAAGCCAAAGCCGACCGCCACCTCGCGCGCGTGCTGCGCCACGCCCCACTGCTGATGACACACAAACTTCGGCGCCTTGGTGGTGCCGGAGGTGGTGAAGATGACGCAGCGGGCGTCGGCCGGCGCGGGCGGCGAGCGGTCGGGCGGGCTGGCCAGGAGATCCGTATGCGGTGTGATGCGGCAGCGGCCCAGCGCGAACGGCGCGGGCGCCGGTTCTTCGCTGTAGGTGATGATGTCGGTCAGCCCGGCGAGCGCGCCGGGCGTGACCTCGGACAGAATCCCGGAGAAGTCGATCGCCTTGAACCCCGGCCACAGCACCAGCGCCCGGCAGCCCGCGCGGCCCACGATGTCTTCCACTTCCTGCGCACGAAACCGGGTGTTGACCGACACCGCAATCGCGCCAATCCGCGCACAGGCAAAAAAGAACGACAGCCACGCCGGGATGTTTGGCAGCCACAGCGCCACGCGGTCGCCGGCGGTGATGCCCAAACCACGCAGACCGCTCGCAAGCCGGGCGCTGTCGTCCTGCAGCTGGCCGACGCTGATCGCCTGTTCGCCGTAATCGATCGCAAGCCGCGCGGGCGGCAGCTGCATCAGGAAATCGCTCAAGCGTTCGGCCATGTCTGACCCTCAAGTAGGCTGCAAAGCCCGACTCTAACAGCCGCCGTGGGCCGATCAAACGCGCACGCCAAGGCGCGTGACGACACCGCCACGCCGCCGCACAATCGAGGCCTCTCGAAGGGAGTCATGCGCATGCAGGGGCTGGCCGCACCGGACACGGATCTGTGGTTATCGCTCGCGGTCGCGCTGGGTGCGGGCCTGTTGATTGGCATCGAGCGCGAACGCCGCAAGGGCGACGGGGCAACGCGCGATTTCGCCGGTGTGCGCACTTTTGCGATGGCGGCTTTGATGGGCACGGTCACGCAAAGTCTGGCGCAAGCCTGGCTGGTGGTGGTGGCCGGGCTGCTGCTGGTGGCGCTCAGCGCCGGGCGCTATTTCCGGGAACGCTCCAGCGATCCCGGCATCACTACCGAGCTGGCGCTGTTTGTCACGTTCCTGCTCGGGGTGCACGCCGTCAGCCAGCCCCGCTTCACCGCCGGGGCTGCGGTGGTGGTGGCGGCGCTGCTGTACGCACGCGGCGCGCTGCATCGCTTCTCGACCGAATTGCTGAGTCCGCAAGAATTACGCGATGCGCTGGTGCTGGCCGGCGCCGCGCTGGTGGTGTTGCCACTGGTCCCGGTCACGCCCGTGTCCTGGCTGGGCGGCATCGATCCGCGTCGACTGTGGGCGCTTGCCGTGCTGTTCATGGCGATTCAGGCCTTCGGCTACGTCGGCCTGCGGGTCCTCGGGCCGCAACGTGGTCTGGCGCTCGGCGGTCTGGTGGGCGGCTTTGTCTCGAGTACCGCGACCATCGCCGCGCTGGGTGCGCGCGTGCATCAGTCACCGAGCTTGCTACGCGCCGGGGTGGCCAGCGCCTGGTGTTCGTGCATCGCCACAGCGGTGCAGTTGGCGCTGGTCGCGGCGGCGATCGACGGCGCCAGCCTCGCGCTCCTCGCGCCGCATTTACTGGCAACGGGGGGGACCGCGCTGGCCTTGTCTGCCATCGGGCTGCGCAGCGATAAATCCCTCTCGGGTATCGAACTGCCCAGCCATGCCTTTCATCTGCCCGGCTCGCTGGCGTTCGCCGCCCTGCTCGCAGGCTCTACGCTTGGGGTGTCCTGGATCGCCGCGCGCTACGGTCAGGACAGCGCGCTGGCAGGCGTGGCGCTGGCGGGTTTTGCCGATGCCCATGCGGCCGCCGCGTCAGCGCTGTCCCTGATTGCGGCCGGCACGCTCAGCGCGCCGACCGCCGTGCTGGCGGTGCTGCTCGCCCTGACGGCCAACAGCATCAGCAAAATGTTGCTGGCCTTCGCCAGCGGCGGTCGGCGTTACGGCAGCTTATGCAGCGCGGGACTCGCGCTGATCCTGCTCGCGGCCTGGCTGCCGCTGGCCTGGCCGAACTAGGCGCCACCCTATTTGGGGTCAGAGTAAAAACTAAAAGGCCGGCCGTTTCTTAACTTAGGCTGACCTCTGAGGTCTCTTCGAGTTTTTACTCTGACCCCAAATTTCTAGCCGCTTAAGAGCCGCGCGGCCACCAGCCCGAGACCGGCCGCGCAGAGACTGATCGACAGCACCTGCGCGACGCGCCGGCCGCGCGGTCGTTGCCACAACCAGCGGATCAGCGGCACCAGCGGCAACACCACCAGCAACTGGCCAGCTTCCACCCCGAGATTGAAACCGAGCAGGCTGGACAACAGACGCTCGGTCGGCAGCCCGGTTTCGCGGAGCACGTCGGCGAAGCCGCAGCCGTGAACGAGGCCGAACGCCGCAGTCAGCCACGCGCGATGAGCGGACGCCTCGGCCCTGCGGATGTTTTGCGCAGCGACGAAGGCAATCGACGCCGCAATCGCGGTTTCCACCAGCAGCACCGGCAAATTCAGCAGGTTCAGCGCAGTCAGCGCCAGCGTCAGGCTGTGCGCAACAGTGAACGCCGTGATGATGCGCACCACCGCCCAGCCTCCGGCCGGCACCAGCAGCAGCGCGAGCAGAAACATCAGGTGGTCATAGCCTTCCAGGATGTGCCACAGCCCGAGCGTAAAAAAGCTGCCAAAACCGGCGTTCGGCGCGGCGGCGGTCGCCGCGATCTGAATCTCGATCTGGCGGATATCGGTGCTGAACGCGAACTGCGTGCTGCCCGCAGGCCAGTTGATTTTCGCCAGCGTGTGGACCTCGTCGCCCAGCACGTCAAAGCTGTTATCGAGCACGCCCAGACGGGCAATTGCGGTCCGGCAGACCACCTCCATGACGACGGTCGCGCCTTCTTTCACCCCGCTCTGACCTTCAAGCCGCGCGTTGGCCACCGCGCAGGCTTCACCGTCGTTGCTGACGCCAAGTTTGGCCGCCAGCGCGGCCGGTAGCGTGGCCGCGGCCTGCGCGAGGTTCCCGTCGACCCGGGTGAGGAACGCAGCGGGCCACTGCGCCAGCGTCAGCTGATAACGCAGCGTATTCCCGGCGATGTCGATCGCGGCGTAGGCGGTGGTGCCGCCCTCATGCGCCGCGCCCGGCGCCGACAGCACGGCACCCAGCGTCAGTAGCAGCCAGACTAGTCGAGCGCGGACCACAGCGCCGCCCAGGCTTCTCCCACAAAACCGGACATCAGATAAACCTCATCGCGGCCCTCGATGCGCATGTATTGCAGCGAGCCTTCGGGCGTCGCACTGCCGAAGCAGGCCTTCAGGCTGCCGCCGCCCGCCAGACTCAGCGTCGCGCACAGCGCGTCCTGACCAAAGCCGTACTGGTCCTGCGCCACGCCAAGCAGTTCCTCGGCGCTCAGCACGCGAACCGGCTTGGCGGTGTGCATGAAGCGCGTCGCGAGATTGATCTGTTTGGCGAGGGCGGCAGACACGCGCTGGCCGTCACGCAGCCAGTCGGCGCGGGCCACCGTCTTGAAGCGCGGCGGCTCGACCGCCGCGCCGTGTTGATGCGCGCTGGTGGCGCCCGCATTTGTCGGCTTTTGCCACAGATCCATCGCCTGCACCCACAGGCCGCGCAGCACGCCGGGTTTGGCGCGCTCAAGCTGACGCGAGGCGGCGCCGCGGGTCAGGCTCAGCGCGCTGACCGCCTCGGGCGCCACCGTCATCACGCCGGCCGCCTGAAACGCCACGAACTGACCCTGGCGCGGCTGCTGGCCCCACCACACCATCATCAGCAGCCAGAGCAGCGCCAGCGCCGCCGGACCCTGTTGCCGCAGCGCCTTCATCGCCGACGCCACCACACCCAGAGGCCACCGAGCGCCGCCAGCAAGGGCAGGCCCAGCGCGGTCAGCAGATAAACGGACTGCAGCTGGCGCTCGGTCAGCAGCACCATCGGCGGCACCGGGACGCGCGGCTTGACCACCGCGAGCCCCTCTTCGCGCACCAGCCAGCGGATCATCGACAGCGCCAGATCGCTGTTCGCCATATAGGGGTAGAACGAATTACTGGCGAAGTCGGCATCGCCCACCACGATCGCGCGGAAGGATTTCCCGTCGGGCGTCAGCCGACCTTCGCTGACGCCGGCCAGCACCCGCGAGGCGGGCTGCGGATCGTCTGGCGCGCTGGCAGATGCCGCGACCTCGCGACGATCGGCCGAGGCCACCGCGCGCACGGTGCTGGCCTCGCCGCTGCGGATCAGCGGCCACGTGACGATGCCCGCCTCGGGTGTGCCAAGCGTCAGCGGCCGCACGCCGGGGAAAAACGTATAGGCGACGCGCTGGGTCACCGGATGCGGATCGTAGGCCGTGACCGCCACCATCTCCTCATCCGTCCCGTAGTGACTCAGGCGATCGGCGACCACCGCCTGCTGCAGCTCGAGTCCCAGCGTGCCCAGCAGCTGCTGCAAGCCGGGTTCCAGCGAAAAGCCCAGATCAAACAGCAGCAGCGCGGCCCCGCCCTGCGCCAGATAGGCCTTGAGCGCCGCGCTTTCGCCCGGCAGCCAGGTGCTGCGTGGATTGGCCACCACCACCGCCGCACAGTCGGCCGGGATTTGGGCGCTTGTCGCCAGCGGCAGGCGGCGCGCGGCGTAGCCCAGCGCTTCCAGCGTGCGGCGCAGCCGTCCAATGCCGTGGCCTGCGGTCTCAATGACTTTCGAGGCGGCGTCGTCGTGGCTGTGCGAAGCGCCGCTGTCCATGTGGGTGTGAAACTCTTCGTTGTCGATGGCGTACTCGTTGTGGCCTTCCACGAAGCACAGCGTCACCGCGTGCTCGCGCAGCGCCCGCTGGATACCAATCGCAATCTCGGCTTCGTCCGTGCCCTGCACGATGAGCTGCCGCCCACCGGTCTCAATCAGCGCGGCGTTGTAAATCTTTACCCCGCGCGTCAGCGCCAGACTGGGTTCCTTGTCAGGGTCGACGCTTTTGAACGTCAGCAGCGGATTTTCGCGCGCCAGCAGCGTCAGCATCTCGCGCGCGCGCCGGGCGTTGGGGTCTTGCCCCTGATAGAAGTAGGTCATCGCCACCGGCACGCGCAGCCCGCGCACCACGTTGAGCGCCGCCGGCGCGGGCGTGTAGAGCTTCTGCGGCGTGAGGTCGAGGTGGGTGTCGTTCAGCGTCAGTGCGGTGATGGCCAGCCCGGCCAGCGCGAAGCCGGCGAGCAGCACGACTGCCGCCGTCCCGCGTCGCCGCCATGGCCGGCCGCGCCGCGCCAGCGGCAAGCGCAGGCCGTAGGCAAACAGCACGCCCACCGCCAGCAGCCAGCCGATCGCCAGTCCCACCGCCCGCCAGTCGGTAGCGTGCTCCATCTCAGGGCCTCGCCAGCGCGCGCACCGCGCAGAACAGGGCCAGCAGGGTGCCGGTGATAAAGAACCCGGCATCGGAGAGATACATCGCGCCGGTCGCAAACGGCGTGAAGTGGGCGAGCAGCGAGACGTGAATCAACAGCCCGTCCCAGGGCGGTGGCAGCACCGCGGCCAGGGAGTCGATCATCCACAGCAGCAGCGAGATCCCCAGCGTCAGCGTGGCGGCGACCACCTGATTTGCGGTTAGCGCCGACAGCGCAAGGCCCAGCGCGTTGAGGAACGCGGCCAGCAGCAAGAGCCCGCTGTAGCCACTGTAAATCGGCCCCCATTCGGGCTGGCCAAACCACGCCAGCACCAGCGGATAAACCAGCGTCGGCGCCAGCAGGGCCAGCGTCAGCGTCATGCTGGCAGCGAACTTGGCCAGCACGATTTGATATTCGCGCACGGGCGTTGCCAGCAGCATCTCCAGCGTGCCGTGGCGACGTTCCTCGGCCAGCAGACGCATGCTGATGAGCGGGATCAGCAGCAGCAGCACGGTAGAGGCCTGAAAAATCACCTGCGAGAGCGCGGCGGTTTTGGTTAGCGCGAGGCTGGTGGCAAAGGTGTAGCCAACCACCAGCAAGAACACCGTCATCAAGACCCAGGCGATCGGCTGCAGAAACAGCCCGCGCACTTCCTTGTCGAACAACGCCACGAACACGTTCATGCCGGCGGCCGGGTGAGCGCGAGGAACTGGCGTTCCAGATCGCCCGGCTGGTCGCGCTGGATGGTGTAGCTGCCAAGCAGCCGGCCGTCGCGCAGAAAAATGGCCCGGGCCGCCACGCGCTCGATTTCGGACAGCACGTGTGAGGTCACGATAATCGCGTGCTCGGCGGCGAGTTGCAGAATCAGTTCGCGCAGTTCAATGACCTGCCAGGGGTCGAGCCCGTTGGTGGGCTCATCGAGAATCAGCAGGTCCGGTCCGCCCAGCAGCGCCAGCGCAATGGCCACCCGCTGGCGGAACCCGCGCGAGAGTTTGCCGGCTGCCCGTTTGCGCACCTCGTTCAGCGCCAGACGCTGCGCCACGCGCTCGCATTCGGCGTCGAGCGTCGCTGCCGGCAACGCTTTAAGCCGCGCGAACAGACGCAGCAGTTCGTCCACCGTCAGGTGCGGATAGAGCAGCGGGTCTTCGGGCACATAGCCGAGGTGCGCGCGCGCCTGCGGGCCGTCGCGGGTCACGTCAAATCCGGCCAGCGTGGCGTAGCCGCGGGTGGGCGTGAGATAGCCGGTGAGCAGTCGCAGGCAGGTGCTTTTACCAGCGCCGTTGGGGCCCAGCAGGCCCAGCACTTCGCCGCGGGCCAGCTCAAAGCTGAGGCCGTCAAGCGCGCGATGGCGCCCGTAGTCGTAGGTCAGGTCGTGGGCGATCAGGACAGGCCCGGCAGCGCCGGGCCTCAAATCAGCAGCGGTCACCGGACCGACGTGTGCAGGATGTTGCGCATGACGGTCCGGCGGCCAAACGGCCTTATTCGTAGAACTCCGGCGCCTTCTTCATCGCCTTGAACCCATCGGGGTCATGCGAGGTGAAGAAATTGGCGTTTTCAGTGGCCATCAGGTGGCGGATCCAGTCGTAGCCTTTGATGATGCCAACCGGGTCGTAGGCCAAGGCGATGTTCGGCAGCTGGTTCTTCTCCACGCTGTCGCGGAAGTAGGCCGAGTCGCCGGTCAGGATGGTGCTACCGGTCTTCGGCAAGCGCACCAGCACCATCTGGCTGCCCTTGGTATGACCGCGCGAGCGATGCACCACCACGCTGCCGTCACCGAAGAGGTCCATGTCGCCTTCAAGGCGAATCATGTTCATCAGGCTCGGCTTGGACGTGCCCACCGGCGAGCGCAGCACCTGCGCATCGCCCGGGATATAGCCCGCCGCGAAGGGTTCATCCGGGAACATGGCAAAGCTGAGCTCGTCGTCCTGAATGACCAGCGTGGAGTTCGGGAACTTGCCGACGTTACCGCCGTGGTCAAGATGCATGTGGCTGACGACGACGTATTTGATGTCGTCCGGCTTCAGACCGATTTTGGCGAGCTGCGCGTCAATGGCGTCTTCCGGCGTCATCTTGGCTTCGAACACCGCCGCCAGCTTGCCCCAGTAGCTGCTGTCGGTGATCAGTTTGTCGTTGTTCCCGGTATCGAACAGCACATTGCCCTTGGGATGTTTGATCACAAAAAATCCGACGGGAACTTTGATTTTCGGTTCCATCGGGGCGAGATTCTGCAAGAAGCCCTTGCCCAACATGAGTGAGCCGGAGCTGAAGGCGTAGAGCTTCATGCCGGCCGGCGATTCGGCGTGTGCGCTGGTCAGCGCGCCAAGACCCAGCAGGGCCGCGCCGGCGAGTCTGGAAATCCAGGGTTTCATTGATAGGTTCCTCCCGATTTTTATGATGATCACGCCGCAAGAGCGTCTTCGCATTATGGCGACTCGAACGCGCTTCGCCCAGCAGCTGGTTCCCGCGGCCGAAGACCGCCGTGTACCATGCGGCACCGTTTGGTCTTATCCGGTGACGTTCCCCGCGTCATCGCTGCCTTGTGAGGTGTTCGCGTTTGAAACCGCTGCGTTCCCTGCTCGCGCTTTTGCTGGTTGCCGGGAGCGTGGGGGCTTTCTACTTTTACTGGCAGCATCGCGGCCTGTATCCCTCGACCGAAGACGCCTACGTCAAAGCGCATATCGCGCGGATTTCGGCCCGTATCACGGCGCCGGCCAAGACCATTCACGTCGTCGACAATCAGTTCGTGCGGGCCGGTGAGCCGCTGTTTGATCTCGGCCCTGCCACCTTCGAAGCCCGGCTGGAGCGCGCCCGTGCGCGGCTGGACCTCGCCGCGCAGGACACCGGTGCCGACGGCGCGGGGATCAGGGCCGCCAGCGCCGCATTGCGCGAACGACAGGTCACGGCGGACAACGCCCGACGCACCGTTAATCGCCTGCAGGCACTCGCACAGCGCCAGCTGGTGCCGGCGCAGGATCTGGACAATGCACTGGCCAGCTTCAGCGAAGCCGAAGCCGCCGTGGGTGCGGCGCGCGCCGAACTGGAACGGGCGCAGGAAGCCTTGGGCGATCAGGGCCCGAACAACGCCCGGCTCCGCGCCGCCGCCGCGGACGTGGCGCTGGCCGAGCTCGAACTTTCCTTCACGCACATCAAGGCGCCGTCCGACGGCTGGGTGACCAATCTCAGCCTGCGTCCCGGCACGATGGTGCACATGGGGCAGACCCAGTTCGCGCTGGTCGAAGCCCGCGCGTGGTGGGTCGAAGCCAACTTCCGCGAAACCGATCTGGCCCGGGTGCGCGCCGGGCAGCCGACCAGCGTCAAGGTCGACATGTATCCGGGGCTGACGCTGAAGGGTCGGGTCGAGAGCATGAGCGCGGGCTCTGGCGCCACCTTTTCGCTGTTGCCGCCGGAGAATGCGACCGGCAACTGGGTGAAGGTCACGCAGCGTTTTCCGGTGCGGATAGCGCTGGAGGCGCCCGCGATTGAGGGCGCCGCGCCGCTGCGCGTTGGCGCCAGCTGTCAGGTCGAGATCGACACCACCGGCGCACCATGAACGCGGTCAGCGACAGCGACGTGCCGCGCCCGGGCTGGGCGGTGGTCACCGCCGTCATGCTGACCACGCTGCTCGAAGTGCTGGACCTGACGGTGGTCAACGTCTCGCTGCCGCACATGATGGGCAGCTTCGGTGCCACGCCCGACCAGATCACCTGGATCGTGACCTCCTACATGATTTCCACCATCGTCGTGATGCCGATGACCGGCTATCTGTCGGCGCGCTTCGGCCGGCGGCGGGTTCTGCTGGTGTCGATTTTTTTCTTTGTGCTCAGCTCTGGCCTGTGTGGTGCAGCCTGGAGCCTGGAGTCGATGGTGCTGTTTCGCTTGCTGCAGGGCGGCTTCGGCGCGGTGCTCATTCCGCTCTCGCAGACCGTGCTGTTCGACGCCTTTCCCCGCGAGCAGCGGGCCCGGGCGATGGCGATCTGGAGCATCGCGATCATGGTTGCGCCGATCGTCGGCCCGACCATCGGCGGCTTCATCACCGAGCACTTCGTGTGGCGCTGGGTGTTCTACGTCAACGTACCGATCGGCGTGCTGGCATTCCTCTTAGCGCTGGCCGAAATCCCGGCGACCGCGCGCCGCGCCACCGCCGGCATCGACTGGACCGGGCTGGTGCTGATGTCGGTCATGCTGGGCAGCCTGCAGGCGGTGCTGGACCTTGGCCATCACCACGAGTGGTTTGAATCGAAGCTCATCATGGCGCTGGCGCTCACCGCGCTGGTCAGCGGCATCATCTTCGTCACCCGCGGCCTGCGGGTGCCGCATCACATCGTGGATCTCCGCCTGTTTGCGAATCGCAATTTCACGCTGGGCTGCATTCTCGTCGCCGGCTACTGCCTGACGATGTACGCGACCATCACGCTGCTGCCGCTGTTGACCCAGCGGCTGCTTGGTTATCCACCGGACACTGCCGGCCTGCTCTTTCTGCCGCGCGGTACCGTGAGTGCCCTGATGCTGGTGCTGATCGGCAACTATCTCGCCCATCGCATCGACCCACGGAGCCTGATCCTGAGCGGCTTCCTGTTCATGATCCTTGCCTGCTATGCCATGTCCCATTACACCTTGAGCGTGGACGCCTGGGGCATCATCTGGCCGGGCATGGTGCAGGGGGTCGGCATGGCGCTGATTTTCGGTCAGCTGCCGCTGATCACTTTCGAGCACATCCCGCGCGAGCGGGCGGATGAAGCGGCGGGGCTTTACAGCGTGATGCGGACGCTGCGGTCCTCCGCCTGCAGCATGGCGCGCTCTCCGGCACGCTCTACGTGCGGCAGGAGCAGGTGCACTGGCACACGCTGGGCGGGCATGTGGCGGATACCAACCCGGCTTTCCACGACTGGCTGGATCAGACCGGCTGGCTGATGGCCGACCCCGCAACCGCGGCGCGCTTTGGCAAACTCATCGCGCAGCACGGCGCGATGCTGGGGTTTGCGGATCTCTATGCGGCGATTGCGGTCAGCTTTCTGTTCCTGCTGCCCTTTGTGGTGATGCTAAAACGCAGCGCGCGGGCCTAGGCCTGGATGTGGGGAGGGACTGGGCAGCGCGCTGGTGCGTGCGCCTCGATCTTGGACGGCGTTGGCGCCAGCCGAATCGCGGCGTACACGCCGCTCCTACAGGATTAGTCGGGTGGCGCGAAACGCCCCAGCATCCCTGACCACATCGCCGCTGACTGCTGCCTCTGTAGGAGCGGCGCGTGCGCCGCGAGGCCCCCGGCGTTATCGCTAGCCGAATCGCCGCCAGCTGCCGCGCCCGTGAATGCGGCGCGACTCCACGCTTATGCCTTGGCGGGCCGGTGTTTGGCGAGCAGCGCATCCAGCTTGCTGGCAAAGGCGCGACGGTCGCCCTGATCAAGCGGCGGCGGCCCCCCGCCCGCCATGCCGAGTCCGCGCAGTTCATCCATCAGATCGCGACGGGACAGGTGGTCCGCCACGTTGTGCGCGGTGTAAAGCTCGCCGCGTGGGTTCAGCGCCAGCGCACCGCGCGCCACTGCGCCGGCAGCCAGCGGCACATCGGCGGTGATGACCAGATCCCCCGCCTCGACCGCGTTCTCGATGTAGCGGTCCGCCACATCAAAGCCAGCGGGAACCCGCAGGCTGCGGATGAACGGCGAGGGCGGTACTTTCAGCAGACGGTTCGCCACCAGAATCAGCTCGACCTCTACCCGCGTCGCCGCGCGGTAGAGGATGTCCTTGATGACGACCGGACAGGCGTCGGCGTCGACCCAAATCCGCATCAGTCCTGCAACACACCGAGCTGCGCGATCAGCGCCTCCCGGCTGTCCTTGAACTGCGGCGAGATGATGACCTGCCGACCCAGCTGCGCCGCCGGCTCGTCGCAGGTGAAGGACGGGTCGTGCGAGACGGTGGCCTCGAACAGCGCGCCGCCCGGCGTGCGCACGTAGATGGAATCGAAATAGCCGCGCACAAACTTACCGCATACGACGCGGTGGAAGGTGGCATCGTTGATGCGAAGGAAATCGAAGCGGCTAAGCGCGACCTACCCGAGCAGGTGTTTCGCGAACTCTATCTAGC
>JAURHQ010000339.1 GCA_030833185.1 Gammaproteobacteria bacterium | reverse complement strand
GAACTCGAAATCCTGCCCCTGCGCCGCGAGTCCGTGGTGCATGAACTGGCCTCCGGCCAGCTCGATTTTGCGTTTGACGCCGTGGCGCTTTCCGACCCGCAGGTGCTGTCGATGAAAGTGCTGGAGGAGGAAATGGTCTGCGCGGTGCGCGAAGGCCACCGCGCCGCCGGGCAGGCTTTGAGCCTTGAGGACTATCTCGAACTCTCGCACGTACATGCGTCCAGCCGTCGACAGGGGCCGGGGCTCATCGATCTTGCCCTGAAGCGTCTGGGTAAACAGCGCCGCGTGGTGTTGCGGCTGCCGTATCACCTCGGCCTGCCCCACGTGGTGGCCGGCACCGATCTGGCCGCCAGCCTGCCGCGCTCGCTGGCGGTGGCGCATGCGCTGCAGGCCTTGCCGCTGCCTTTCGCCATGCCGCCGGTCGAGATTTACGCCTTCTGGCACAAGAGCGCGAGCTACGACGGCGGCAGCCTGTGGTTTCGCGAATTGCTGTCCGGACTGGGCGCGCCCGTCACGGGTCGCATCGGGTAAACTCCGGCCGGTTCCGCTTTTCTACGTTTCGTAATTCTCGGGGAAGTCATGTCACGCGATCATTTCAATCTCGACGGGCGCATCGCGCTGGTCGCCGGCGCGAGCCGCGGTATCGGTGAAGCCATTGCCAAACGCCTGGCCGAATACGGCGCCACGGTGCTGGTCACCAGCCGCAAAGTGGAAAGCTGTCAGGCGGTGGCGGACGCCATCATCGCGGCCGGCGGGAAGGCCGAGGCGCTCGGCTGCCACATCGGGGATCTGGCGCAGATCGAGCGCACCTTCCAGCACATAGACGCCAACTATGGCCGGCTCGATATTCTGGTGAACAACGCGGCGGCCAATCCTTTCTACGGACACATCCTCGATACCCCGGTGTCCGCCTTCGAGAAAACCATCGAAGTGAATATGCGCGGCTACTTCTACATGTCGGTCGAAGCCGGCAAGCGGATGCGCGAGCAGGGCAAGGGCAGCATCGTCAACGTGGCGTCTGCCAACGGCATCACGCCGGGCGACAAACAGGCCATTTACTCGATGACCAAGGCGGCCATCCTTAACATGACCCAGGCCTTCGCCAACGAGTGCGGGCAGTGGAATATCCGCGTCAATGCGCTGGTGCCCGGGGTGACCAAAACCCGCTTCGCGCAGGCGCTGCACGATGACGAATCCTTCCTCGCGCCGGCGCGGGCCCGCACGCCGCTGGGCCGTTCGGCCGAGCCCGAAGAAATGGCCGGCGCGGTGCTGTATCTCTGCGCCGACGCCTCGTCCTACACCACCGGCAGTTTCATCACCGTCGACGGCGGCTATCTGGCATGAAGGCGGCGCTCGATTTCTCGCTGGCCGGCAAGATCGGGCTGGTCACCGGCGCGGCGGGCGGTATTGGACTTGCCGCCGCGCAGGCGCTGGCCAGCAGCGGCGCCCGCCTGATGCTGTCTGACCTCGACCCCGCGCGCGGCGCCAAGGTGCTCGCCGACTTCCACGCGCTGGGCCTGGACGCCCGCTTCACGCCCTGCGACGGCACGCGGGCCGACAGCGTGACCGCGCTGATCGCGGCCACGGTTGAGCACTTCGGGCGGATCGATTGCGCGGTCAACAATGCCGGCGTCGAACACAAGCACGCCAAGCTGGCGGACCACGATGACGACGACTTCGACCGCGCGGTCGCGGTCAATCTCAAGGGCGTCTATCTCTGCATGAAGCACGAACTGCGGCAGATGCTGACGCAGGGCGGCGGGGTGATCGTGAACGTGGCTTCGGTTGCCGGTCTGGGCGGCGCCCCCGGACTCGCCGGCTATGCGGCCAGCAAGCACGGGGTGATGGGGCTGACACGCTCGGCGGCTATCGAGTACGCCAAACGCGGCATCCGCGTGAACGCGGTCTGCCCGAGTTTCGTCAACACCGAAATGGTCCAGCGCATGGTCGAGCGTAACCCGGCGATGAAGCCGACGCTGGACAACGCCAGCCCCATGAAACGCATGGGCGAACCTGAAGAAATCGGGCGCGCGATCGCCTGGCTGTGCGCGGACGATTCCTCGTTTGTGAACGGTCAGGGTCTTGCCCTCGACGGCGGCCTGACGGCCTGGTAACGGAAGGAGTTAGCGGTATGAGCCTGCTGGTCAATCGGCGCGATCTGGATTTCGTGCTTTACGAATTGCTGAACATCGAAAGCCTCAACACCACCGAGCGCTACGCCGGTCAGGACCGCGCGCTCTACGACGCGACCATTGACGCCGCCGAGACGCTGGCCACCGAGAAGTTTGCGACCCACGCGGCGGAGTCTGACGAGCATGAGCCGAAGCTGGAAGACGGCCGCGTGAGGCTGATTCCGGCGATCAAGGACGCGACCGACGCCTACGTCGAAGCCGGCTTCATGGGCATGTCGATGGACACAGAGGCCGGGGGCATGCAGCTGCCCTGGACCATCGCGCAGGCCTGCGCGGCGTATTTCTGTGCGGCCAATATCGCGACCATTGCCTATCCGTTCATCACGATCGCGGCGGCCAATCTGCTCAGCAAGTTTGGCTCCGAGGAACAGCAGGCCCGCTATCTGGCGCCGCTGGTCGAAGGGCGCTTCTTCGGCACGATGGTGCTGTCGGAACCGCAGGCCGGCTCGTCGCTCGCGGATATTCGCACCCGCGCGGTGCCGACCGACGACGGCCACTACCTCATCACCGGCAACAAGATGTGGACCTCGGCCGCGGACCATGAGCTGTCGGCCAACATCATTCACATG
>JAURHQ010000338.1 GCA_030833185.1 Gammaproteobacteria bacterium | reverse complement strand
AGAACGTGTGGTTCGTATAGGTGACAACAAAGGTGCGCCTTACGCGTCGGATAATTTTTGGCAGATGGCTGACACGGGTCCTTGTGGACCTTGTTCAGAAATTTTTTATGATCATGGTCCAGATGTATGGGGCGGCCCTCCTGGTAGTGCTGAGCAAGACGGCGATAGATACATAGAAATCTGGAACAACGTCTTCATGCAGTTTGATCGTCAGATCGACCCGGTGACTGGTGAAGCGACGCTCACGCCGCTGCCTGCGCCCTGCGTGGATACGGGTATGGGTCTCGAGCGGCTGGCGGCTATTTTGCAGCATGTGCACAGCAACTATGAGATTGACCTGTTCCAGCGATTGATTGTCGCAGCTGCCCGCGAAACCGGCATCAAAGATTTGAGCCACAGCTCATTGCGTGTGATTGCTGATCATATTCGCGCTTGTGCTTTTCTGATTGTTGATGGTGTCGTGCCCGGCAGCGAAGGGCGCGCCTACGTGCTGCGACGTATCGTTCGGCGCGCGCTCCGTCATGGGAACAAGCTCGGACAAAAGAAACCCTTCTTCTTCAAACTGATGCCTGATCTCGTCGCCGAGATGGGTGTCGCGTATCCGGAGTTGGCAGAGGCGGCCGATCGCGTGGCGCTGGTATTGAAGCAGGAAGAAGAACGTTTTGGCGAGACGCTGGAAAACGGCATGAAGATACTCGAAGCCGCGTTGGCAAAGGATCCTCTCCGTCTGGATGGCAAGACGGCTTTCTCGCTCTACGACACGTACGGTTTTCCGCTGGACCTGACGGCGGATATTTGCCGCGAGCGCGATGTCACGCTGGATGAAGCGGGTTTCCATGAAGCGATGGAAAAACAGAAATCGACAGCACGTGCAGCGGGTAAATTCGAAATGGCTGCCGTCCTCGAGTATGCGGGGCCGAAAACCGCATTCAAAGGCTATGACACGCTGGCAGATGAGGCGGCGGTGCTGGCGATTTATGTTGACGGCCATGCGGTAAAAGAACTGGCAGCTGGGCAGGACGCGATAGTCGTGCTGGATCACACCCCGTTTTATGCGGAATCGGGCGGTCAGGCAGGCGATGTGGGTGTCCTCGAAGCGAGCAATGGGTCATTTGAGGTTCGCGATACCCAAAAAATTCAACCCGATGTTTTTGGTCATCACGGTACGCTGGCCAGCGGCAAGCTTGCCGTCGGTGATCAGGTCGGCGCTCGCGTCAATGTGATGGTGCGCGCGGCAACGATGCGCAATCACTCGGCCACTCATCTGATGCACAAAGCCTTGCGCACGGTGCTGGGCGGTCACGTGGTGCAAAAAGGCTCGCTGGTGGATGCTGACAAAACGCGTTTCGACTTCAGCCACAACGGGCCGCTGACGGCGGACGAGATTCGTCGCGTTGAAGCGCTCGTCAATCATGAAATTCTCGACAACGCCGCGACCAGCGCACAGCAGATGTCGTATGACGATGCGATTCGCCAGGGTGCGATGGCCTTGTTTGGCGAGAAGTACGGCGACCATGTGCGCGTTCTCGGCATTGGTTCATCGACCGAACTCTGCGGCGGTACCCACGTCAACCGCACGGGTGATATTGGTTTGTTCAAGATCGTATCCGAAGGCGGCGTGGCGGCGGGTATACGGCGGGTCGAGGCGGTCACGGGTGAAAACGCGCTTGCGCTGGTGCAGTCCCTGACAACCCGGGTCAATGAAGCCGCCGCCGCGCTCAAAGTGCAACCCGAAGAAATTACACAGCGCATTGCGCAGGTTCAGGATCAGGTGAAGTCGCTTGAAAAAGAGCTGGCATTACTCAAAACGCGACTGGCCTCCGGGCAGGGTGACGATCTGCTGGCGCAGGCCGTGGATGTGCATGGCATCAAGGTGCTGGCAGCTTCGCTCGAAGGCGCCGATGTCGCGACCCTGCGTCAGGTAATGGACAAGATGAAAGACAAGCTCAAAACCGCGGCCATCGTGCTTGCCTCCGTGGCCGACGGCAAGGTCACGCTGATTGCCGGAGTGACTGCCGATGCGACGTCAAAGGTGAAAGCCGGCGAGCTGGTGAATTTCGTTGCGCAACAAGTCGGCGGCAAGGGAGGCGGTCGTGCCGACATGGCGCAGGCCGGTGGTACCGACCCCAGTGCCTTGCCGGCCGCGCTGGCTGCGGTCGGTGCCTGGGTTGGCGAGCGCGTCGGCTAGTGGACTTTCGTTTTTGTCCCATGTGCGCCGCGCCGCTGGTAATGCGCGCGGACAGTGAAACGGGTGCCGACGGTGACAAGGCGCGGCTTGCCTGTCCGGACGGTCACTGGACGCACTGGGACAACCCGCTGCCTGTCCTCGCCGCGCTGGTGGAAGTCGACGGGAAGATCCTGTTAGCCCGCAATGCCGCTTGGGGCCCGAGAAATTTTGCGCTGATTACCGGCTTCATGGAGCGCGGCGAGACGCCGGAGCAGGGAGTCGCCCGCGAGCTGAACGAAGAAACCGGCTTGCATGCCGATGCGACCACGCTCATCGGCGTGTACGAATTCATACGCAAGAACGAGCTGATCATTGCGTATCACGTCAAAGCCTCGGGCGAGATAAAGCTCT
The DNA here is from genome assembly GCA_030833185.1 of Gammaproteobacteria bacterium. Taxonomy (GTDB): domain Bacteria; phylum Pseudomonadota; class Gammaproteobacteria. Next base: position 192 of record JAURHQ010000338.1, on the reverse strand, counting down.
CGCCTGAACTGGTGGAGGTTCGGCTGGTATCGCCCGAAAAACTGCGCCCCTGGCGGGCGGGCACGGGCTACGCGATGGCGGACTGGATGCGCGCCCGGGGACTGGTGCCGGAGTTTCTTGATTGGGGCACGCAAGCGCCCGCCCACGAGTAATTTGACGAGATAAACGCGATGGAATTTCACAAAGACCTGG
>JAURHQ010000337.1 GCA_030833185.1 Gammaproteobacteria bacterium | reverse complement strand
AGCGGCGCGGTCGCCGCCGGGCAGCGCGCCGCCGCACGTGGTCACCTCTGCAATTGAGCACCCCGCCGTGCTGCAGTACCTGGCCGCGCAGGCCGCAGCCGGCGCGCTGAGCTACACGGCCGTCGCGCCGGCTGCTGACGGCGGCGTGCGCGCCGAGGCGGTGCTCGATGTTATCGCCGACATTCTGGCGGCCGGCTCAGCCTACGGCAGCTCCCGGTTGAACGCGGGCCAGCGGGTGCAGGTGGAGTTTGTATCCGCCAATCCGACCGGGCCCTTGCACGTCGGGCACGGGCGCGGTGCGGCGTATGGCAGCGCGCTGGCCAGCTTGCTGCGGGCCAGCGGTTGCGAGGTCCAGACCGAGTACTACGTGAACGACGCCGGTCGGCAGATGGACATCCTCGCGCTCAGCGTGTGGGTGCGCTATCTGGAGGCTTCGGGATTTGCCGCCACGCTGCCCGATAACGCCTATCGCGGGGCCTACGTGCGCGACATTGCGGCCGCTATGGCGGCGCAATTTGGCGACTCACTGAAGCCCGCGGCGCTGCCGGTCATCCCGGAGAATGAAGACCCGGAAGCGCGCCTTGATGGGGCCATCGCTGCCGCCCGCGAGGCGCTGGGGCCTGCCCGTTATGCGGCGGTCCATGGCTTTGCCTGCGACTCAATTCTGGCCGGCATAAAGGAAGATTTGGCGGTTTTCGGCGTTACCTACGACAACTGGTATTCCGAACGCAGCCTGTTCGGTAGCGGCCAGATTGACCGTGCGCTGGCGAGTCTGCGCGAGGGCGGGTTTATCGAGACACGAGACGGCGCGCAGTGGTTTTTGTCTCGCCAGTTCGGGGACGAAAAGGACCGCGTGGTGGTGCGCGACAATGGCGCGGCCACCTACTTCGCCTCCGACATCGCCTACCACGCCGATAAATTCGCGCGCGGTTTCACCACTGTCATTAACATCTGGGGCGCTGACCATCACGGCTATATCCCGCGGGTCCGCGCCGCGCTGACCGCCCTGGGGCTGGAACCAGCGCGCCTGGAAATTTTGCTCGTGCAGTTCGCCGCTCTGTATCGCGGTGGCGAGCGCGTACAGATGTCCACGCGCTCGGGCGAGTTCGTCACCTTGCGCGAACTGATTGACGAGGTCGGCGTCGACGCCGCCCGGTTTTTCTACATCATGCGGCGCTCGGAGCAGCATCTCGACTTCGATCTCGATCTGGCCAAGTCGCAAAGTCAGGATAACCCGGTGTATTACCTGCAATATGCGCATGCCCGAATCTGCAGCGTCCTGCGGCAGGCGGCGCAAACGGAAGCCGGCTGCGATCCGCAGCGCGGACTCGCCCACCGTGAACTGCTGGTCGAAAAGAAAGAACAGGCCTTGGCCACGCTGGCCGGGCGGTTTCCCGAGGTGGTCGCCACGGCGGCCCGCGAGCGCGAGCCGCATCAGGTGGCGAATTACCTGCGCGAACTGGCGGTCGAGTTCCATGCGTACTACAACGCCCACAAGATTTTGGTCACCGAGGTCGCGTTGCGTGATGCCCGAATTGCGTTGGTCGCAGCGGTCAAGACGGTGATAGCCAACGGTCTCGAGTTGCTTGGAGTCAGCGCACCGGAGGAAATGTAATGGCCAGAGACGTCAGACGGGGCAATGAGCGCTCGGGCGGGCGATCGCCCGGGAGCACGATTTCGTTCATTACCGGTGTGTTGGTAGGCCTGACGGCGGCGACTGTGTATTTCAAGTTGAACGGCGCCCCGCTCGTGCCTCCCTCGCTGAGCAAAGCCGCACCGGCGGAACAAGGCGCCGCCACAAATCCATCCGCCAAGCCCGAAGCGGCGCCGGCGGCGACCGAGCCCGCGCCACCAAAACCGACTTTCGATTTCTACAAGATACTGCCCGGCTCCGAAGTCAAAGTACCGGATAACGAGTTGACCGAACCGCAGCCTGCGCCTGATTCAACACCGGAGCCGGCGTCTTACCTGTTGCAGGTCGGGGCTTATCAGAAGTTCGAAGAGGCCGACCAAATCAAGGCGCAGTTGGCCCTGCAGGGCATTTCTTCCACCATCCAGAAGGTGGTGAACAAGGGGCATGAGGTCTGGTACCGGGTCAATGTGGGACCGCTCACGGGCCTGGAAGAAGTGCAAAGCATGCGGGCACGGTTGGTCGAGGGCGGCGCAAAAGTGGTGGTCGTGAAACAGGGCGCCGGGCAATAGGGTCATTGCCACTGGAAAGCCTGTTTTACGGGCTCTTTGGTGAGCCGGGGGCTTGTGTTTATGCACAATCCCGGATCCGGTGCAGTGCAAAATGACCGTTTAGCGTAAAAAGATTAAAAATCCCAAAGATAAGCATCGTAAGCGTTTGAAATATAAATCAATAACGACAATTGATTAATTTCTGAGCATTCCGTTCAATCGCCTTGATTCACGCCCTTAGATCTCGCTCGAACGCGCGTTAACCACAGACTTATCCACAGTTTCTGTGAATAAGTGATCTCGCACAGCTTTTTGCAGGACATCGGCAGTGATAGGTCGCTTAAGCGGCCAATCAGACGCCAGCGATGGCGTGGAACTGGGACGCGAGCGCTCGGCGCCCGAACGAAGCCGTGGGCCGGGTAAGCTGCTTGGGACGAGGAAATGGAGCGGGTGATGGGAATCGAACCCACGCTCTCAGCTTGGGAAGCTGATGTTCTGCCATTGAACTACACCCGCGAGGGGGCTGGCATTCTAGCCATACGGCGCACTGGCGGCCAAGCAGCAATGCGTAGCGTTCAGATGCGGGGGCTCTCAGGGGATGGGTGGCG
>JAURHQ010000336.1 GCA_030833185.1 Gammaproteobacteria bacterium | reverse complement strand
CGATAACCTCGATCGTGTCGCGGGCTTCGTTGAGGGTCGCCAAGGCGTTCTGGGCGCCAGGAAAGTTATTGATCGCGAGGAGAGTGCGTCCGTCGATCTGCTTGAAGGAGTCCAGCAGGTAGAGGCCGAAGGCCTTGGCCGGCTCCTGGAACCCTTGCTTCGCGGCATCCGCATGGAAGTAGCGGGGCTCCATGTCGAAGACCCCGTCGGCGGTCTTCAGCTTCACGCGATGGATGTCGGGCGAGAAAGCCTGCGCGCGGAGATCGAAATCCCGATACCAGGTCTGCGACTGGCGACGGCCGCTCTGGTCTTCGCAGGCGAAGTAGCAACGCAGGGTATGTTCGTCGAGGCGGATGACGCGGGGCACGAAGCAGGCGCCGGAAGGGAGCTTAACATTGGCGAAGGCTTCCGCGGACTTGGCCATCGGAATGACTCGCTCCACCTGCATCGACTTCAGGTTGACGACCGTCAGGACGCAATACTGCGCGTTGCCGGCCCCATGGCCGGGTTTGATGTCGTTATCGTGTTCGACCACGTAGGCGCGATCGCCGACAAGCGCGAGGTCGGCATCGTGCGCGCCTTTGACCTGGGCGGCGCTGACCTTGATCATCCCCGCCATCACCTTGTCGCCAGCTTGCTTCGCATCCCATCCCTCTTTCAGGAGCGGGTCAGCGAAGGCGACGGACCCCGCCAGCGTCATCAGGGCGATCACAAGGGATGAGTAGTTTAGGCTCATGCTTCGAGACAGGCAGAAACCTCCGAGATGTGAAGACGAAAGGTATCTGCGCCGCTTACTCCACGAAGATCAGGGCGTTGCTATTGAGCAGGGCGCGGCAGAAGGCGGGCTTGCCGTGCCGGGCGAGGAGCTTTTCGGCGGCGGTTCGTTCGGCGGTGGTAGGCTGACGCTGCAAGGCGATCGGATCCGGCCCGTCGAGACGTGCAGCGAGGGCCTTGGCCATGTCCACGGTGAAACCGTTGTTGAATAGGGTCAGCGATTGCAGGGGTGAGGTGGTGTTGGAGGAGGTTTATTTTTTCTTTTTTGCCTCAAGAAAGCTGTAGGCACCCCATGCTATTGTGATTCCTGTGAGCATTAGACAGGTCATCACCAGCAGCGCAAACTCGCCCTGGCGCTCCCCCCAAACGCCGGACTCCTTCCACAAGCGAGCCAACAGCCAAGCCAGCAGTATGTTCAAAGCACTCAGACTGCAAAATTGGCCGAGAAGTAGCCAGCGGTAGCTTTCTGGACGAAGAGAAACTATTACTGCCAAAAAAAGCGAAACACCTATGCACGCAACGATTAATGCCCCGATCATCCAGCCCGGTACGTCACCCGTGACGAGACTAACCATGCTTAGGCAGGAGATGGGGAAGCATCCGACCGCGACAATCATTCCCAGTATGGTTTTTCGAAACACCGGCATGCCTGGCTCTAGCCTCCAGGTGGCGGCGGAGCCATTTAGCGGGCTCCCGTTCTTCAACCTCATTGTCTCTCGCCGACGACGCATCCAGAGGCCTAGCCACCAGCTGGCAAGCATGGCAACTGCGGGTATGGCCACGCAAAGCAGCAAGGCCCAGCTCGGATTCATGGCAGCGGCTAGTCCGACCGTCAGGCCAACTAAGAGGCATGCTGCAGCCATGCTAATATACATTCGCCTGGAAAAACGTCGCTCATCGCGCGACTGGGCGTTATCAATCTGCGCACATGCCATGGTCCAAAGTCCTACAAAGGTTCCAGAGAGAGCCAGTAACGGAGCGGTGACGCCAGCGGCAGAAGCACCCAGTGAAATCTTCTTCGCAGCCACCGCCGAAGCGGTTGCTGATGCCGTGGTCGTGCTCGCAGCGAGCGCTCCCATGACGGCTAGTTTGAATCGACCCGTCGGAGCGGAGGCCTTCAGCACGCTGCTCAGTGAACGCTCCACGTGCTCTGCCAGCATCGCACGACCTCGCGAGAGCCGTTGCTTCACCGCGTCTTCGGAAATCGCGAGACATTCGGCCACCGAGGCCACGGATTCATTTTGCCGGTAAAAAAGCACCATCGGTTCGCGATACTGCGGCGGAAGTCCTTGAATCAGCCGCATCAGGATAGCTCGTTCCTCGCTGTCGATCACATGCTCAGCGGGGGACGGTGACGAATCCTCATCGATGCCCGCACCGCTGAGCTCCGTTTCCGTCAGCGCTACAGGTGAGCGCATGTGTTTGCGCTGTGAATTGTTTGCCATGATACGCACGATGCCACAAACCCACGACTTGAACTTCGCTGGCTCACGCAGTTCCCGAAGTTGCCTCCATGCTGCCAAAAAAGTCTCCTGCGCTATGTCCTCGCTTCGATGCAAGTCACCACAAGCCCCTAGCGCTAGGGCGCAGACCAACGCCTGATGTCGCTCCACCAGCCTTCCGAAGGCCGCTGTATCACCGGTGAGTGCGCTGGCGACGAGATATTCATCCGGGGTTTCATCTAAAGCTGCAGTGCGATCTAACGAATTATTCATGGCTGGTAATGAGTGGTAAGAACAGCTGGTGAGGTGACAGGAAAATTTTGGTTATCTCACCTCGGGCTGTCATAAAGCCCGTCCCGCGCAAGGGAGCGGCCATGGCGACCCAGTGAGCGACGCAAGCATGAGCGCGGCGAGGAGGGGGCGGGTGGGCTTCATGCGAGCATGGGCATAATCAAGTGGCCGTGGACGTCGGTGAGGCAGCGGTTCACGCCGTTTTGGTAATAGGTCAGTTTCTCCTGATCGAGGCCGAGGAAATGCAGGACTTTTGTGTATAAGTCTTAGCAGGTTGCGGCGCCGGTCAC
>JAURHQ010000335.1 GCA_030833185.1 Gammaproteobacteria bacterium | reverse complement strand
ACTACGGGAACCTATGAAACTTTCTGAAAAAACTCTGACTCTTCTCAAGAACTTCTCTTCGATCAACCAGTCCATTCTGTTCAAAGAGGGTAGTTCTCTTCGCACTATTTCTGTGATTAAGAACATTCTTGCAGAAGCCTCGATCAAGGAAGCGGCGGACACGCTGGAGGAATATCGCCAAGAGGTCGCGCAGTGGGCGCGTGCCGAGGCAGTCACCGATCTATACGTGCGGCTGGCCGAAACGCCCGCGAGCGATGAGCTGGCGGCCAAACTGCGCTACCAGCTCCGCACCGTGTTGGGCCCGGCGCTGGGCCGCTCGGGGGTGTTCGGTTATCTGCTGGTGGATCGCGGCGGCAAGGTGCTGGCCGGTTCCAGCGGGCGCTTGGGTCAGGTGCTGACCAACGACGCTGATCTCCAGGTTCTGCGGCGCGCGCTGTCGGGCCCGCGCTACGCCGACGTCAGCCTGCCGCACCGCTCGCAGTGGGCGGTCGAGGCCGGCATGGGTGACACCGCCATCGTAGCGGGCGCGGGCATCTGGTCGTCAGCCTCACTGGAGCCAGGCGCGCTGATTTTCCTCATCGACCCGGCGGCCAAGTTTGGCGATGTCTTTCGGCGCGGTCAGATGGCCAAATCCGGCGAGACCTACGCCTTCAACGCGGCCGGCGAGCGTTTGAGCGCAAGCCGCTTTGCGGTCGGTGAACTGGCCACCATGCACCAGCCGATTCGCACACCCGCCGGCAGGCGGACCTCTGGCCCGGCGGCGCATGGACCTTTGACGGCGATGGTCGCGCGCACCATTCAGGGTCGCGGCGACGTCTGGTACGAGCCCTATGCGGATTATCGCGGCATCCAGGTGATCGGGGCCGGGCGCTGGAATGCAGAGTGGGGCTTTGGCGTCACCAGCGAAATTGACGAGGCCGAGGCCTACAGCCCCATCCACAACCTCCAGCGTCAGGCGCTGCTGACGGTTGCTGGCACCAGCATTCTGCTGGTGTTGCTGGCGACGGTCTTTCTCTCGGCCCGGCGCAGGATGGCGCACGTCGACCGCCTGCTTTCCGCCGGTGCGCTGGAGCGGGAAGTGCAGCAGTTGTTCCAGTCGGTCTTGCTGGATGCCTTGACCAGTCCGGTGTTCGTGACCGCGCCCGACGGCCGCTTTATGGCCTGCAATCTGGCTTTTACGCGCGCTATCGGTACGCCGGGCACGGCGCTTATCGGCGCAGTCTGGCGGGAAAGCGCCGTGCTGCCCGTGGTATTACGCGAGGCGCTGGCGCACTGGGAGGACGACAGCCCGCCGCCCGGCGAGTCTACGGTGCGTGAACTCACGCTGTCCTATGCCGACGGCCTTGCGCGCGTGGTGCTCTGCCAGTTGACCCGCTTCGAATTAGGCGCAGGTCATCAGGGCGGCACCATCGGCACGCTGATCGACATCTCCGACCTCAAGGAAGCCGAGCGCGCCGTTAACCTGCATGCGGCCGAAATGCAGGCCCTGATGGCGGCCTTTCCCGGCTCCATTTCGTCTCTGGACGGCGCGCAGCGCTACACCTTCGTCAACGCCCCGTTTGCGGCGCGCTTTGGTCAGCCGGTTGAGGCCATGATCGGGCAGCCGGTGAGCGCCTTCCCGCACCCTGGGCTGGCACATTCGCTGGCCGCGCAGGCGCGCTTGCTGCCCGGCGAACGCGAGGTCCAGGAGCAGGCGCTAAGGGACGGTAGCGCGCGGCGTCCGGACTATTTCCAGCTGACGCGGGTGGCCGGGCCGCAGCGGCCCGACGGCTCGCATCTGCTGTACAGCTTCGGGATCGACATTTCCGAGCGTAAGCGCATCGAAAGTTTTGAGCGCTTCCAGCGGACCGTGCTGGGCGAAATCGCCGCCGAGACACCGATGGAGTCGGTGCTGGAGACGCTGGTGCGCGAAGCCGAGGCGCTGGTGCCGGGCGGCATCTGCAGCCTGCTCTTGCTGGACGCCAGCGCACAGCAACGGACGCATCTTGTGGCCCCCGGCCTGCCAGCGAGGTTTCGCGCGGTGTTTGAAGGCCTCCCGCCGGGCGCCGAGATGCCGGCCAGCGCCCGCGCGGCCAGCGGCGCACAGCGCGTACTGGTGAACGACCTGGAAGCCGACGCCGACTGGCAGCCCTATCTCAGTCTGGTGCGTGAGTCGCGACTTGGCGCCTGCTGGTCGGAGCCTGTGCTCGCGGCCAGCGGCGCCGTGCTGGGCACGTTTGCGATTTACCTACGCGCCCCGACGGTGCCGGATGAGGTTGATCTCTACCTGCTGGAACAGGCGGCGCGGCTGGCCAGCATCACGATCAGCCGCACGCAGATGCTGCAGACCTTGCGCAAGAACGAGGCGCAACTGCGCAGTCTGGTCCAGACCATCCCCGATCTGGTGTGGATGAAAGATCTGGCCGGTCACTATCTGGCGGTCAATCCCGGCGTGGAGCGGCTGGTGGGCAAGTCCGAGGCCGAGATCCTCGGCAAGACCGACTACGAGCTGTTTTCGCTCGAGCGAGCAGAGATCCAGCGCGCGCAGGATCTGTGCCAGCCCCGACCGCTTGACCATGGCGAGGTTGTCGTGCGTCGCCGCGATCTCGGTGCCGGTGCCGAACACGGCGCCGTTGACAACTATTTCCGAGCACTGTCCGGTAAAGTCCGTGCGTTCCAAATCCTGCCGGAACAGAGTTTCATTCTGCGCCAAAACCTGCCGGTTAGCCCGACCGTCGCCAGCTTCCGGCCACAGGTCAAAAAAGTCGCCACGCCCGAATACGGCTTCCTCAATCTCAGCCGCACCGTTCTCCACGGCCTCGGATAG
>JAURHQ010000334.1 GCA_030833185.1 Gammaproteobacteria bacterium | reverse complement strand
ATCAACGTTTGCAGGCAGGCTATTCCACTTAGCAATCCTCTGCGGATAAAGCGCAATCTCCTCATTGATCAGCTCAATCGCATCAACGATCTTGTCCAGATTATCTTTTTCGGTCTTAAGGGAGCCGAACAGCTGCGAGGCCGTGTACGCCAGTGTGCCGACGGTCTGATTGGCGAGGTTGATGCTGGTCAGATCAGTCGCGGCGGTGATGTTGGATTCGGTATTGTCTAGCGTCCAGGGCGTGTCCAGCCCCTCGGTAATGACGATGTTTGGCATGCGGATTCCCCTGAAGATATCGGATGATCTGTTGCGGATCGGTCACTGGTAGTGACGTGAACAGATCAAAAGTTCCCACAATGAGAATGGACACGACCGGCACAAAAGTCCGGTCGTTTCAGAAAGCAGGCAGGGAAAAAGTGGCGCGATAGCGACATCGCGCGGGACAGGGATTTATTCGGTCTTGCTGGCTGGCTTGGCGTAGGACGGAATCCCGTCGACTGAAGCTGCCGGATTGGGTTTGGATTGCTGACGGTTGTAGGAAACCGCGCGGTCTTTGTCCTTGCCATTCTCGCGCTCACGGGCGAGTTCACGCTCACGAGCAAGTTCACGTTCACGGGCGAGTTCACGCTCGCGGGCAACTTCTCTCTCTCTGGCGGCATCTCGCTCGCGGATCTGCTCGCGTTCTCTGCTCGCCTCGCGCTCGCGGATGCGCTCCCGCTCGCGGGCCAGTTCGCGCTCTTTATCTTTGATTTCCTTGTCACGGCGGGCGTTGGCGGCCGCCAGTTCCTGTGCCGCCTCTTTTTCCCGCTGCTTTTGCTGTGCTGCAATCGACTCGACGTCCTTTTTGATGACATCGACATTCGATACCGAACCCTGCAGGCTGTTGACCTGGGACGACAATTCCCGCACCGCGCGCGATTGTTCCTTGAGTAGGGTATCCAGGCCGCCCAGCTGCTCGAGCAGGGCGGCTTCATCGCTGTCGGATTTGGCAGCCGACATTTTTTTCACGTTGGCTGTTTTATTGAGCGCCTGAAGCGTTTTTGCCGAGGGGCTGGATTTGTCGGTGCGGTCAGCTTTTTGTTCGGTTTTCTGTTCAGTTTTTGCGGGTGGCTTTTCGGATTTCTGAGGTGTCGCCTTGGCGGGTGCTGCGGGTGCCTCGGCGGGTGTCTCGGTGGGCGCGGCTTCCTTGCGCGTAAAGGGTTTGCCTGAATCAACCAGACGTCCGATTTTGTCTTCGATGGCCTGCTGTACGGATTGTGTGTTTTCCTGCTTGAGATTGAGCTCTTCAAGCGCGGCATGAATGTCATCCATGGTTTCCATGCGGCGTTTGAGATCGACGGCGCGTTTGCCGACGGCCAGCAGCATTTCATCCAGCTGTTCAACTTTGCCGTGCAGCTGCACGGTCATGAAGCTGAACGTGCCTGCGGTACCCACCAACACAGCAGCAGCCAGCGCGAGAATCACCTTGGCCTGCATGCTGGTTTTTTTGGCGCCGTCGATGAGCTTTTCGGCGGCCTTGTTGACATGCGTACCGGTGGCAGCGACCGCAGAAGCCGAGCGGTTGGCAACTTCGGCCGCATCCAGCACGATGCCCATCAGTGATTCGAGCTGCTGCGAGGCCGAGCGATTGTTCTCGACCAGAATTTGTACCGCCTCAAGCGCACGCTTGGCAGTATCCTGAGGCACCGCGACGGTACCATCGGGCAGGACAGTGTCCCCAGAGAAGGCGACCGTCGCAGCGGCGGCTTCTTCTTCGCTGAGTGCCGGCGGTGGCGGTGCGGGTGTAAAACCGTCACCGGTGGCGGCCTGTTCGTCTTTGGCATCGTCGCTCATCGTCCTATCCGTTTCCCAAGTTTCTTGACTGCGTCTTCAAGTTCATCCAACTGCGCGCTGACCTTGGAGGTCATTGCTCCCAGATTTTGTATGCGTTCTTCCAGGTGTATCGACAGTGCCCACGGTGCCACGTTTTCTTCAACAAACAGCATGTCCGGTTCGGCCGGTTCCTGCAGCGCCTCTTCGGTGGCCGGCTGATTTTCGGCATGCGTTTCATGCTCGCCGGTGCCGATGCCGGTGCGCGTGGCATCGACAGCGTCGGGCAGGTCAGCCCGGTGATCCTGCAGGTTCCGCTGGTCCGATGGACCTTCACCGTCGTCACTCTGACGCAGCAGCGGTCTGCCTTGCGCGTCATGCATGCCGCGCAGGTCAGACGGGCCATCGCCGTCGTAGGCGCCGGTCGTTATCTGCTTGCCGTCGGCATCCTGCATCGCGCGCGCATCCGATGGACCCTCGCCGTCACGAGATCCTGCGGCGGCTGCCTTGCCATCGGCATCCAGCATGGCGCGCATGTCGGACGGCCCATCCCCATCGTCCGTGCCGCCCGATGCGGCCTTGGCTTGCGCGTCTTGTGAGGCGCGCTGGTCACTCGGGCCATCGCCGTTGGCTCCTCTGGCAGTGGCTCCCGCACCCTCGGCGTCCCGCATGGCGCGTACATCCGAGTCGCCATCACTTTTGTGCGTGTCTGCTGCTGCCGCGGCACGCCCCTCGGCATCCTGTATTTGCCGGCTCTGGGCATCACCGCTGCCGTCACGCAGCGAACGGGTATCCGCAGGTCCGCCTTCCTGATCTTTGACGGCACGTTGATCGCTCGGGCCTTTCGCCGCTCTGACTTTCTTGCGCGCGTGTCCCTCCGCAGCCGCGACTTCCACGTGCTCGTCAGCCCGAAAGACCTGCGATTCTTCTTCAGACATGCACTACCTTTTCAAAAACGCGAGGCGTTTTATCGATTGGCCGGCTGCAGCACACGCTGCAGAGGTCTCACTGG
>JAURHQ010000333.1 GCA_030833185.1 Gammaproteobacteria bacterium | reverse complement strand
AGACTGCGGAAACCGACGGTGACGCGCAGTACCAGCGCTGGGCCGACGGCGAGCCGAATGCCGAAGTGGCCCAGCTGCTGCGCTTGAACGGCGTGGAAGAAACCCGCCACTGCGAGCGCGTGCAGCAGGTTAAAGCGCTGCTGGAAGCCGCCTGAGTCCTGCCGGCGTGGCCTCGCTGGAAGCCGATTTCCGCGCCTTTGCGCGTAATCCCGGCAGCGTGCTTGACGGCGCGCTGCTGGTCTCGCGCGTGGTCCATCCGGCAACCGATGCCCAGTGGTGCCGCGGTCAACTGGCGAGCCTCGCCGCCCGGGTGCCCGAGCCGGCGAGCGCCGAAGGCCTGCTGATCAGCCTGCGCGAGGCGGGCTTCAAGGGCGCGACCAGCTACTACGAACCGGCCAACAGCGCGCTCGCCCTGCTCTTGTCCGGCCAACCCGGCATTCCCATCAGCCTTGCCGCGCTCATCATCAGCGTGGCCGATCTGCTGGGCCTGGCGGCTGAGGGCCTGAACTTCCCCGGCCATTTCCTGCTGCAGCTGGATGGCCTCACGGTCGACCCGTTCACTCTGCAGGCGCTGACCGAGGACGAACTGGCCGAGCGTCTCGCCAGCACCGGCGTAGCGCCCGAAGTCGCGCTCAAACCGGCGTCTGCCAGCGACATGGTGCTGCGGATGCTGAACAACTTGCGCGGCCTGGCCGTCGCGGGCGGGGACCATCAGCAGGCGCTGACCATCTGTGACTACCAGCTGTGTCTGGCCAACGACGCCTTCCCGGTTCTGCTGGCGCGCGCCGAGAGCTGGTTTGCGCTGGGTTCGGAGCAACAGGCCGCGCGTGAACTGGAACGCGCGCTGCCGCTGGCCCCCGGGCCGGAGGTCGCCGCCCAGCTCACGCTTAAGCTGCGCGAGCTATCGGCCAAACGCCGCACGCTGCACTAGGCGGGCGCGGCTAGATCTGCAAACACAGCGTGGGATTAAACCCGGCCTGCTCGCCCGTTCCGAGGTAACCCAGCGGATTGGCCACCACCCTGCACCCGCCGATGGTGTAATCGCTGGGGCAGTGCAGGTGACCGTGCAGCCAGAGATCAACGCCCTCCGTCAGATAATCCAGCGCGCTACAGAACCCGGCGGTGCCCGGGCTGAGGCCGTAGCGCGGGTCGTGGCTGCGCAGGCTGGGCGCGAAATGCGACACCACCACGGTTTTGCCGGCATGCGGTTCGGCCAGTTTCGCCGCCAGCCACTGCTGGGCGCGAAGCGATTCCTCGCGCATGGCGGCCGCATCAAACAACCTGCCGTGGCGGCGCGTGCGGGTCCGCTCGAGATAGAAATTGGCGGCGTGAAAGGCTTTTTCGCGCTCGCGCAGGTTGTAGCTCATCGAGCCCGGGATGTGCGCCGGTCGATCGGCAAAGGCGTCGAAATCACTCCATAGCGTGGTGCCGAGAATGCGCACGTCGCCCTGGCGATATTCGCTTTCATCCAGCCAGTGAATGCCCAAGCCCGCGCAGGTCTGACGCAGTTTCGCGCGGCATTCGTCGAATTCGAGACCGTCGTATTCGTGATTGCCAGGCAAATAGAGGACCGGCACCGGCCAGTGGCCGAGACGCGGGGAAAAGCGGGTCAGGCTCCAGTCCGTGCTGCCGAACCGACCCATGGGGCTTTCGGGACGCGCGCCGATGTCGCCCGCCAGCACCAGCAAATCCGCCCCCGGCGCAGGCAGCGGACGGAACGCCGGATCAACTTCAAGGTGTAAATCGCTCATGAGCTGGATGTTCATGGGCCGCAGTATGCCAAACTACGGGCCCGCGCCCGCTAGTCGGGACTCACCGCCGGGCCGCCATGCGTGCCCGCAAGCTCGGAGCCTTTGCTTGGCAAGTACGTCGGACATGGACGCTCACGCCACACCCTCAGAAGCCGGCCTCTGGGCCGATCTGTGTCGGGTCGCGCAGCGCTTTGTCCTCACGCTGGACGCCGCCACGCTGATCCACAGCGTGACACTGCTCGACGCACGGCAGGGCGTGCGCCCCGCGGCCGCCAGTCGGCGCTGCGTGGGACAGCGCCTCGCGGCCCTGCTCCCCGCCGGTCACGCCGAGAGCCTCGTTGAGGCCGTTCATCAGAGTCTCGCCAGCGACCTGCCGGTACGCTGCGAGGCCTTGCCGGTGACGGCGGGCGAGGTCTGGGTCTGCACCCTGAGTCCAATGCAGGGCAGCGCCGGTGACGCGCGCGTCTGTTGCCTGTGCGCGGCCGTGAACAGCGACGCACTGACCGCCGAACGCAGCGCCGCGACGGTCACCGCGCAGCGTCTGGAAGAAGGCATGGCCCATGCGCACATGGGCTGGTTCGAGCGGGATCTGGCGACTGAAATAAGCATCGGGTCCTCTTCGCTGGCGCAGATTTACGGCCTGCCCAACCGCACCGGTCCCTGGCACGCCGACGACATCCGCGCGCTGATGCTGCCGGAGGACGTCGAGCAGCACCGGCGCAGCGTGGCGAACGGGCTGCTGACCACCACCAACGACACCGAAGCGCGTTCTGTGCGCTATCGCATAAAGCGTCCCGACGGCGAGATTCGGTATCTGGAAGTGCGCTACCGAAATCTGGTGGAACACGAACGTCCGCGCGCCTGCGGCTTCGTGCTGGACGTTACCGAGACCGCGCTGGCCGCGCAGGAATTACAGGGCTACCGGGACTGGCTGGAGCTGGCGGTCGAATCCGCCGGCATCGTGCTGTGGGAGCGCAATCTGCGGACCGGCGCCCTCCGCACATCGCCCAACTGGGCGCGTTTCTACGGTCTGTCCGAGCCGGATACCGACTGGACTTTCGAGACTTTCCT
>JAURHQ010000332.1 GCA_030833185.1 Gammaproteobacteria bacterium | reverse complement strand
CGACTAACCTCTTGATCACCGGCGCCGCACACAAAGCGCTCGGCCGCAACTGGCTCAGCCGCCTATGGGCCGAAGCCCGCACCGCCGCCGGCGCACCCAAAGAGCTGCAACTCCGCGACGTCCGCGCCAAAGCCGGCACCGACGTCCACGACACCAACGACGCCCAAAAACTGCTCGGCCACAAAAGCCGCAGCACCACAGAGATCTACCGAAGAGGCCGCCAATCGGTGGCGCCGACGAGCGAATTGCGGAACGGTTCCGCAAAATGAGCGAAATGAAACGCCTATTTGAAACCAGCCAACCGGGCGCAAAGCTGCGCCAGTGCTGGCGGAGAGGGGGGGATTCGAACCCCCGATACCTTGCGGTACGCCTGATTTCGAGTCTACCACCACGCGCTAGCACTGGCGCGGCTTTGCGCCCTATTCTGGTTCCGCAATTCTCAAAAATCGCGCCTCTGGAACCTGCATCCAGACGTGGCTGTTTTGCCTTTTGCGGAACAGATCGAGGGCGGTTGTGATCACCCCGCAATACCTGTTGCCGATCGCGCACGAGATCGTGGTCGACCTGTTCGCTGGGGGCGGGGGTGCCAGCACCGGCATTGAGCAGGCCATTGGCCGCCACGTCGATATCGCCATCAACCACGACCCCGAGGCCGTGGCCCTGCACCAGGCTAACCACCCGCAGACGCAGCACTACGTGTCCGACGTGTTCGAGGTGGACCCGGTCGCCGTGACCGACGGGCGCCCGGTCGGTTTGCTGTGGGCCTCGCCGGACTGCAAGCATTTCAGCAAGGCCAAAGGCGGCAAGCCGGTCAGCAAAAAGATTCGCTCGCTGGCGTGGGTGGTGGTGAAGTGGGCGCGCGCCGTGCGGCCGCGGGTGATCCTGCTTGAGAACGTCGAAGAGTTTCAGACCTGGGGGCCGCTCGGCCCCGACAACCGGCCCTGCCCCGAGCGCAAGGGCCGTACATTCAAGCGCTGGAAGATCTCGCTGCAGCAACTTGGCTACACCGTCGACCACCGAGAGATGCGCGCCTGCGACTACGGCGCCCCCACCATCCGCAAACGCCTGTTCCTGGTGGCGCGGCGCGACGGCGCACCGATCTCGTGGCCGGAGCCAACGCACGGCAAACCCGATGGCCTGCCCGTCCGCCAGCGCAAGCTGAAGCCGTGGCGAACCGCCGCGGAGTGCATTGATTTCAGCCTGCCATGCCCGTCGATCTTTGAGCGCGACAAACCGCTGGCCGATGCCACCTGCCGCCGCATCGCCAAAGGCATCATGCGCTACGTGGTGGACTCGGCGGAGCCGTTTATTGTGCCGCTGACTCATCAAGGCGGAGACCGCACTGAAGGCGTCCGCGATCCGTTCAAGACCATCACCGGCGCCCAGCGCGGCGAAAAAGCGCTGGTAGTTCCTCACCTCACCAAGTACCACGGCGAGAGCGCTGGCAGTGGTGCCGGGGCTCCGTTTCCTACGATCACTGCTGGCAGCTTTGTGAAGCGCCCTGGCGGCAATCCACCAATGGCCCTTGTCTCGGCTTTCCTTGCCAAACACTACGGCGGCGTAGTCGGCCACGGCGTCGAGCAGCCTATCGGCACCGTCACCACCAGCGACCACCACAGCCTTGTCACCAGCAACCTGGTCAAGCTCCGCGGCGACAACACCGGCAGCGCCACCAGCGAGCCTGTGCACACCATCAGCGCGCAGGGTACGCACCACGCCGAGGTGCGCGCCTTCCTGATCAAGTATTACGGCAACGAGGTCGACGGCGTCGAGATCACCGAGCCGATGCACACCATCCCCACCCGCGACCGCTTCGGCCTGGTCACCGTGCACGGCGAGCGGTACGCCATTGTCGACATTGGCTTGCGCATGCTCACCCCGCGCGAGCTGTACCGCGCGCAGGGCTTCCCCGATGACTACATCATCGACCGCGGCGCCGACGGCCGGCCGCTCACCAAGACAGCACAGGTCCGCATGTGCGGCAACAGCGTCTGCCCGCCACTCAGCCGCGCGCTGGTGGCCGCCAACTACCGCGAACAGCAACGCACCACCACCAAGGAGGCAGCATGATCAACACCCCTAAAAACCAATGCCCCGCCGTGGTGATCTGTACGCCGACGGCTTGTGTGGCCACGTCCGAGCCGTGCTTTGAGGCGCGGCCCGTGCCCGTGGGTGGTTCGGTGATGGTGGGGCTGATGGTCCTCACCATCGCCATCGCTGCGTGGTGCTGGCTGCGCAAGCGCACTTAATCAATTTCATCGCCCATCGGGGCATCACCACAGAGACCGACAACAATGAAACGCCTCGAATACCCTTTGAGTCAGGAATGGCATGTGGCAATCAATCGCCACAGCGATGATCAACGTGCGGCGGGCAAGGATTGGGAACAAATGCGCTTCATGTACGAAGCCAAGAAGGCCGCCGATGAAGTCCCGCGCATGATCATGCTGTTTAAGGCGGAACGTACCGATTCCCTGCCGACGCAGCACAAGCAATGCTCCATGCAGTCCGCAGTGCCGGTGCCAAACAACCACTTGTCGTGCTGCCTCGGCGTCAAGACAAAAGAGTGTCCGCACCTGTTGTCGCTGGAGAAGATCGAGCGCGTCACGGCAGATGACATTGACACGGCTAAAGCGTGGACTTGCGCCGCCCACATCATCGCAAGCGGCGGAGATTTTGCAAACGAGGGTTATCTGCTGCGGGTCGACGACAGGATGTTTTGGGACAACGTCTACGCCAACATGGCGAAAGAATGAATTTGACACCCGCCCCGCAAGTGCGTACAGTCCGCTCCGTCGTGGTCAGTCCCACGACCGGGTTTGAC
>JAURHQ010000331.1 GCA_030833185.1 Gammaproteobacteria bacterium | reverse complement strand
CTACCTCGCCGCGCCACAAGTGGGTTACGGCACCACCTACGCCAAAGTCACGCTCAAGCTGCGCGAGCAATGACCACGCCCACCACCGGCCCCACCACCGGGCCCAACCCGAGCAACCCGCTGCTGGTGCGCGGCACGCAGGTCATCCCGAACTGGATCAGCGTCAGCAGCACCATCAGCGCCACCTCGCGTGAGACGTTGGACCAGGCGTTCGACACCTTCGAACGGCAGATCAACGTCGCCGCGCTGGCGGAGCCTTGCCGCGTCACCTACGGCATGGACCGGCTCGGCGCGCAGATCGCCACCGTGCTGAACTACGGCACCAGCATCGTCGCCGTGCTCATCTGGGGCCGTGGCCCGGTGCAATCGGTCGGCTCGTTCACCATCAGCAACGCCACGCCGCCGGGCACCGTGCTGGCCACGCACTACACCGGCACCACCGGGCAGGCGGTGGATGCCAAGCTGGTCAGCGCCTATAGCGCGATCAGCATCACCCACACCGCCACGCTCGCGGGCATCGCCTACAGCGTGATCGAGCTGCAGCCGGGTGCGGACATTGGCGACATGCACGCCATCGTGCAGGGCCGCAAGATCTACGACCCGCGCGACGGCACGCAAACGCTCGGCACCCCGAGCACCTACAAGTACAGCGACAACCCGGCGCTGGCGCTGGCCGATGCCATCACCAACACGACTTATGGCTGGGGCAAAGCGATCGACTGGACGAGCGTCACCGCCGCCGCCAACGCGTGCGACGCCCTCGTCGGCGGCGAGAAAAAGCGCATCGTCGGCATCACGCTCGACACGCGGCAGAGCGCCGAGGAGTGGGTTGACATCCTGCGCGCACACGCCGGCTGCTACGTGGTGCCGTCCCCCAGCGGCTACAAGCTGGTGCCCGATGCCACCGCCAGCAGCGTGCGCACGTTCGGCAAGGCGGACATCATCAAGGGCTCGCTGCAATGGGCCATGAAGCCCACCGAGCAGCAGCCCAACGTCATCGAAATCAGCTACACCGACACCAGCGCCTACCCGTGGACCACGCGCAAAGCGGTGTACCCGGCCAACGGCATCCCGCCCGGCAGCGAGGAGCTGCGCCTTTCCCGCCGCAACATGCCCGGTGTGCAGCGCTACAGCCAGGCCCTGCGCGAAGCGATCGAGATGTTCAACCACTCGCGGCTCGAGGCGCTGCAGCACCGCTTCACCACCTTCGCCGACGCGCTGGCGCAGGAGCCGGGCGACGTCATCACCATCAACGATGGCGGCCTCACGGCAGGCATCACCTTCCGCATGCTCTCGCGCACCATGAGCAAGAAGGGACTGTTCGAAATCGCCGCGCAGAAGTACGACCCCGCCGCCTTCGACAGCAGCGCCGCCGCCGCCCCGAGCACTGGCAACACCACGTTGCCCAGCGCCAGCAACCCGCCCACCGTGGGCACGGTCACGCTCACTGAGGAGGTGGTCACCGTGCCCAGCGGCGCGTTGCCGCTATCAAAGATCCGCGCCACCTGGGCGGCGCTCAGCACCTGGCCGTTTATCGCCGGCTACCGCGTTGTCGTCAAAACGCTGGCTGGCGTCACGGTGGACAGCGCCGATGTGCCCGCGGCCGAGTACATCTCGCCGCCGCTCAACGCGGCCACCACCTACAACGTGTTGGTCTACGCGCGCAGCAGCATAGCCGTCAGCGCCACGGCGAGCATCGCTTCGATCTCGCTGGTGTCTACCGGCATCGGCGCGCTGGCATCGGTATGGTCGCAGGCCATTTCACGCGCCGATATTGGCTCGTGGACGTTCGGCGACCTGGTCGAGACCTACCAGCTTTACCCGGGCGACACCACGCTGCGGATCCGCACCAAATGCACCGTGGTGGAAACCTCGGTCTACACCGGCGCCAACGAGCTCACCCCCGGGCTGGCCACTGATCTGCTCGATGCCGGCAGTTTTTTGGTGTCGCCGGTCACGGTGAACGCAAGCCTTCAAATCTACAACCGCACCGCCGCGCAAAGCCCCGGCTACAGCGTGGGCGCCTCGCGTACGGCCGTGTTTGCGCTGCTCAACATCGCCAACTGGGTGGCGCTCTACAACGGCAACATGCGCGTGGGGGTGTATGTCGACACCATCTACTGGGCCAACGCCAGCACCTTTCTGGCCACCGGCAGCACCGTCGCTGTGGTCATTCAGTCAGAGCCGAAAGGCGGCGGCTACTTC
Organism: Gammaproteobacteria bacterium; assembly: GCA_030833185.1. Lineage (GTDB taxonomy): Bacteria > Pseudomonadota > Gammaproteobacteria. The sequence continues at coordinate 638 of JAURHQ010000331.1, read as the reverse complement.
GGGCCGTGGCAAATCGAGTTTGATGCCGCCACCATCGCCGCGATGATGCCCACGGTGACCGATCCGGTGGTGCCCACGCCAAGCTCAAGCGCATCGGGCGGTGTGGTGGTGCAGCTGCCGCGCAAATACATCACAGTGACCAACGTGCAGATCACCGCGCAATCGTCCACCACGGCCAACCCGAGCTACACCAACCTCAACGTCAGCGAGACCACGCTGGCCAACAACAACCTCACGCTGCACTGTTACGACGCCGCTGGCGCGCGCGTCGCGGCGCCGTGCAGCATTTTGATCACGGGAGTGCCCGCGTAATGGCCACCTTCGACGAGCGCAAACCCAACGCCGGCGCCTACAGCGCCACTGTCAACCGCGACGGCACGCGCGACAACCTTGTCTACCTGCGCGAATGCCTCGTCGCCGGCGGCACCATGCCCGGCTACGACAGCGCCAGCGGCGACATCACCTACAACGCCGACGGCACCGTCGCCACCGTGCTCTACAAGGAGCAAACGGCCATCGCCACGGCCAACGGCCGCGCCAGCGGCACGCGGTACTTCTTCCGCAAAACGCACACCTACACCTCGGGCAACCTCACTAAAACGCGCTACGAGATCAGCGCCAATAGCGGCAGCAGCTAC
>JAURHQ010000330.1 GCA_030833185.1 Gammaproteobacteria bacterium | reverse complement strand
GTGTTCAACGCAGCGCGCAAAATTGAACGCATCGAAACCCGCGAGCGGAACGACGCCCACCGGCTGATCGAGGAGTGCATGATTGCCGCCAACGTCGCGGCGGCGGAATACCTCGAGCGCCATGCGCTGCCGGCGCTGTATCGCATCCACGCGCGGCCCGAGGGTGAGAAGCTGGTCGCCTTACGCAAGTTTCTGGCCGAGCTGGGCATTGCGCTGCCCGGCGGTGAGAAGCCCGAAGCGCGCCACTTCGCGCAGGTGCTGACGCAGGCGAAAGCGCGTCCCGACCGCCATCTGATTGAAACGGTGTTGATGCGCAGTCTGAAGCTCGCGGTCTATCGCGGCGAGAACGCCGGACACTTCGGCCTCGCGCTCGATGCCTACGTGCATTTCACCTCGCCCATCCGGCGGTATCCCGATCTGGTCGTGCATCGCGCGATCAAGCGCCGGCTGGCCAAGGCGAAGACGCCCAAGTCGGCGCTGGAGGAAATTCCGGTGCTGGCGGAGCACACCTCGATGACCGAGCGCCGCGCGGATGAAGCGACCCGCGAAGCCGTGGCCTGGCTGAAGTGCGAATTCATGCTGGAAAAAGTGGGTAAAAGTTTTCCGGGCACCATCAGCAACGTCACCTCGTTTGGCATGTTCGTCCAGCTGTCCGACATTTTTGTGGAAGGCTTGGTACACGTCACTGCGTTGCCGGACGACTACTACCAGTTCGATCCGACGGGCCACCGCCTGCGCGGCCGGCGCACGAATCGGGAGTTCCGGATCGGCCAGCAGGTACGGGTGACGGTGATGCGGGTCAGTCTCGACGAGCGTCAAATCGATTTTGCGCTCGCGACCGAAGCACCGCCGGTCAAACGGCGCCGGCGGTAAGCGGCTATGTCGCGCAACGATCGCAGCCTGACGGTGTTTGGCCTACATGCTTGCGCAGCGACCCTGACCCGCGCCGGCCACGATGTGCTTGAAATGTGGTTGCGGCGCGACGGCGGCAGTATCGAGCTGGACGCGCTGGCGAAAAAGGCGAGCGCACTGGGCGTGATGGTGCAGCGGGTGCCGCCGGCAACGCTCGACCGGCTGGCCGATGGCGGCGTGCATCAGGGCATCGTGCTGCGCCGACGCGCGCCGCCGGCGCTGGAACTGAACGACCTGCGGGCGCGACTCGCCGGTCGCAAAGAACCGCCGCTGCTACTGGCCATCGACCATCCGCAGGATCCCCACAATCTGGGCGCCTGCCTGCGGGTAGCGGACGGTGCGGGGGTGGATGCGGTCATCATTCCGCGCGATCGCAGCGTGGGTCTGACCGCCGTCGCGGCCAAGGTCGCCAGCGGCGCGGCCGACAGCGTGCCCCTGGTGCAGGTCGGCAATCTGGTGCGCGCGCTGGAGTCGCTGAAGGAAGACGGCCTGTGGGTGGTGGGCGCCAGCGGCGAGACCGAACACAACCTGTATCAGGCCGACCTCAAACTGCCGCTGGTCATGGTGATGGGCGCCGAAGGGCCGGGACTCCGACGTCTGACCCGCGAAACCTGCGACCTGCTCGTGCGGATTCCCATGCTCGGGACGGTTGAGAGTCTCAACCTGTCGACGGCGGCCGCGGTTTGCCTGTTCGAGGCGCGCCGCCAGCGCCAGTTCACCTGAGGCCTGCGGGTTTACAGCCAGCGGCTCGGCGGCTTACCATCGCCGGCTCACTATTTCCTTCAATCTCCTTGCTTCACCGCTTCGACGGGAAGCTATAACCCGAGAGGAGACCTCGTGCGACATTACGAAGTCGTGTTTCTGGTCCATCCTGACCAGAGCGAACAGGTCAACGGCATGGTTGACCGTTACCGCACCCTGATCGAATCCAACGGTGGCGCAATCCACCGTCTGGAAGACTGGGGCCGGCGCCAGTTGGCATACCCGATCAACAAGGTGCACAAGGCGCACTACGTGCTCATGAATATCGAAGTCAACGCCGCCACGCTCGCCGAGCTGAGCAGCGCCTTCCGTTTCAACGACGCCGTGCTCCGCAATCTGATTATCGTGCGCGACAAGGCGCTGACCGAGCCCTCCCTGATGGCCAAGGCCAAAGAAGATCAGGAAGAGCGTGACAGCGAGCGCCGTGCCCGTAACGCCGAGCGTGAAAGCCGGGCCGAATCGCCCGCCGCCGCGTCGACCGATGAAGAATCGGCTGACGAGGCGGCTTCGGAATAAGCTTCAGAGGAAATACTGCCATGATGAAATCCAAACCTCGTGGGGGCGGCTCGCGCCACTTCCGCCGTCGTCGCTACTGCAAGTTCACGGCCGAAAAAGTCGAAGAAATCGACTACAAGGACATCAACACCCTGAAGGCCAACATCGCTGAGAACGGCAAGATCGTGCCCAGCCGGATTTCCGGCACCAAGGCGCGTTATCAGCGCCAGTTAGCGATCGCCGTGAAGCGCGCCCGCTTCCTGGCCTTGTTGCCTTACAGCGATTCGCACTAGGGCCTGACCGGCCGCTCCGGCTGTTCCTCACCCCGTGCGAGGGATTGCCCGATTTGCGATGAACGGCGTGCTGGCTGCGGCCAGCATGGCCGCCCTGTTCGCCGTACTGGGGGCGCAGTTTGCGCCCATGCTGGTGGTCAGCGGGGCAGTAATGGGACTGGTCATGCTGCGGCATGGACCGTGGGAAACGCTAAAGGTTGGCGCGCTGGGCGGGCTCATCACCGCTCTGATGTTCCAGATCGTGGCGGGTCGGGTGGGTGCTACCGTTGCCGTGGTGCTCGCACCGTGGGTGCCGGTGTTCTTCGCGGCCTTGGTATTGCGGCAGAGCGCCCGACCGGGGCGGGCTGTGGCAGTGCTGGCGATGTTTGTCGGTGGCGTGGCCGTGG
>JAURHQ010000032.1 GCA_030833185.1 Gammaproteobacteria bacterium | reverse complement strand
GGCGTCGTCCGGGCGCGGCGCAGTCGCATCGGCGACCAGAAATGCCACCGGGCGCTCGATCCATTTGTCGTGCGGCTTGCCGACCACGGTCGCTTCGCGCACGCCGGCATGCGCCATCAGCGCGTTTTCCAGATCGACCGATGAAATCCACTCGCCACCGGATTTGATCAAATCCTTCGCGCGGTCGACCAGCTTCATCACGCCGTCGTCGTTCACGCTCGCGATATCGCCGGACAGCCACCAGCCCTCGACGAAGCTCTCCTTGCTGCGGGGTTCGTTGATGTAAGTGGTCGCAATCCACGGACCGCGCACGCGCACTTCGCCAATGGCGCGGTCGTCCCAGGGGATCTGCTCGCCGTCGTCATTGAGCACACGCAACTCAACGCCCGGCACCGGGATGCCCTGCCGCACGCGAATCGCAATTTCATCGTCCAGTCCGAGGCTGATCTGGTCGCGCTTGATGCAGACGGCGGTCGCAATTGGCGCGCATTCGGTAGAGCCCCAGGCGGTGTAGACGGGCACGCCGTGCTTGCCCTGAAAAAATTGCATCACCGAGGCCGGCGTCGCCGAGCCGCCCAGCATCAGCGCGCGCAGGCTGCGGATGTTGTAAGGCTTGCTGGCCAGCAGATTCATCATGTCGATGCCGACCGTTACCGCGCCAAAAGTGAAGGTAACCTGCTGCTCTTCGATCAGTTTCAGCAGGTCCTCGGCGTGCGGCCGCTGGCCGGGAAACACGAACTTCGAGCCCATCCACACGCCGGCAAACGGCACGCCCCAGGAGTTCACATGGAACATCGGCGCGATCGGCATCAGGGTGTCTTTTTCCGACACCGCCATGGTGTCGGCGTTGCAGATGACCTGGGAGTGCAGATACAGCCCGCGGTGCGTATAGGCGACGCCTTTGGGGTTGCCTGTGGTCGCGGAGGTGAAGCAGATCGAGGCCGGCGCGTGTTCGTCGACTTCCGGATACTGATAGGCCGGGTCGCCGGCCGCGATCAGTTCTTCATAGGTGTAGAGCGGGCTGAGCGTGGTGTTGGCCGGACGCTCCGCGCTCATCACCACATAGGCGCGCACGTGCTTAAGCAGCGGTGCGACGGATTCCATCTGACCGAGCAGGTCGGGCGAGAAGAACACCGCCACGTCTTCGGCGTGGTTCATGGTGTAAGCCAGATGTTCGTCCGACAGCCGCAGGTTGGCGGTGTGCAGCACGCGGCCGCTGCAGGGCACGGCGAAATACATTTCGAGATGGCGATGCGTGTTCCAGGACAGCGTCGCCACTTTTTCACCGGCCTTGATGCCCAGTCGGTCGAAGGCGCTGGCCATCCGCCGCACGCGCTCGCAGTACTGGCGATAGGTGTAACGGAACAGCGAGCCGTCGTCTTCGCGGGAGACGAGTTCGTTGCGCGGGAAATAGCGCTCGGGGCGTTCGATCAGGCGCTTCAGGTTGAGCTGGAAATCAGACACGGGCGTTCCTCTGAGGTCAGGGCAAGTGTTCAGCCGGCGCAAACCGGCAAGTGCGTAAAGCCGCGGAAGCGCGCGCGCTGCGCACGGCTAGGTTCGCCGGCGAGTGCCAGCTCGGGAAAACGACGGAACAGACCGGCAATGGCGGTGCGCGCTTCCAGCCGCGCCACGTGCAGTCCGGCGCAGGTGTGAATGCCACCGCCAAACGCGAGCTGCGGGTTGGGGTGGCGGTCGAGCTTGAGCGCGTCGGGCTGCGCAAACACCGCCGGATCGCGGTTGGCCGCGCCGATGCACAGCGTCAGCGTGCTGCCGGCCGGGATCTCCACCCCATTGAGCATGACGGCGGCCAGACTCAGCCGGTTGCCGAGCTGCACCGGCGCGTCGTAGCGCAGGAATTCCTCAATCGCGCTGTCCATCAAGTCGGGTGAGGCCAGCAGCGATTCGCGCGCGCCGGGCGTGGTCAGCAGCGCATGCACGGCATTGCCGATGAGATTGGTGGTCGTCTCGTGGCCGGCGTTCAGCAGAAAAATGCACTGGTGGTAGAGCTGATGCTCGGACAGGCGCTCGCCGTTGCTTTCCCATTGAATGAGCCGGCTCAGTACATCATCCCGGTCGGCAGAGGGCTGTGCGCGACGGGCGGCGATGAGCCCGCGCAGGTAGTCCACGAATTCGGTTACCGCGCGGTTGCCCTCGGCCTTGCCGGCCTCGGTCACCCCAAACTCCAGCGCGCCCAGAATCGCCGCCGACCAGCCGCGCAGCGGACCGCGCTCGGCGTGCGGCACGCGCAGCAGGTTACCGATGACTTCCACCGGAATCACCGAGGCAAAATCGTCCACCAGATCGAAGGCGCCGCTGGCCGGCAGGGCGTCCAGCAGGCGTTCGACCAGCGCATCCAGCGCCGGCGCCATGGCAGTCACGGCGCGCGGCGACAGCGCATCACCCACCGCCTTGCGCACCCAGGTGTGCAGCGGCGGGTCGTTGAAGACGAGGCTCGTGGTGTGGTGCTCAAACAGCGGGCTGTCGCCGAACATCGGCCGAAACTGCTGCTGTTTGTCGGAGCTGAAGCTGCGCGGGTCGCGGTATACCCGGTCCAGATCGGCATGGCGCGTGAGGAAGAAGCTGCCGTCGGGGCAGCGCAGCACCGGCGCCACCCGGCGCAGCGCGTGGTAGGTCGGATACGGGTCGTCATAAAAAGACGCCGGCAGCTGCCGGGGGTCAAAGCGCTCGACGAGGGCGTGGTCGCTGGAACTCATGGCCAAATCTGCGGACGGGCGGGTGGAGCGGCCGACTATACCCAATGCCGCTTTGCCGTGTCTGCCGCCGCGGGTCCGGCGCCGGCTTGATCTGTCGCAACGCGGCCGCGTCGCGCCGGCCGCAGGCTGCACCTACCGGCTTTCATCACAGGGATCCCCATGCCACGCACGTTCATTCTTATCGCACACCGCAGCGGCGCGCGCTTGTTCAAACAGGACCACGTGCACGCGCCGCTGGTGCTGCACACGCAGTTCGAATACCCCGAAGGCCGGCTGCGCGAGGGCGACATCAACGCCGACCGGCCGGGCCGCGTCCACGACCGGATGGGCAATCAGCGCCACGGCGTGGCGCGCGAGGAGTCCGCGGTCGAGCACCTGACCGCCGGGTTTGTTCGCGATCTGGCCGGCTATCTGCGCAGCGCCAGATTGGCCAAAGACTTTGACCACCTGGTGCTGGTGGCCGGGCCGAAGCTGCTGGGGCGGCTGCGCGAGGCGCTGGATCCGGACACCCTGGCGCTGGTCACCGCCAGCCTGCACAAAGACCTGCAGGATGTGCCCGAACGCGAACTGCCGGCACATCTGGCCGAGGCGGTCGCTTTCGCCTGAGCCCTGTCACGGGCCGGTGCCCGTTACACTGCCGCCTCAGATAACGGAGGGCGGTGGCATGCTGGGGCGGCTAAGCGACTTATTGCGGGGCGAGGCGGCGGGCGGGATTGTGCTGGGATTGGCGGCGCTGGCCGCCCTGATCGTCAGCAATTCGCCGCTGGCCGGGGCTTACGAGGCCTTCGTTAATCTGCCGGGCGAAATTCGCATCGGCGCCGACTGGCTGGTGCTGTCGAAGCCGCTGGTAGTGTGGGTCAACGAACTCTGGATGGCCCTGTTCTTTTTTCTGGTCGGGCTGGAAATCAAGGCGGAAGTGCTGGAAGGGCAACTGGCCTCGGTGCGTCAGGCGCTGGTGCCGGCCGGTGCCGCGCTGGGTGGCATGCTGGTCCCGGCGCTCATTTACATCCTGATTAATCTGGGCAACCCGCCGGCCTTGCACGGCTGGGCTATTCCCACCGCCACCGACATCGCCTTCTCGCTGGGCGTGCTGCAACTCATGGGCACGCGCGTGCCCTTGTCCCTGAAAGTGTTCTTGACGGCGGTGGCAGTGATCGACGACCTGGGCGCAATCGTCGTCATCGCCGTGTTCTACGGCCATCAGCTGTCCCCGCTCATGCTGTGGGCGGCGGCGCTGGGCACCGCGATGCTGGCGAGCATCAACCGGCTCGGCGTGGTGAAGGTGCTGCCCTACGCGCTGGTCGGGGCGGTGGTGTGGCTGTTCATGCTGAAGTCCGGCATTCACGCCACGCTGGCCGGGGTGGTGGCGGCGCTCGCCGTGCCCATGCGTCGGCCGGACGGCAGCTCGCCGGTGCACGAGGCCGAGCATCTGCTGAAACCCTGGGTCACTTTTCTCATCCTGCCCGGTTTCGCCTTTGTAAACGCCGGCGTATCGCTGGCCGGGGTCGGTGTCTCAACGCTGTTTGGCAGCGTGCCGCTGGGCATTGTGCTGGGGCTGGTGGTGGGCAAGACGGTGGGCGTGTTCGGCGGTGCCCAGCTGGTGATGCGCCTGACCGGCGCCGGCCTGCCGGCCGGCAGTTCGCGTGCGCAGTTTTTGGCGGTCTGCGTGCTGTGCGGCATCGGCTTTACGATGAGCCTTTTCATCGGCAGCCTGGCCTTCGAGACGCTGGATCCCGACTACCACCGCCAACTGCGAATCGGGGTGCTGTTGGGCTCGCTGCTGTCGGCCACGCTCGGCGTGTACCTGATGCTGCGCGCCGCGCGTCAGCCCTGATCGCGCCACCGGCGCCGGGCTTTGGGCCCGCCGCCGGTGCGCTGGACCGGTCGCGCCAAGGCTGCGCTTAAGACCGCTTGCCCCGCTGGCTGAACTGGCGCCGCGCAAAGCCGAGCAAGCCCAGACCCAGCAGCCCCAGGGTGCCCGGTTCCGGAATCGGCTCTACGTCGCGACGCAGCGCCACGTTAGCCAGCAGGTAGGCGTGGTTGTGCTCGTTCTCGGCGGTCCAGAAGGAGGTGAAGGGGTCGCTGCCGGACGGATCCAGCGAGAAGCCGGTGACGTTCACGGTGTAGATGTCGCTGCCCACCACAAAGTCGTCCGAAGTCGACAGCCAGTTTGCGATCACGCGGTCGGCGCAGCCGTTCACATTCACGCCCACGCCCACCGTACCGCCGTCGGCGCAGGGGATGTCCGCATTGCCGGTCTCCCAATGGTCGAAGCCATAGTCGAACATCCGGCTGCCCATCGGGCTGCCGTTCACGGCGATGTCGGCCGACAGTCGCAGCTTGATGCCGGTAATGCTGGTGCCCGAGGAAATCGGGAAATTGAGGTGCGTGAACTCGCCAATCTGTTGCACGGGCGACGGCGAGGGCGGCACGTTGAAGTTAATCGGCTGGGACGCGATCGTGAAGTCGTAGCCGCTTTGCGCGGCGCCCACACCCCAGCGCGCCGAGGCGGTGACGGCCGACGGATTGTTGAGATAGCTGACGTTGGCGGCCGGGTTGCCGTCGTACCACTCGGCGGTGATGTTGGACAGCGAAATGACGTTGGCTGAGGCGCTGGCCGAAAGCGCGCTGGCCAAGACGGCGGCGAGCAACGAAACCTGAGGCGTATTCATGCGAGACCTTCCTTGCAATCGTTGACGGGATGAGCGCTGCCGTGGGCGGGACTCGCCGCGCAGCGCTCAAGACTTCATTGCAGAAAGCAGGCCAGCGGCATAAACCGCATTTTTACAGCGAGATTTTCACAGGTGGCGGCGAGGCGCTGTAAAGACCCGCCGCACCCGCATGATCGGCATCAAGCGCAGCCGTCCAGATTTTTTACAGGCTCGGGTGCGGGCTTTGCGTCAGCAGTTCGCGATAGGCCTTGGGCGAGGTACCAAAGCGCGCGCTGAATCGTCGGCTGAAATGCGAGACGTCCTGAAAGCCCCACAGGAACGCGATTTCCGTGACCGAGCGCCGCGCGCAGGCCGGGTCGCCCAGCATCTGCCGACAGCCTTCCAGCCGATGTTCGATAATCGATTGCCGCACGCTTTTGCCAAAGCGCCGCGCCACCGCAAACAGGTAGCTGCTCGAAATGCCCATGCGCGCGGCGACCAGCGCTGGCGTTAACTGCGGGTTGTGCGCTTCTTCGTGGATGATGTCCTGCAGGCGCTGATAGAGCGAGGCGAACTGCTTGTCTTCGCCCAGCGTGCGGTCGTCGCGCACAAAGACGCTCGCGATCAAGCTGCTGAGCATGCCGGGCAGCACCCGTGCTTCGTTGACATCCAGCCCGCCGCCTTCGCGCCAGCCGGATTTCATCAGGTCGCGCAGCATCGCGCCGGCGCCGTGGGTGGCAGGTCGCGGGCTGGTCAGCACCTTGGGCAGGTCGGGCACCCGGGCCTGCAAAAACTCGGTGGGCAGGATGAACGACAGGATCTCCAGCGAGCCCTGCTGGGACGCCTCCAGCGGCCGGCCAACGTCCATCAGCACCAGCGACTGCGGTCCACACAGCGCGTGCCGGCCGTCCTGTTCAAACTCGAAAGTCCCGCGCTCGACGAACGTCAGCAGCACCCGGCGTTCGGACGGATGTTCCGCCGCGCGTTCGACGCGGGCGCGAATCTCGCCGTTCGCCACGATATGCGACATGCCGAGCATGCCGCAGCGCTGGCCGCTGACCGCCCACTCGTAGTCGGCGCCGGGCTCTTCCGGCGCCAGCACCATCGGCGCATAGGCCTGCTTGATCGCGGTTTCATAGCCGCGCAGGCCGTGGCTGAGTGGGGCGCCCGGCGGGGACGGGCTGAGACGCTGGGGCGAGTTCATACCGTGCGGGTGTGTCCTTGGCCTGTCGGCCAGTGTTGCGTGCGTTGCAGCATCTGCGCGATTGCGCGCGACGCCGAAGCGGAGTGTAGCCACAGACAAGTCCGGGATGTATCCGCAGTCACGCCTGCGCCGGCGAAAGGGCGTAGTTTCCGTGCCACAAACGCACAACACGCCGGCCTCGACCGGCCGAGGGGAGAGCAGCAATGTCCGAAGCAGCAGCATTTGATCTGGTCATACGCGGCGGTCGCGTGGTGGACGGCACCGGTATGCCGTCGTTCATTGGTGACGTCGCCGTGCGCGATGGCAAGGTGGTAGAAACCGGCAGCGTGCGCGGCAAGGGCCGCGAGGAAATCGACGCCACCGGCCTCATCGTCGCGCCCGGCGTGGTCGACGTGCATACCCACTACGACGCCCAGCTGAACTGGGACCCCTACGCCTCGCAGTCCTGCTGGCACGGCGTGACCAGTGTGGTGGTCAGCCTCTGCGGCTTCGGCTTTGCCCCCTGCAAGCCGGCCGATCGGGAACGCGCCATGACCCGTATGACCCGGGTGGAAGCCATCCCGCACGAGTCGATGAAGCAGGGCATGCGCTGGGACTGGGTCAGCCAGCGCGACTATTTTGATTCGCTGGAACGCCACGGGCTGGGCGTGAACGTCGCCGGCTATATCCCGCACTCCGCGCTCCGCGCCTGGGTGCTGGGCGAAGAAGACTCCAAGCGCGCCGAACTCACACCCGCCGAGCTGGAAGAAATGAAGCAGCTGATGCGCGACGGCTACCGCGCCGGCGCCCTCGGCCTGTCCACCGACCACAACCTCATCGACCGCGACCACGACGGCAGCCTGCTGCCGAGCGCGGTGGCGAAAGAAGAAGAACTGCTGGGACTGCTCGGGGTGGCGCGGGAGTTCAATGTCGGCTCCTGCGAAGTCACGCCCTACAACCTGCACCTCGGCGAAGAAGAACTGGCGCTGCTCGAGCGCTACTACCAGGCCAGCGGCCGCCCGGTCATCCACAGCATCATCATTCACTCCAACCACATTCCGGATAAATGGCGGAACTCGCTGGACCTGATTGAAGACTCGAACCGCCGCGGCAACCGCATCCTCGGCCTCGCCGCCGTGCACCGCATCGGCTCGCTGTTCAACCTGCTCGAGTACAACCTGTTCGACGACATGCCGGCGTGGAACGCGGCGCTTGCCTGCCCGGTGCCGCAACGCCTGATAAACCTCAAAGACCCCGCGGTGCGCGCCAAGCTGCAGCACGACGTCGACCATCATCTGGTGCGTGTGTGGTCCGGCCGCTGGGATCGCATGAAGGTGTATGAAACGAAGCAGCCGCAGTACGCCGGTCGCTATATCACCGAGATCGCGCAGGCCGAAGGCAAGACCCCGCTCGAAGCCTTCTGCGACGTGGCGGTGGGCGAAGGCCTCGAAACGCTGTTCTACATCGAAGACCAACTGGGCGATGACGACCACGCCAACGCCGAAATCATGAAGAACCCGTACGTCATTCCCGGCGCGTCCGACGGCGGTGCACACGGCCAGTTCCTGTCGATGGGCAAGTACGCCACCGTGGTGCTGTCGAAGATGGTCCGCGACGACAAGGTCATTTCGCTGGAAGAAGCGCACTTCCGGCTGTCCAAGCAGTCGGCGCTGGGCATTGGTCTGGAGCACCTCGGCACGCTGGAACGCGGCATGCCGGCAGACATCATGATCTACGACCAGGCGAAGCTGAAGGTGACCCCGGATCGCCCGTTCTTCGACCCCATCATTGGCGGCGGCAAGCGGCTGATCGAGAAGTCCGAAGGCTACCGCTACATGATCGTCAACGGCGTGGTGACCTTCGTCGACGGTGAATGCACCGGCAAGCTGCCGGGCCGTGTGCTGCGCACCGCCGCCTACGACCCGAACGCCAAGACGCTGGGAGCAAACTAAGCATGAGCACCGAAGCCACCACGTCCGGCTGCCCCATGAAGGGCATTGCCGACTACAGCCTGCTCGACGCCAACACGCTGGCCGCGCCGTGGGATTTCTACGCGATGCTGCACGCCGACCAGCCGGTGTATCAGATGCCGGAGACCGGCATCTACGTCATCACCAAGTACGACGACATCGTGAAGGTGATGCGCGACCCGGCGACGTTCTCTAACGTCATCCTCGCCATGGAAGCCCTGCAGGGCGACAACGGCCGGCGCTATCAGGACATGCTGCGCGAGAAGGGCTGGGCCCACGTGCACGTGCTCCATCGCGCGGACCCGCCGACGCACGCCCAGCACCGCAAGCTGGTCGACCGCGTGTTCACCGCGCAGCGGGTGAAGGCGCTGGTGCCGCAGGTGGACGCGCTGGCGCAGTCGCTGATCGACCAGTTTGCCGACAAGGGCGAGTGCGATTTGATTCGCGATTTCGCGCTGCCGCTGCCGGGCATGATTCTGGGCGAACAGCTGGGCCTCGACCGCAACGAGTTCGCGCGGTTTCAGTCCTGGGCGCTCGCGATGCTCGCCACCAGCAACGAAATCATGAGCGAAGAACGGCTACGCGAAGTGGCCGATATCGAGCTTGACGCCCAGCACTACCTGGCGAAGATTTTCGAAGCGCGGAAGAAAGAGCCGACGGGCGATCTGATTTCCGATTTAGTCCACGCCGCGCGTGAAGGCGAAGAGCCGTTCACCATGCACGAGCTGCAGAACCTGTTGAATCAGCTCATCACCGGCGGCTATGAGACCACCACCAGCGCCATCACCCACGGCCTGTGGCTGTTGATGCAGAACCCCGAGCAGTACCAGAAGCTGCGCGCCAATCCGGCCTTGTTGAAGCGCTTTGTGGAAGAGGTGCTGCGCATCGAAAGCCCGGTGCAGGGGATCATGCGCACGGTGGTGAAAGACACCGAGCTGAGCGGCACGCCGCTGCCGGCGGGGTCCACGCTGATTCTGCGCTTCGGCGCGGCCAATCAGGATCCGGACAAGTTTCCCTGCCCGCGCAACTTCGATATCGAGCGCTCCAACGCGGGCTCGCATCTGGCCTTCGGCGGCGGCATCCACGCCTGCCTGGGCCAGCAGCTGGCGCGGCAGGAAATCTTCTCCGGTATTCAGGCGTTGCTTGAGCGGCTGGAGAATTTCGAGCTGGCCCGGGCCCTGCCGGAACCGGCGTATGTCTACAGCCTGAACTTCCGACCGCTGAAGGAGTTTCCGATCCGCTTCACCAAGCGCGTCTGAGACCGCCCGGCCTGCGTCAGGGATGACGCAGGCGCCGCAGGTAACGCCGAACTTACGGCTTGGTGTCGCTCACCCCGTCCAGATTGCGGTCAAGCCCGATGCGCCGCCCGGCGCCTGACGGCACACAGGTAAACGTCAGCGCATTGCCGGCACGTCCGGCCGCGTCGAGCAGCTCGGCGTGGAGATGCACGCCGGCGAGCATGGCGACATCCAGCCGCCGGCTGGCGGCGTGTCGAGGCGGTTGAACGCCGCGCCCTCTAAAGCTGCACTGCAAAATAAATTTATCGTTGTGAAAATTTTTTCCGCGTGGAATACTCGGCCGCATGTCGACGCTCCCCGAAACCCTGCGCGCAGCCAATATGCAAAAGCGGCGCACCCGTGTGCTCGCGGCCGCGCATCAGTTGCTCGCCCAGCAGGGTTTTGAAGGCCTCAACCTGCGCGATGTGGCGCATCTCGCGGGCGTTACAGTGCCCACGATCTACAACCTGATCGGCAACAAGGAACGCCTACTCATCACGCTCATCTCGGGCGTTCTGCACGAAATCGAATCTCGCGTGCACACCGTGGGCGACCGCACGCCGCTGGCTCTGGCCGCGGCCGTAGTGACGGAATCGACGGGGCTCTTTGCTGAAGATGAGGCGTACTACCGTTCGGCCTTTCTGGCGGTCGAGGCGCTGGATCAGACCGATGCCCCTCATCCGGAGGCGGCCCGCATCTACGCCTGGGCCGAGCGCCTCGTCACCGAGGGGATTGAGGCCTGTCGCAGCGCCGGGCTGCTCTGTGGGCGAATTCCCGCGAGCGCGATGGGCGAGCTGATCATGCGCAGTTATCGCATCAGCTGTCGGGCATGGGCGCTTCGCCATCTCAGCATCGACGCCTTTCGCCGCACGGCCTTGTCCGACCTTTACGTCACGCTGGCGGCCGACGCGGTGGAGACCTTCCATCGCCGGCTGATGCAGACGTTTGCCGAACTTGCGACCGAGGAGGTCGCACGACCAACCAATAAAAAGACGATAAAAACTAACCGGGGAGATAAGCAATGAAGCAGTCCATGCAGGTCGAGGTCATCAAGGAACTGATCCATCAGATGGATACGAAGACGACCTGCGACGCCGGCAGGATCGTTATCAATCCTGCCAATGTGTATACCGACGCAGCGCTGGCCGAGCGCGAGTGGAAGGCATTCTTTGAGCAGCATCCGCAGGTCATTGGCCTGTCGCCCGAGCTGCCGCGCGCCGGCAGCTATTTCACCAACAGCGACCTCGGCATGCCGATCCTTGCCACCCGCGACAAGGACGGCAAGTTTCACGCCTTCATCAACGCCTGCCGCCATCGCGGCGCGCAGCTGACCGACGAACCGCGGGGCGAGAAGAACCGCTTCATCTGCCCCTTCCATTCCTGGACCTACAGCGCCGACGGTCGCCTGATGGGCATTCGTCAGAGCGAGATGTTTGGCGAAGTCGACAAGGCCTGCCACAACCTGATTGAACTGCCGTCGCAGGAAAAATACGGCTTTTTGGTGGTGCATCCGCAGCTCGACGGCGTGATTGATATCGATGCCCTGCTGGGCGCCGAACTGGCGGCGGAATTCGACTCCTGGCAATTCGACCAGTGCGAGTTTCTGGGGGAGTCCACCATCGACAAGGCGCTTAACTGGAAGCTCGCCAACGACACCTTCGGCGAGAACTATCATTTCTCCAGCTTGCACAAGGACACGCTGATAAACCTCGCGCACAGCGACTATGCGAGCTACCGCGAATACGGCCGCAACCATCGCATCTGCACCGCCAGCCGCTTCCTCGACACCATGCGTCATCAGCCGGAGTCGGAGTGGAATTTCTCGTTCGCCTCGATCGCCGCCTATTACATTTTCCCGAACATCCAGCTGGTGTTCGTGGGCGGCATGGTGATCATGGTGCGCATCTATCCTGACCGTCACGACGTTGCGCATTCCATCAGCCGCGTGTCGCATTTCGGCATGCCGCACGTGAAGGCTGCGTTAAACAGCGACGCGCCGGCGACCACCCTCAAAGCCGACAATGTCTACTCTGCGGACCCCACCGCGCGGATGGAGTTTGACGTCACCGCCGCGATTGAACTGCTCGTCAGCACGGTGGAGCACGAAGACTACGCGGCGGCGGTGAAAACCCAGATCGCGGCGTCCAGCGGCAGGCTCGCGCACTTTCTGTTTGGCCGTAATGAGCCCGCGCTACATCACTTCCACAACAACTATCGTGCCGCGCTGGGCGACGCGCCGCTGGAAGAATATCGCGCGGCCTGATGAGCGAGACCGCCCCGTACCGCGGCGATGGGCGCGCGGTGCG
This sequence comes from Gammaproteobacteria bacterium, assembly GCA_030833185.1. Taxonomy (GTDB): domain Bacteria; phylum Pseudomonadota; class Gammaproteobacteria. The sequence goes on along the minus strand of JAURHQ010000032.1, from coordinate 15,204 downwards.
GGTGCGACCAGCGCAGGGCGCCTGTTTCAGCTGCCGGTAAACACCGGCTCGCGACGTTCGGCGGTCGCCTTGATGCCTTCGGCCCAGTCGGAGGTGGTGCGCAGCCAGTTCTGCTCCACCAGTTCATGGTCGGTCTGGCGCGCGATGCGGTCGGCGAGACCCACCCGCAGCGTGGCGCGGGTCGACATCACGGCCAGCGGTGCGCAGCCGGCAATCTCGGCCGCCAGCGCCTGCGCGGTGGCGCGCAGTTCGGCCTGCGGCACGCAGAAATCAGCCAGCCCCCAGGCCGCAGCCTGCTCGCCGTCGATGCGGCGACTGGAGAGACAGAGCAGCGCAGCGCGCTGCTCGCCGATCAGCCGCGGCAGGGTCAGCGTCAGGCCGAAGCCGGGATGAAACCCGAGCTTGGTGAAGTTGGCGCTGAAACGGCCCTCCGGGCAGGTCACGCGGAAGTCGGCCGACACCGCCAGTCCCAGCCCTCCACCAATCGCCGCGCCCTGCACGGCGGCGACCACCGGCTTGGTGCAGCGGAAGATGCGCACCGCCTCGCGATATAGCGCGTTCGACAGCGCGCCCTGCGAGCTGTCTTTCGCATTGCCGGCATCGCTGGCGCCAAAGTTGGCGCCGGCGCAGAAGTTCTTGCCTTCGGCACAGAGCAGGATTGCGCGGCACGCTGGCGTGCGGTCCAGCGCTTCGTAGGTGTCGGCGATCTGACGGATGAGGTCCAGATCGAAAAAGTTATGCGGCGGCCGGCGGATCTCGACGGTGGCCACGTGGTTTTCAAGCGTAATGCCAAGGTCGGCCTGGGCGGGAATACTCATGGTGGGTTTCCTTCTGACGGCTTAGTTAAAGGTCAGCACGGTGCGGGTGACTTCGCCCGCCTCGATGGCGCGGAAGGCGTCGTTGACCTGATCGAGCGGCACGGTGCGGGTGACCATGCCGTCCAGATCCAGCCGGCCCTGACGGTAGAGTTCAAGGTAATGCGGCGCGTCCACGGTGAAGCGATTGGAGCCCATCATGCAGCCGATGATCCGCTTCTCCTGAAAGAAGTGCCCGGGATTGAGCGACACCGTTTGCCCCATCGCAATCGCGCCCACCAGCACCGCCGTGCCGCGCGGCGCCAGACAGTAGAACGCCTGCTCCAACAGTTTCGGCACGCCCACCGCCTCGAACGCGTAGTCGGCGCCGCCGCGAGTCATTTTTTTGATCGCCTTCACCACGTCGGTCTGGTCGGGATTGATAACGTCGGTCGCGCCAAACTTCAGCGCGCTTTCAAGTTTTCGCGGGTTGAGATCGATGGCGATGATCTGTCGCGCGCCAGCAATCCGCGCGCCCTGAATGACCGAAATCCCGACGCCGCCGGCGCCGAAGACCGCCACCGTGGAACCCGGCGCGACCTGCGCGGTGTTGAGCGCCGCGCCGACGCCCGTGGTCACCGCACAGCCGACCAGCGCGGCGCGGTCGAGCGGGATGGACGGGTCAATTTTCACCACCGCGCGGAAGTGCAGCAGCATGGCTTCGGCGAAGCCGCCAAGGTCGACATACGGATGGATCAGTTCGTTACCGTTGCTCATGCGGGGCGCGTCGTCCGCACCGCGGCGGCAGGCGCCGCGGTCCGTACACAGGTGCGGCCAACCGCGCACGCACTGCGGGCAGGCGCCGCAAAAGAGCGAGGTGCAGGCAATGACGTGGTCGCCTACCGCCACATTGCGTACCCGCTCGCCTACCGCCAGCACGATGCCCGCCGGCTCGTGACCCAGCACGGTCGGCAGGGGCGTCGCGATATTGCCCTGCATGGTGTGCAAATCGCTGTGGCAGACGCCGCAGGCCACCGTTTTGACCAGCACTTCTTCCGGGCCCGGGGCCGCCAGATCAACGTCTTCGATGCTGAGGGGCTGGTTGGTCGCGCGCATGACGGCGGCTTTGATTTGCATGGGGGCTCCTTGGGAAATGGGCTAGTGGCGTGCGCCGCAATGGGCGTCGGCGACAAGGGTCGTCGCCTCTGGCGAGGCCGATGCGCGAAGACAAGGTTCACGGGCCGGCCGGGCGCCGTCAAGCCACAGCGTCCGGCAGTGGGCAGGCTCCGGGCTTAGGGCACTTGTCCCTGTCCGCCGAGGTATTTATCGGTGTTCCAGTTACCGCTGGTGCCAAACAAGGGCACGCTGGTGATATTGCCGATGTAGGCGCCTTTCATCATCACGTACACCTTGTAGCTGTAGGTGATGGGATTGGGGCCGGTGGTCGTCGCGGTCGCGGTGACGGTGTGCGCGTGGTAGTGATAGCCGATGTTGTCGTGGTTATGGCCGCCAAAACTGTCCAGCGAGCCGTAGCCCTTCATGGCCGTATCCTGCGTGCGATAAACCCCGAACAGCGCCACCCCGTCGTAGCCGAAGCCGATCAGGGGCGGATGGTTCTTGCCGACGTAGTCCGCATCGCCATACAGCGCGACGCCCGGGCCGCGTTGCCCCTGATAGCCGTCGGCATGGCAGTGTGGCCCGCCGCCGCCCTGCCCGACGTGGCAGCCATTGGCCGTCAACTCGCCCTGTGATTGCGAAAATACCAGCGTGTTGTTGTAGGCCGGAAACATCACCGCGCCGTTGATCATCAGCCCGTTGTCGGCCTTGCTGGCGTAGTTGTAGACGTCCCTGGTCTGGGTGGTGGTGACATCGCCCCACAAGGTGCCAACGCTCTGGCTGTCCATCACGCTGGCATTGTCGGTCACGGCGCTGACCGTGCCGTAGTTTTTCATGGGAATGCGGGTGATGCGCTGTTCCCGGTTGGTGTAGCGGGTGACTTTTGAATTGGGATAGCTGCCGCCGGTGCCGTCGCCCGGCGGGCGCGGCACATCCCTTAGCCCGTGCGGCGTGGCCGGGTTGGCGTAGCTGACCACAATCATGAACGGATGATAGGTGCCACCATCGTCCTGTTCGTTGGTGAAATAGACGTAAGGCACCAGATTCTGACCGGGCGTGCCGTCTGAAATGGCATCGCTGCCAAGGGTGGTCTGGAGCGCGGCGTCGCGGAATGCGATGTACACCGACGGGTCGTAGCGCAGCGTGCCGCCGGCGCCCTCGACCGTCTGCTTGATGAGGGTGAGTTTGGCATCGGCCGCCGTCTTGGTCGTGGGGCTGCTGCCGGCCACCGAGGCCTGTGGTCGATAGGTGGCCCTCAGGTTCTGATAGACCGTCCCGCCGGGGCCTTCGACGGTGGTGTTTTCCAGCTTGGAAATAAACCCCGCGGCGCCGTTGGTGACATAGGGCGTGCTGGTCGGGTTCATGGCCGTCGGAATCGAATAATCCAGCGGCGAATTGTAGAAATAGAAGCTGGTCGCTGACGCCGACGCGGCTACCAGCGTGTACACCCCGCCGGTGAGATTCACGTAGTAGTTGGCCGCGCCAAAGCTGGTGTCGCGGGTGTAGGTGGCGGTGTAGGTCTTGGTGTTGCCACTGGTCACGCTGGCCAGGCTGTAGGTATAGCGCTCGCGGGCCTGCAGTTTTTTCGTGGTGTTGTCGTAACTGAAGGTCACATACCCGTAGGTCGTCGACGCCTTGCCAAAGTTGTTGCGGAATTTCAGCGTGTAGCCGTCGGTAGAGTCGGCATCCAGCGAGTTGTTGGGCTGCAGATGCGAGTCAAAGCGGTAGTAGGTCGCAGTGCCGCTAGCCGCCGTCACGCCCACCGCCTGAATCAGCTTCGAGACATAGGTCTCGTAGGTAGCCGCCGTGCCGATGGTCCCGGACTGCACCGCATAGCCCGTCGTCGCGTTGTAGTCCGACGCACTCGACCCGATGCCGAGATACACCGCCGTGGTGCTGGCGGTCGACTGGTCGGACAGCAGATAGCGGCCGAGCGAGGTCAGCGTCGCCGCCGAACTTAAGCTGCAGGGCGCGTACGCCGTGCTCAGGACGCTCGACCATTGCGCCGGCGTGGCGTAGGTCACCGGGCTGCTCGCGACTGCGGTCGGCGTGGCGGTGGCGGTGCACGACGCCGCGCTGCTGAGCGCGGCGCTGCTGTTGGTTTTCACGCTGCAGGTGTAGCTGGTGCCGTTGGTCAGACCCGTCACCGTGACCGCCGTGGCCGTCGCCTCGGTGCCGGTGGTGGTGATGGGCGTGCTGCTCCCGTTCGCCAGGCAACTGCCGGTGTAGTTCGCCACCGACACCCCGCTCGGTTGCGTGCTGGCAGCCGAAAAATTGACGGTGATCTGGGCATCGCCGGGGGCGACGCTGCGCAAGGTAGGCGCGTTGGGGGCGGAGGGGGAAGCCGGCGTGACGCTCACCGTGCCAGAGGCCGCACTGCTCACGCCGCCGCTGCTTTTAGCCTTGACGCTGCAGGCATAGGTCTTGCCGTTGGTCAGGCCGGTGACGGTGATCGAGGTCGCTGCGGCACTGCTCGAGGTCGCGGTGACCGGCGTGGTGCTGCCGCTCGTGCTGCAGCTGGCGGTGTAACTGGTGATCGTAACGCCCGTCGGCTGGGCCACGGCGGTGTAGCGGACAACGGCCTGACCACTGCTCGCCGTGGCCGTGCCGATGGTTGGCGGATTAGGCGCTGCTACCGGCGTGACCGACACGCTGCCCGAGGCCGTGCTGAAAACGCCTGCGCTGCTTTTGGCCTTGACGCTGCAGCTGTAGGTTTTGCCGTTGGTCAGGCTTGAAACCGTCACGGCGCTCGCCGTCGCGCCGGAGACGGTACCCGTGCGCACGGTGGTCGTGCCGCTGGTGGTGCAACTGGCCGTATAGCTGGAGACCACCACCCCGCGCGGTTGCGCGCTGGCGGGGGTAAATCGAATGGTCGCGGCACCGCTGCTGGTCGTCGCAGTCCCAATGGTGGGCCTCGTTGGTGCGGTGGCTGCCCGCACGGTCGGGGCGCTCAGCAAGCCGCTCGCAAGCAGCGCGAGCAGAGCGAACCTGAACAGTGATCTCCGCATTGCGCCTTCCCCCTGAGTCCATATCGGCTACGCCAGCACTGGCCGGTGATGCTGCGTTCCGGCGCAATAACGAAAGCTTTCGGATCGTCACGCCGCAGGTCGGTCAGTCACAATCCCGAAACCCTCCGAAGCGGAGCGAAAAAACGCATAGGCGACGCGGGCAGCGCCGTCGCGCCGGCTCAGCGCGCCCGCTCCGCGGCCTCAATATCGCCGCGGGCGTCTCGCGTGAATTCAACGCCAAGGTAGTCGGCGGTCAGGGGGAGGTTCAGCGTCATCTGGGTGCAAATCTGGAACGAGATCTCGGCCTCGATGATTTCGCAGGACAGCACGTGCCCGCCGCGCGAGCGGTCGGCGGTGATGAAGTGGAAGTGATACCCCGGCACGTTCACGCTGGGCATGAAGTCCGGCGTGTAGAACCCGACGATCGTGCCCTCTACATTCTCCAGATCGAGCAGCCGCTGCAGCGCGGTGGCGTCCACCAGCGGTGTGTGATTAGCGGTCAAGGGCACCGAGCGGGTTCGCACGCGCGCAAAGCGGCCCTCCACCCGAATGGCGAACATCATGTTTCGCGACAACAGCGAGCGATCGAGAAACGCCTCAAAGGCATGCATGTCGGGAATGCCGCGCACCGACTCCACGCTATACGGATTGAAATCACACACGCCGGCAAAAGGGGTGCACACCTCGGGCGCAGGCCGATGGGCACAGCCATCGGCATCCAAGCGGTAAATGGCCCCGTCCACCATCAGCAGTTCGCCGTCCAGATCGTTGAAGGTACCAATGCCGAAATTGCCGTGAGTGGCCAGTTCCGCCAGCGTCATGGGCGTCTCATACAGCCCTTCAAGAATGGCGTTGATCGGACTGACCAGAAAAATATTGCCGGCGACGTTCATCGTTTCAGCGCTCCTTCAGGGCGTGGAGAGGTAGGGGAACGGATGCGGTAGTGCGCGCTCATGCCCGCTCCCGCTCCAGACACGCCGCGATTTCGCGGGCATCGTTCGACAGCTGGCGAATAATCCAGACCGCGCGCTCAAACAGGCCAGTGGCCAGAACCAGCGCCTCGCGGCTCGCGTTGCCGCTACCCGGCTGCTGCAGGATGCTGTTGCGAGTCTGCAGCATCATGTCACTGCGGTCATGGGTCAGGGCCTCAAGAAAATCTGCGTCGGTGTCTTTAGCGTCGAATTGCTCGGCGAGCAGGCCGAGCAAGAGGTGCAGCGCTTCGGTCATGGCGTGGGGCAGGTCGTGTTCGCCCGAGTGCTCGCGCTGATGTGCGGCAATCTCGTTCACGTATTGATGGATCGTGTCGGCCAGCGAGCGACAGTGGTCGTTGGCACCCTTGAGCAAGAGCAGCCCGCGGATGTCGCTGCTGTGCGGATGCCGGCTCACGGCCTCGCTGATGAACCCGGAAATGCGCGCCAACAGGCCCAGCGTCAGCGCCTGCCGCGCATCGTTGGTGAGGGTCAAGGAGGTGTCGTTCACTTCCTGGCGCAAAGGCGACAGCCCATCGGGCAAAAGAGCGGCTAGCCGCGCCTGCTCCTGCCGGGCGAGCAGAAAAGCCGTTTCGGGGTCGCTGGTGGCCTCGGCAAACAAATACTGCGGTTCAAACACCGCCGGTGCGGGGTCGACCGGGGCCATCGCGTTCAGTAGCCGCTGCAAGGGTGCGCACCACAGGACCGCCAGCGGGGCGCCCGCAAAATTAAGCGCCAGATAGGTCATGGCGATCAGCGTGGGTGTGGAAAAAGCGGCGCTCAGCGTGCCGGCGACCGCGGGCTGCAGGATGAGCAGCACGCCTGCCGGCATCAGCAGCAGCGCCCCGAGGAGTTTGACGGCCGCCTGCCAGAGGGCGAGTTGCCTCGATTCCCCGGCCAGATGCGAAGACGTCCAGACGACGCTCAGGCCTGAGCCGATATGGGCGCCACCGACCATCAGCACGGCATCCTGCAGGCTGAGTAAGCCTGATTCGCTGAAGCTGATGGCGAGAATGGTGACCGTGGAGGACGACTGCAGGGGCAAGGTTATCAGCAGGCCGATGCAAAACTCGACCAGCGGGGAGTCGGCTGAAAACAGAAAAAGCTGTTTCATCCACGCGCTCGCCGCCAGACCGTTGCCGGCCTCTTTCAACATGGCCAAGCCGAGCAGCGTGACCCCGAAGGCGAGTAAGACCCTGCTCAGGCGTTGGCCAGCGTCGGCGCGATGCAGTGACGACAGGTAGAGCACGCCCACCGCCGCCAGCGCGCAGAGCGCGGCGTAGCGCAGGTTGATGGAAGCGACAAAGACCAGCACCGCGGTGCCCACGCCAGCCCAGGCGCTGATCGACAGTGCGCCAGCCATACCGACCGCGCGCGCGTTCAGCAGCCCGATGCAGACATAGGCGGCCGCGCTGCTGCTCTGGGTGGTCGCGCCGAGGAAAATCCCGGCTAGCGCGCTTGACACGCGACCCCGCCCGAGCACCGCAAGCAGTCGCCGCAGCCGCCGCCCGACCAGCGTGCGACTGACCTCCGAGAGCATCTGCAGGCCGGCCAGAAAGAAGCCGAGCCCGGCGAGGGCGAATACGGTCTGGTCGATCACAGGGTGGTGCCGACCGTCGAACGCGCTGAATCTGGCGCTGTGCCGCGTGTCGTCATGCTCAGGTGAAAACGAATTCGACCAGCGAGAAGTCATCATCAAAGCGTGCGCGCCCCTGCAACTGCGCGACCGTTGCGCGCACGCCACCGATGTCGCTCGGCGGCGCGGCGAGCAGCGGGATGAAATCCTCCAGCGCCATTTCCCGGCCGCCGGGCATCTGCACTTCATAGACGCCGTCGCTGTACACGTACAGCCGGCTGCCCGGCGCGACCAGCACGTCGCCAACCGGGTAGTCGATGCCCTCCATCGCGCCGATCGGCAGCGCCGGGAAGCCAAGCTGGGTGGGCGCATTCGATTCGCCCCCGGGCGCAAACAGCAGCGCCGGCGGATGGGCCGCGGTGGCGTAGCGCAGCCTGCGGGTCGGGGCATGGTAGACCCCGTACCAGATGGTGAAATACATGTCGTTGTGGCGCGCCATCGTGAACACCGCATTGAGGCGGGCCAGCACCTGCTCCGGCGCGCGCAAATCAACGTCCTGCAGGGTGTTGAGCGACAGCGTGTTCATCACCGACACCGACAACAGCGCCGCGCCGACGCCGTGCCCACACACATCGAGCAGGTAGGCAGCGAAGTGCTCGTCGTCAAGCCAGTGATAGCCGAACGCATCACCGCCCACCGAGGAACAGGATTCAAAATCCCAGCGCACGCTGAGCGGGCCATGCAGCGGCGCCGGCAACTGCGAGCGCACATAGTCCGCCGCCTCCGCCAGTTCGCCGGCCAGTCGTTGCTGGCTGGCGGCCAGCGCCTCGAAGGCCGCGTTGCGCTGGAGCAAATGGATGTAACCCTGCGAGTGGTGGCGCAGGCGGGCCAGTACCTCGATGCGGTCGGGCAACTTCACCAGATAGTCGTTGGCGCCCTGCGCGAAGGCATCGGCCTTGACGGTCGCATCCTCCTGACTCGACAGCACGATGATGGGCACGTCTTTGGTCTGCGGATGGGCGCGATAGCGCGCCACCAGCGTCAGCCCGTCGATGCCGGGCATGACCAGATCCTGCAGGATGATGGTGGGGCTAAAACGCTCGGCGGCAGCCTGCGCGTCTTCGGATTTCTGGCAAAACTCGAACACCAGGTTCGGTTCGTTGGCGACCATCCGGCGGACGGCTTCGCCGACCATCCGCTGGTCGTCGACCAGCAGGACGCGAATCTGATCGGGAACGGCGTTAGCGGTGCTCACTGGCTGCATGGCGTAGGGCTCGGTTTGAACAGGGAAGTAAAATGGGCGGCGATGCGGTCCAGGGGGAGCACTCCGGCGGCGGCGCCGAGGGCAAGTGCGGCCCCCGGCATGCCGTACACCACGGCGCTGGTTTGGTCCTGGACGAAGGTTGGGAAGCCAGCCTTGCGGACGGCGAGCAGGCCCGCGGCGCCGTCGCAACCCATCCCGGTCAGTAACAGCGCGGCGCTGCCGGCGGGACCGTGTTGCGCGAGGCTGGCGAAGAACACATCGACGGACGGTCGGTGCAGCGCATCCGCCGGCGCCTCGACCTGATGCAAGAAGCCGGCGGGCCCCAGCGTCAGATGCGCGCCAGCATCCGCCACCAGCACCTGACCTGGCCGCAGACGCTGCCCGTGGCCCGCCAGCGCGACCGGCAACCGGGTGCTACTGCCCAGCCAGTCCGCCAGGCCGGCAACGAAGGCATCGTCGATGTGCTGTACGACGACGACCGCGGCAGGAAACTCCGGCGGGAGTGCGCCCAGAATCGTCGCCAGTGCGCCGGGTCCGCCGGTCGAGGCGCCCACCGCCAGCACGGGGGGCACGCGCGCCGACGGCGCCGGCGCGCCGGGCCGTTTGGCGGCGGCCGTGGAACCGTCGTCCGACCGCGGGAGGGCGGCCCTTACGCTGCTGCACAGCGTGTGAATTTTTCGACGCAACACCTGCCCGCTGTCGAGCGCACGCTGGTCACCAATGACCGGTGTGGTGGTGACGTCCATCGCGCCGGCGCCCATGGCGTCGTAGACCATCGTGATATTGCCGGCCACCGTCGCCGTCACCACCAGAATCGGGCAGGGCGTGGCGCGCATGATCTGCCGGGTCGCCTCAACCCCGTTCACCTGCGGCATGATGAGATCCATCAGCACGATGTCGGGCAGCGCCGTGGCACAACGGGCAATCGCTTCGTATCCGTCGCGGGCGAGCCATAGCACCGTCATGCCAGGGTCGCGCTGGACGATTTTGCACAAGACCTCGGCGGCGATGGCCAGGTCGTTCACTATGCCCACGCGGATCGTCATGCCCTGAACCTACTCACGGGCCGGGCCAATCAAATCGAGCACCGCCTCCAGCAGGGCCGTGTCGCGAAAGCCGCCTTTGGACAGATAGTAGTTGGCGCCTGCCTCAAGGCCGCGTTGGCGGTCTTCCCCGCGGTCCTTGTAGGAGACGACCACCACCGGCAGATCGATAAAGCGTTTTTCGCCGCGAATTTTCCGGACCAGTTCGATGCCGTTCAGACGCGGCATGTCGACGTCGGTCACCACCAGCTCGTAGGGATGCAGGCGGAGCGCGCTCCAGGCTTCCAGCCCGTCGACCGCCACATCAACGGCGTAACCCTGATTTTCCAGCAGTTGCCGCGCCGCCTGACGGACAGTGAGCGAATCGTCGACCACCAAAATGCGCTTGCGCGCGGTTGCTGGGGCATCGACCTCACCGCCCGGCAGGCGTTGCAGCCGGCCACCGCCGATCAGGCCATCGACGTTGCGGACCAGTTCTTCCACGTCGAGGATCAACACCACACCGCCAGCTTCATCGGTGGCGAGGGCCGCGACATCGCGCAGTTCGCCCAGCCGCGGGTCGATCGGCCTGACGACCAAATCGCATTCGCCGGCAAAGGCGTCGACCATCAGCCCGTAGGTGCGCTCACCATCGCGAATGACCACCACCCGCAGCACGCCTGGCTGCCAGTCGGGTGGCGCCAGGGCGAGGACTTCACAGGCCGGCACGAGCGCGATATCGACGCTCTCAAAGCCGAAGTAGGGTCGGCCTTCGATGGTCCGCAAGGCGCCCGCGTCCACGCTCAGCACCCGCTCGATCCCGGCGATCGGGATGGCGTAAGCCTCGTCGGCGATGCTCACGCGCAGCACCCGGACCACCGATCGGGTAACGGGCAGTTCTATGTCAAAGCTCGTGCCGCTGCCCGGCGTGCTGCGGATCCGGACCGTGCCATGTGCGTCCTGCACCATCGCGCGAACGGCATCCAGGCCAACCCCGCGGCCCGAGATTTCGGTCAGCGCGGTAGCGGTCGAAAAGCCCGGCAGAAACAGGAACTCGTAGAGTTCGCTCGCCGACAGCGCCGCCGCGCGCTCGGCGGGCTCGAGGCCGCGGGCGACCACCGCGGCGCGCAGGCGCTCGGGGTCAATGCCCCGCCCGTCGTCGCTCAGCACCACGCGCAGTTTGCCGGCGCGATGATAGGCCTCGAGCAGCAGGCGACCCTCGGCCGGCTTGCCGCAGGCGGTTCGTTCGGCGGGCGATTCAAGCCCGTGATCCAGCGCGTTCCGCAGCAGATGGCCAAGCGGCGCATCCAGCCGGTCCAGCACTTCGCGGTCGATTTGGGTGGACTCGCCGCGCAGCTCAAGACGCCCGTTTTTACCGAGTTCGCGCGTCAGGTCGCGCACCAGCCGCGGGTAGCCGCGCAGGATCGACGCGAAGGGCAGCATGCGGCTGGCCAGGGTTTCGCGCGCAAGTCGCTGCGCCAGCGAACTGGAGCGTCGTGCGTACTGTTCGAGCCGGGCATGGCGCTCGGCCAGCAGGGCGTTCGACTGCGCCAGACTGGCGAAACCGCCGGCCAGACCCGCGTGCAGCGCAGCCGGCCCGGCGCCGCGTTCCAGCAGGGTGTTGAGCTCGGTCAGCGTCTTGTACAGCTCGCCCTGCCGCTCGCGCAGGCTGGAAAAGTCATCGAGCAGGGACTCGAGGCGCGTGGCCTCCACCACCGCCTCCGCGGCGAGGCTGGTGAGGCGGCCCACGGCATCTGCCGTCATGCGGATTGATTTGTCCGCCGCCCGCCCGGGCGCTGCCGACGCTTCGGCCGGCGGTGGCGCAATGGAGGCGGGCGATGCGGGCGCCGGCGCCACGGCGTCTGCGCGGTCCACCGCCGCTGGCGTTGAAGCTGCGGCATCAACCAAGGCCCCGGCGCGCAGGGTGGCGAGCAGGCTAAGGGTGGGCGCCGCGAGTGCGTCCAGCCCCGCCATGCCCGCTTCGCCTGCCGCCAGACCTGCGCTAATCAGGTCGGTCGCGCCCAGCAGCGCGTCCACCGCCGCCCCGCCGAGGGCGAGCTGGTCCCGCAGGGCGGCGACGAAAATATCTTCCAGCGCGTGCGCCAGCTTCACCAGTGCCTCAAGGCCAAGGATGCGGGCCCCGCCCTTTAACGAGTGGGCAGCGCGCATCAGTTCGTCCAGCACGGGCTGTTTGTCGGCGGTGCTTTCCAGCGCGACCAGGCCCTCTGCCAGCGTGGCGATCTGGGCCGTCGCTTCCTCGGCGAACAGCTCGAACATCGACAGGTCGTCGAAGTCGCCGCCGCTCACTGGCAGACCTCGCGCAGCGCTAGCAGCAGTAGTTCATCGTCTAGCAGCACGATGTCGCCGCTGACCCGCTGCACCTTGATTGCGCCCGCCGCGGCGCGCAGTTGCGGCTGCACTGCGTCCAGCTGCACGGCGCGACCCTGCGCGCCGCCCCCGGCCAAGCTGACAAACGTGAACGCCAGACTGAAGACCTGCGCGGCGAACGAGGGCGCGCCCTGACCGACCGTTACCGGCGGGGTACGCAAATCGCCGTGCGGGATCTGGTGCACGCCGTCGACGTCGTCTACCCGGAAGGCCCAGGCCTCGCCCTGACGTTCAATGATGAGCAGGCGCGGCCAGCTTTGCGCGGCGCGCGCAGCGCTCGGCGCGGGGTTAAGGACGCGGCCAAGCTCGATGCAGGGCATGAGTTCGCCGCGCACATTCACCAGCCCCGCGAACCGTGGGTCCCGCCGATGCGGCACGCGATGCGCGGGCACCGGGTCGATGACCTCGCGCAGCAGGGCGGTGGGTAGCGCCAGCCATTCGGTGCCGATGCGAAAGACCACCACCGCCGTCCTCGCGTCGTCCGCCGGCTGGTCTTTGGCCGTCAGACGCTGCTGCCAGTCTTCGATTTGGGCGGCGCTGGGCGGCCGGTCGAGCAGCCGGCGCCCGCTGTCGATGTACACCGGGCAGTTGCGGCAGTGCGTGTGCTCGCGCAAGGCCGCACAGCTGCGGTCGCCCCACACGCCAATGTGCAGGCGACAACTGCCGTCGAGGGTGGCGTCTGGCGTCGTCATTCCGGGGCTGCCGCATGGGCGCTGCGTCGGCGCAGTCGACGGGCGGCAGCGGAGTCCTCGCCGTCGGGGGCCAATAGCGCGAGATGTTCAAGACTGGCCTGATGCGCAGGCGCAAGGTAGAGCGCCCGCGTGAAGCAGCGGCGGGCAGCGGCGACGTCGCCTTCGGCAGCCCGCACCAGACCGAGCAAATACAGGGCCTCGACCTGGTCGTAGTCGCTGGCCAACAGCTGCTCCAGCAGCGCGGCGGCCGGCGCGTAGCGGCCGCGGTCGGCCAAGGCCGCGGCCTCGGCTAGCGGCGCGGGCGCAACGGGGCGCCGGGTCGGCCCCTGCGGTGGCGGGCGCGACGCGGGGTGGGCGCTTCGAGCCTGAGGGGGGGCGTTGCGGCGGGGCGCCGCGTCGACCGGCGCGTGCTCGAATGCGAACGCGCCCGGTGGACCTACCGGCCGCAGCCAGCGCGATGGCATCAGCGCCGCTTCGGCGTGGCCCACAATCAGCACGCCGTCGTCGGCCAGGCAGCTCATCCACTGTTCGAGCAGCCGCCGGCGGACCGCCGGGCGGAGGTAGATCATGGCGTTGCGACAGCACAGCACCTGATAGCGTTGCGCGGTCAGCGCCGCGGGCAGCGCCAGCAGATTGGCGTGCTGATACTGCACGCACTCACGCAGCGCTGCGTGCACCAGGTAATGCCCGGTCGCTGTCGGGATTAGCCAGCGCTGGCGCAGGGGCGCTGGCAGTTGGCCCAGGGCACGGGCCTCGTAGCGTCCCGCCGCTGCCGCCTTGAGCCCGCGCTGGCTGAGGTCCAGTGCGGAGACTTGCAGGCGGGACAAGGAGTGGCCGGCTTCCGCCAGCGCGATGGCGATGGAATAGGCTTCTTCACCGTTCGCACAAGGCGCGCTCAGCGCGCGCAGCGGGCGGTCTTGATTGCACCAGCGCGTGGACGCCAGCGCGGTGAGGAGTTCGTAGGGCGCCTGATCGCGAAAAAACCAGCTTTCGCGCACCAGCAGCTCGTCGAGGATTTCGCCGCGTTCCTCGGGCCTTGCCACGCAGCGCGCGGCGTAGTCTTCCAGCGTCGGCGCGCCGCAGATCAGCTGCCGCCGCTTCAGCGCGGCGCGGAGGTGCACATCAGGCACGACCGAGGGTTCAAGGCCGGCCTCGTCGCAGAGCGCGCGCGCAAGCTCGAGCAGGGCGTTCACGTCGGCATGGTCTGACTGAACAAGCTTGCCCGGACCGCCTCGGAGAGCAGTTGCTCGGGCAAGACCTGTTGCACGGGCTGGTGCGCGTGCGGCAGCACGCCGCCGAAACGCGGCGGCGCGGGAGGCGTCAGCCCGGTCTCGAGGAAATCCGCCGGGTTCACCGTCGCGGTGTCGTCGGCCCGCTGCACGCGCAGACCAATTCGGGCGCCGGGTGGTCCGGGGCGATACCGCACCACCAGAATCCGCGTGCTGAGCCGTGCAGGGCAGGGCTGGCCAAGGGTGAGCAGATCCAGATCAATGACCGGGACCAGCGCGGCGCGCCAGGACAGCAGGCCGACGACGCCCGCGGGCATGCCGTGCACCGTCTGCAAAGGCACGGCGGGCAGCACTTCAAGCAGGTCCTGCGCGTCGATCCCGAACCGGTCGTCACCGATATTGAACAGCATCAGCAGCATGCGCGAGCGCTCAGGCCGTGGTGAAACGACCAACGGCAAGTTTCAGGGCATCTACCGCGCTCAGCAGCTGCTGCGCATTGCCGTCCAGTCCAAGCGCCGCCTCTTCCGAGATCAGGGCGGCTTCGCGCAGACGCAGCATCGCTTCGTTGATTTGGCTGGCGCCCAGCACCTGCGCCTGCATGCCGTGGTGGGCGGACTCAAACCGTGGCTTCAGCTTCTCGACGCTGAGAATGATCTCGGCCAGTTCCTCGCCCAGCGTGGTGGCTTCGCTGACCCCGATGCGGACCTGCTCGCCGAACCGGTCCATTTCCATCACGCCGCTCGACACCGAGCTTTGCATCTCGCCGACAATCCGCTCGATGTCCAGCGTCGCGACCGCCGTCTGATCGGCGAGGCGGCGGATTTCGCGCGCGATCACCGAGAAACCCAGCCCGTATTCGCCGGCCTTCTCAGCTTCGATGGCGGCGTTCAGCGACAGCAGATTGGTTTGCTCGGCGACCTTGGTGATGGTGGTGACCACCGCCCCGATATTGCCCGCGCGCTCGGCGATGACGCCGAGCTTGGCAGAAATCGAACCGGTCGCGCTCGACAGGTGCTGCATGGTGTCTTCCATGCGGTCGAGGTCGTGGCGTCCTCTGGCGGCCACGGTCGCCGACTGCGTGGTGGCTTCGTTGACCTCTTTCATCGTTTCCAGCAGTTCGCGCGAGGTAGCCGAAATCTCGTTGATC
>JAURHQ010000329.1 GCA_030833185.1 Gammaproteobacteria bacterium | reverse complement strand
ACTCAGGAATGGTCCGTTTGGCGGGCATTTGCGCAGTGTATCCGAAGCCGGCCGGAAGCTATTGTTTTCGGCCAGATCATCCCACCCCGGCGCGATCCAGCGTCTGGCGATAGTTCCACGGCATCCAATCGGCGGGATTGGCCGCGAGTTCGCGCGCATGGCGTTGCATCTCCGTCAGATAATCAAACGAATTAGTGCCGCACAGTTGGCAGGTGTGGATCAGACTCATGAACAGATCGCCCACCTGCGCCCCATGCAGTGTCCGATAGAACAATGCATTTTTTCGGTGTAAAACAGCCCGTTTCAGGGCCCTTTCGACGATGTTGTTGTCGAGCGGAGCACCAGCGACACGGAGGAAAAGCGTCAGCGGCCGCCAATGATTCAGCAGATACTTGATCGCCTTGCCGAGCCCGGAATTCGGCTCCGTCTTGCGCTCGGCAAACTGCGCCTCCAGCCATGTATGCAGTTTCGTCATCACTGGCGCGCTGTGTTCTACGTGAAATTCCAGCCGCTGCTCCGGCGCCATTTTCGCTTCTCTCGCCTTGGCATCGTGGCCATACACCTCGCCCAGCATCTCCAGCACGTAGCGGCATTGCTCGGGAAAGTTTGCGGCCACATCGACAAACTGCCGTCTCCCATGAGCCATGCAATTGGCCAGCAGTATCTCCGCGCCCGCGTTTAGTTTCGGCGCGTTGCGCGACAGCGCATCGCACATCTGGATCGGCCTGGGAAGCTCCGCCGCCCGCTGTTTCAAAACGTCGCCGAGGTTCTCGCCGGCATGCTGGCGCCCAGTAAAATACAGTGCAATCTGGCCGCCCTCGCGAGTCGACACGATGCCGCTGGTGAACACGCCGGTGCGGTCGTCACCGGGCTCGCGCTCCATCTTCAGCACCCGCATGCTCGTGTCGTCGTTGTGCATCACCTCGCCCTGGGCCGCTTGCCGGATGCATTCATCGTGGGCCGGCTTCAGGATTACGGCCACGTCTTCGACAATCCCCCACTGCGTCGCCGCCGGCAGCGGGATCCCCAGTTGGTTCTCCAGTTTCTCCATCCGGTAGAACGGCACACCGCTTCCGTACTTGAGCTGCGCGATCATCGCGCCCGCTGTCTCGTCGTACTTTTCCGGACCCACACCCTCCGGCTCCTGCGCCGTGAACACCTGCCCGCAGGCACCACAGCGCAGCCGTTCAAGCGAGTAAACAGTAGCCGCCAACGGTGCCTGGCCGATGATCCGCACCAGCACTTTCGGCTCTTTTTGCTCGTATACATTGCCTTTGCCGCAGTCCGGGCAGCGCTCGCCGTGCTTCAGATTCTGATGTGCAACCGGAACCTTCTTCGCCCCATCAAACGCCTCGGCGCCATTGCGTCCGTGGCCCGGTTTCTTCGGCGTGTTGGCATCTGAGGTGGGCGGGGCGTCCGGTTTTCCCAGCACCGCGCTGGTCTTTTCATTGTTGGGCGATCGCGCCAGCATTGCCACCAGCGCATGCAATGCGCCCTTGAGCTTATCGTGATCATCGTCGCTCAACGGCGCTTGTTTGGCCCCGTCGAGCACCCGGTCGAGTTCCTCCAGGTTCACATCCAGGCGACGTTTGGATGTCTTCACGTTTCCCTCCCAAGCAATTGGCGAAAGTGCTTTGTCAGCGGGTAGCCCAGGACCTCTTTGATGGACCGGTTTGGCACATAGCTATTGGACTGCTTACCCCGCCCCGTTGTCTTGCCGAGCACCACCCAGTTTGCCGCCCGGTAACAGGTGCCGCGGAATCGCTCCGTGTCCACGAAAGTTTCCGCAAAGTAGATCGGATGCCCGTAGACCTGCTCCCAGTCGGCGGAAAGCCGGGCCGCCATCCGCCCCAAAATATGCGACGCCAGATGCGGCACCTTCACCCACGGCAGAATCAGAAACCGGGTGTTGTAGGCGAGGAATCGAATGTTTCGCCGGCGCGTTTCCTGGTCCCAGCCGATGTAGCGATCGCGCACGCCGATATGACGCGGCGCGCTCGACCACGCCACGCACGCCACTGGTCTGCCATTCGCCCAAACCAGATACTTCAGGTGCTCGCCCACCGGCTGCTCATAGCCCAGATAGTGATGCTCCTCCATCAGGCTGTTGAACAGCGGCTCATCGCCGCTGCGCCGTACCAGCACGAATTCCAGGGGCTGCAGGTCGCACAGTGTCACCGCTGTCGGCGTTGTATCGAGCAGTACCGGGGCTGGTCGCACGCGTTTGGCAAGCGGGTTGTGCGGCACGAATTTCACCGGCGGCAGTTCGATGTGGCCGGCGCGGTGCAGCATGAGCAGCATGCCGCGGCACACCATGTCGCGCAGCGCGCCGTTGGCCTGTCGCCATTGCCATGCCTCGCACAGCTTGGTGGATAGCGTGCGCCGGCTCTCGCCCGGGTGCGCGGCGATCAGCTCTCGTATGGAGAGGATGTCCTCGCTGGTGATAGCCCGGCCGCGGTAGGTGATGAGTTCCGTCATCAGCAGCAGTATGAATCGGCTGATTCTGGAACGCAAGGGGAAAATGGTTTTCGCGCTGACTTATTTCAGCGCGTTCACCCGTCGCCACATTGGCGCTGCGCGGACCCGCGCCACATCCCCGGCGGCGAACAACAGCAGCGCTTCGTAGGCTTCCAACTGCTTGGCGGCGTTGTCGGCTTCCGGCCACCAAACGAAGCGCCCTTTCGACAATCGCTTCTGTGCCAGCCAGTAGCCCTGACCATCGTAATTCAAGAGACGGATCGTGGTCCCGCCACGGCTGCGGAATACAAATACGTAGCCGGAAAATGGATCCTCGGCGAGCTTGTCTTGACAGAGCCGGACGAGGCCGTCAATACCTTTTCGTCCGTCGACA
>JAURHQ010000328.1 GCA_030833185.1 Gammaproteobacteria bacterium | reverse complement strand
AAGGTCCTTTGATGGACGGGATGAACGTAGTGGGCGACTTGTTTGGAGCAGGAAAAATGTTCCTTCCCCAAGTCGTAAAATCGGCCCGGGTGATGAAAAAAGCCGTGGCCTACCTCACCCCGTTTTTGGAAGAAGAAAAACGCAACAATCCGAATGCGAAAGCAGCCGGAAAAGTATTGCTCGCAACCGTAAAAGGCGACGTCCACGACATCGGCAAAAACATTGTCGGCGTGGTGCTCCAGTGCAATAACTTTGAAGTCATCGACCTCGGCGTGATGGTGGCCTGCGACGATATTCTCGATGCCGCCGTTCGCGAGGGCGCGGACATGGTCGGCCTATCTGGTCTGATCACGCCCTCGCTGGAGGAAATGACGCACGTCGCTGGTGAAATGCAGCGGCGCGGCATGGAGATGCCGCTGATGATCGGCGGGGCGACCACCTCCCGCACCCACACGGCAGTCAAAATTGAGCCGGCGTATCGCGGCCCTGTCATCCACGTCAAGGACGCCTCGCGAGCGGTGGGCGTGGCCACCAGTCTCATCAGCCGCGACCTACGGCGCGGCTTTGTAGCGCAAATTCGCGACGAGTACGCGACGCTGCGCGAACGGCATCGCCAGCGCCAATCGAACTTTGAATGGCTGAGCCTGGAGGACGCGCGGGCGAATCAATTTCGCTGCAACTGGAGCGACTACACCCCTGCGCCGCCCCGCAAGTGCGGGCTTCAGGTCTTCAACCAGTGGTCGCTGGCAGATTTGGTGCCCTACATCGACTGGACGCCTTTTTTCTCGGCCTGGGAACTTGCGGGGCGCTATCCCCGCATCCTGAACGACGAGGTCGTCGGCGAAGAGGCCCGTCGTCTGCATCAGGATGCCTTGCGCCTGCTCGACCAGATCGTCAGCGAAAAACTGCTCGAGGCCCGCGCCGTGGTCGGCCTCTTCCCGGCCAATGCGGTTAACGCGGACGACATTGCCCTGTATGCCAATGAGCAGCGCGACCACGCCCTCACCGTGCTCCACAGCCTGCGTCAACAGCAGCGCAAACCCGCCGGGCAGCCCAACTACGCGCTGGCAGATTTTGTCGCCCCGCGTGAGACCGGCGTGGCGGATTACTTCGGCGCTTTTGCGGTGTCCGCCGGCTTTGGTTGCGACGAACTGGTCGCGCGCTTTGAACGCGACCATGACGTCTACCATTCGATCATGGCGAAGGCGCTTGCCGACCGCTTGGCCGAGGCGCTCGCGGAACGTTTGCACGAGATGGTCCGCCGGGAGTTCTGGGGCTACGCCGCTGACGAAACCCTGGACACGGAAGGCCTGATCGACGAGCGCTATCGCGGCATCCGCCCGGCGCCGGGCTATCCGGCCTGCCCCGATCACTCGGAGAAGCCCCTGCTGTGGAAGTTACTCGACGTCGAGAAGCATCTCGGCATGCAGTTGAGTTCAAACTTTGCGATGCACCCAGCGGCCTCTATCTGCGGCTGGTATTTTGCCAATCCGTCGGCGCGCTACTTTGGCGTTGGGCAACTCAACCGCGATCAGGTGCAGGACTACGCCCGCCGCAAGGGCATCGAGCAACGCGAGGCCGAGCGCTGGCTTGCGCCTAACCTGGGCTACGAACCGGATTAATTCATGCAAACGCACGCTGTACGCGACCTGCTGAATGCGCCTGAAGCACTCGCCGCGGTTGAAGTTCGCGGCTGGGTCCGCACCCGTCGCGATGCGCGCGAGTTTTCGTTTCTAGAAGTCAACGACGGGTCCTGCCTCAAGGGCCTGCAATGCGTGGTGGACGGCCAGTGTGCGGGGTTCGGCGAACTGCGCCGCGCCACCACCGGCGCCTCGGTTGCGGTGCAGGGCGAACTGGTGCCCTCACCCGGCAAGGAGCAACGCTGGGAGTTGCGGGCGACTGCCTTGCGGATCATCGGCGACTGTCCCGACGACTACCCGCTGCAAAAGAAACGTCACACGGACGAATTCCTGCGCACCATCGCCCATCTGCGTGCTCGCACCAACAAATACGGTGCCATGGCCCGCATCCGCTCGCGGCTGGCTTTCGCCATCCATGAGTTCTTCCAGCGGCGCGGATTTCACTATATCCACACGCCCATCATTACCGGCGCCGACTGTGAAGGCGCCGGCGATATGTTCAAGGTCACGACGCTGGATCTGGCGGCGGTACCCAAGCGCGACGGCGCGGTGGATTTCGATGCGGATTTTTTCGGCAAGGAAGCGCATCTCACGGTGTCTGGCCAACTGGCGGTAGAGACCAGCTGTCTTGCGCTCGGTAAGGTTTATACCTTCGGGCCTACGTTTCGCGCCGAGAACTCGAACACCAGTCGGCACATGGCCGAGTTCTGGATGATCGAGCCGGAGTTTGCCTTCGCCGAACTGGTCGACGATATGCAACTGGCCGAAGACATGGTGAAGTTTCTGCTGAATTTTCTCTGCACCGACTGTGCGGAGGACCTCAAACTTTTCACCAGTTTTGTCGACCCCGAGCTGCAGGCCACGCTGGATGCCGTACGCACCGCCGACTTCGCGCGCGTCAGCTATACCGAAGCAATCGCGATCCTTGAAGCGGCCGGGCGGGAGTTTGAATATCCGCCGCGCTGGGGCAATGACTTGCAGTCGGAACACGAACGCTACCTGACCGAAGTGCACTTCCGTCGGCCGGTCTTCGTCTTCGACTGGCCGCGCGACATCAAGGCCTTCTACATGCGACAGAATGATGACGGCAAAACGGTCGCCGCGATGGACCTGCTGGTCCCGCGCATCGGGGAACTGATTGGCGGAAGCCAGCGCGAAGAACGCCTGGACCGGCTCGGCGAGCGCATCGATGAGATGGGCCTGCGGCGCGAAGACTACTGGTGGTATCTCGACACCCGCC
>JAURHQ010000327.1 GCA_030833185.1 Gammaproteobacteria bacterium | reverse complement strand
CATCGACGCCACGACGTACCCTTGTTCCGTCAGGCGACGAAGCGGGTTCTGCTCCTTGGAGCCGGCGACCCAGCCACCCCCGTGGATCCAGAGGATGACCGGGGCGTTCCTGGGCTCGGCGGGCAGGAGCAGGTCGAGTTTCTGGTCGCCGGCCATGCCGGTACCACCCCGCGCCCGCTGGCCAAGGTGGCCTCCGGCGGTGAGCTGGCGCGTATCGCCCTGGCCATTTCCGTCATTGCCTCCAGCGCCACCGCCACGCCCACCCTGATTTTTGACGAGGTCGACAGCGGAATCGGCGGCGGTGTGGCCGAGGTGGTCGGCAGGCTGCTCAAGCGTTTGGGTCAGGATCGGCAGGTGCTGTGCGTGACCCACCTGCCGCAAGTGGCCAGTCAGGCCTCCCAGCATTTTCAGGTCAGTAAGGGTACGATGTCCGACGGCCGTACTGTTTCGCGCATCGAAAGACTGTCTGCCAGCGACCGCGTCGAAGAAATCGCGCGCATGCTCGGCGGCCTGGAAATCACCGCGACCACGCGCAAACATGCCCGCGAGCTGCTGGCATCCTGAGATGGTTTCTACCCTTTAGCACCAGCAAGAATCAACAAGAATCTGAAAGGCATGACCCGAATGGGCTTCAACCCGGAACCCTCCTATCGTCACGGCACGGTCAGCAAGACCGCCGTGGTGCTGGCCAACCTCGGCACCCCCGACGCGCCTACTGCGGCGGCCGTGCGCGTCTATCTGAAAGAGTTTTTGTCAGATCCGCGCATCGTTGAAATTCCCCGGTTCATCTGGTGGATCATCCTCAACGGCATCATCCTGCCATTTCGTTCGCGCCAGTCGGCAGAAAAATACGCGTCCATCTGGACCGATGAAGGCTCGCCCCTCAAGATTCATACCGAGCGCCAGGCGGCATTACTGCAGCAATCCATGACCGCGCGCGGCCATGATGTGCGGGTGGTGTACGCAATGCGTTACGGCAATCCGGGTTTGCCCACGGTGTTGGATCAACTCAAGGCCGAAGGCTGCGACCGTCTGCTGGTCTTGCCCGCCTATCCGCAGTACTCGGGCACCACCACGGCGTCGATTTTCGACACGGTCTTCACGCATTACACGCGTGTGCGCAACACCCCCGAACTCAGGCTGATCAAGCACTATCACGATCACGAGGGATATATCGATGCGCTCGCGGCGAGTGTCCGCACGTATTGGGGGCAGCACGGCCGCCCCGACAAGCTGGTAATGAGCTTTCACGGAGTTCCCAAGCGAACGCTGCTGCTTGGCGATCCGTATCACTGCGAGTGTTACAAAACGGCGCGTCTGGTGGCCGGCAAACTCGGTCTGGGCAAGGATGACTATCTCGTTACCTTTCAGTCTCGTTTTGGCAAGGCTGAGTGGTTGCAGCCCTATACGGCACCGACGCTGGAAAAGCTCGCCGAGGCGGGGGTCGGGCGGGTTGACGTCATGTGTCCCGGGTTCACCAGCGATTGCCTGGAAACGCTGGAGGAAATTTCGATGGAAGCCAGAGACGACTTTCTTGCGGCCGGCGGCAGTGCTTTTCATTACATCCCTTGCCTGAACGAAGATCCGCAATGGATAGAAGCGATGGCGGCCGTAGTCGAACAGCATCTGGGTGGATGGCCTACCACGAGCTTGCCCTCCGTGCAGGAGGCGCGCAAGGCGGACGCTGATATAGGAAGACAGTGGGCGCTTACATTAGGCGCTGAAAACTAAGACGCCTTTCGACACGCCCGGGGGCCGACAGGCCCCCGATTTTTTTTGCCGGTGCCTTTGCCGCCGTCTTGAAAAGCTGGGTGCTATCCCCATAACCAAGGCATTGTTATTCAGATCATCCGATGTGCGGTTCGCTGGTTTCGGCGGGAAAGTGCATCACAGTTATTGAAATGGCAGGAGATTTTATGAGTCAAGGCGAAAACCCTTCCAACGACCAGACAAACGCGGGTGCTTCGGAACCTGTCGCAGAGCCGGTGAAAGAGCCCGTTCCGGCTGAGAACGCAGCAGCGCCCGTGGCCGAGGAAACGCCGCTTCTGGCTCGTCAGCTCGCCGAGCTCGAGACCAAGCTGGCCGAGGCACAGGATGCATTTCTGCGCGCCAAGGCCGATGCGGAAAACACCCGCCGTCGCGCGCAGGAAGATATTTCCAAAGCTCACAAATTTGCCGTGGAAAGTTTTGCCGAGGCCGTGCTGCCGGTAAGAGACAGTCTGGAGATGGCGTTGAAAATTGAAACGCCCTCGATTGAACTGCTCAAAGAGGGTGTGGAAATGACGCTCAAGCAGCTTTCCAGTGCGTTCGAACGCAATCGTCTGGTTGAGATCAATCCGCAGGCGGGCGAAAAGCTCGACCCCATGAAACATCAGGCAATTTCGATGGTCGCCGCAGAGCAGGAAGCGAACACCATCGTCAGCGTGCTGCAGAAGGGCTACATGATTTCCGACCGGCTGCTGCGCCCAGCGCTGGTCACCGTTTCACAGTAACCGGACTTGAAACTGCGACAAAGCACCGCATTTCATCGGCACTCAGTTATCTAATCAGTTTTTGAAGGGACATCATATGAGCAAGATTATTGGCATTGACCTCGGGACCACCAATTCCTGTGTTGCCATCATGGAAGGCGGCCAACCCAAGGTTATCGAGAACTCCGAGGGCGCGCGCACCACACCATCGATCATCGCGTATCAGGAAGACGGCGAAATTCTGGTGGGTGCGCCGGCAAAACGTCAGGCGGTCACCAACCCCAGAAACACGCTGTTTGCTGTCAAGCGTTTGATTGGTCGTAAATTTAAAGAGGAAGCTGTTCAAAAAGACATTGACCTTATGCCCTACGAAATCATGGAAGCCAAGAACGGAGATGCCTGGGTTCGCGTCAACGATCAAGAACTTGCCCCTCCACAGATTTCAG
>JAURHQ010000326.1 GCA_030833185.1 Gammaproteobacteria bacterium | reverse complement strand
ACCAGTTGGCCGGGTTCAATGTGAGACCCATGGAGAACATCAGGCTGTCGCCGGCTTGGCCATGCCATTGCCGCCCCAAGCGGCCCCGCCCAGCGGTTTGACGCTCGGCGATCAACAGCAGGGGATGGGTCTGGCCAGCACGGGCGCGGCGCCGCCCGTCGAAACGCTCACGATGAGCGGCGAGCGGTCGACCAGCGCCGGCACAATAAAACTGCACAGCGACGGGGTATCGACCACGTTGACCGGAATGCCGCGCGCGCGGCAGGCCTCGGCGACGGCCAGATTGACTTCGTATTGGTTGGTGGCGGCAATGACCAGCCGCTGGCCGTCTAGATGCATCGGGTCAAAGCGCGCGGCGAGGTAGTGAAAATCCTCGCTCTCCTGCAAGGCCGGACAGCGTTCGGGGGCGACCAGCGTCACCCTGGCGCCCGCGCGCCGCAGCCAGGCCAGCTTCCGCGCGGCCACCTCGCCGCCGCCCACGATGAGACAGGGCAGGGCGTGGGCGTCGAGATACAGCGGCAGGTAGCGCATGCGGCCTACTCGCGGCGCAAGCGCGCCGGGTCAAAGCCTTCGCGGACCGCAACGGCCACCAGCGCGGCATAGTCCTCGTCGCTCAGCGTGGGCGTGCGCGCCAGCACCCACAGGTATTGTCGATCGGGCGAGCCGACCAGTGCCGCGTCGTAATGGCCCAGCGTGGCAATGACCCAGTAGTCGCCCCACACCAGCGGCAGGAAGGACAACCAGGCCGGCGCAAAGCGAACCTCGAGAATCGCCGGATTGTCCGGGTGTCGTCGGTGTGCCCGGGCGACGCCGCGGGCTTCGTCGATGCCGTCCTGCGTGCGGCAGCGGTTTAGCACTTCCAGCGTGCCGTCCGGCAGCGCCCGATAGTCGGCGGTGGTATCGCCCAGACAATGGGCCTGAAAGCGATTGGGAAAGAGGGCGATCTGGTGCCAGCGCCCCAGATAGGCCTGTCGGTCGAAATGCTGCACGGTACCGAGCAGCGGTGCGGCCGGCGCGGCGAACGCCACCAGCATGGTGAGGATTGGCGCACAAATCAGCGCGCGGAAACTGACTCCGAACATGTCCGCACCATACCATGCAGGCCTGTTTGCCCGGATCCCTGCATGACTCTCGAACTTACCCTGCTGGCCTTGGCCGCTTTTGCCGCCGGACTGGTCGACGCGGTGGCCGGCGGCGGTGGCCTCTTGCAGTTGCCGGCCCTGTTCGCCGTGTATCCGGAGGCGCACGCCGCGACGCTGTTTGGCACCAACAAGGGCGCCTCGGTGTGGGGCACCGCGGCGGCGGCCCTGCAGTACGGGCGCCGCGTTCGTTTGCCGCGCGCCTGCCTGCTCGGCGCCGTGCCGACCGCGCTGCTTTTCGCCTGGGCGGGCGCGGCGGCGGTCAGCCAGTTGCCCGCAACCTGGCTGCGTCCCGGTGTGCTGGTGACGCTGGTGCTGGTGGCCGTCTACACCCTGCGTCGACGCGAGTTGGGCCTGCACCACGCGCCGCGCCTTGCCGGCGGGCGCGAGGCGCTGGCGGGCGCCGCACTGGGCGCCGGGATTGGCTTCTACGACGGTATTTTTGGCCCGGGCACGGGCAGCTTCCTGGTCTTCGCCCTGGTGCGGGGTTTTGGCTATGACTTTCTGCACGCCTCGGCCACGGCGAAGCTCATCAATGTAGCGACCAATGTGGCGGCGCTGACGCTGTTTGCCGGCACCGGCCATGTGTGGTGGCAGACCGCCGGCGTGATGGCCGTGTGTAACGTGGCAGGCTCGCTGGTGGGCAGCCACGCCGCCTTGCGCGGCGGAGCCGTCTTTGTACGGCGGCTGTTCCTGCTGGTGTCCAGCGCGCTCATCCTGAAGATGGGCGTCGACCTGTTGCGGCTTGCAGGCTAGGCGCGCCGACCCCCATGGCGACCTATACCACCGACGCCTTCAAGGCCCTTGCGCTGGTCGCTAACGGCAGCCCGGCGGCGCGTTGGAATTTTCCGCTGGCCGCCGGCAGTTTGCCCGCCGCACCGGGCGGCCTCGGCACGGCGGTGGATTTGAGCTACAGCTTTCTCAGGCAAAGTCCGGCGGACGATGCCCAGCCGGGCTTTGAGCCGTTTACCAGCGCCCAGCAGGCGGCCGCGCAGGCGGTGCTGCGGAGCTACGCCGAGGTCGCCGGGCTGCGCTTTTCCCTGCTGGGTGGCGACGCCGGCCAACTCGGTTTTGGCAACAGCAGTCAGCCGGGCGCGCAGCTTGCGTTCGCCCGCTTCCCGGACTTTGACTACCAGCTGAACGCTGGCCGCATCGAAGGCATTACAGAAGCCGCCGGCGCGGGCAACGTCTGGGTCAACCGTTTCCTTGCGGGTAGCGCCTATGCCCCGGGAACCAAGGGCTGGTTCACGCTGGTGCACGAAATAGGGCATGCGCTGGGACTAAAACATCCGTTCATGGCCCCGGACGACGGCTTCCTGCTGGACGCCACGCAGGCCAATCAAGCCTACACGGTGATGGCCTACCGCACGGCGCCGCAGTCGCTGGTGTACGAGGTCACCGGCACCGCGCGCAACTACACCGCGACCACCCGGCAGATCTATCCCGAGACGCCCATGCTGCTCGACATTGCGGTGTTACAGGCACTTTACGGCGCCAATACCAGCGCACACCCGGGCAACGATGTGTATCGCTGGGAAACCAATGCGGTAATGCTTCAAGCGCTGTGGGACGCCGGCGGCGTCGACACCATCGACTGCAGCAATCAGGTGTTGCGCTGTGTGGTCAATCTGACGCCGGGCGGTTTCAGTTCGATCGGGCTCCGGCAGACGGACGCCGAACAACGCGCCGCCATGCACTTGCCGAGCTGGTTCAAGGAACCCTTGCACGAGAACACCTACGATGGCTCCCGCAATCTCGCGATTGCCCGCGGCTGTCTGATCGAGAACGCCA
>JAURHQ010000325.1 GCA_030833185.1 Gammaproteobacteria bacterium | reverse complement strand
AGCACCGACGAAGACAGTGGGCCTGATGTCGGCCTGCGATTGCACCTTGGCGGCGATGTCTGGCTTTATGCCGGTGAGATTACCCGCAAACTATGGGAAGAAGAAGGCGCAGAGGCTCACGAAAATGGGCGATGATGGCGGCTGGTGGCTGCGCATCGAAAACGAGGCTGGCAAAACTACCCGATTGGTTGGCCGTGTCGAGCAATATGCTGTGCAGGACATGTTTGACGAGATTGCCGGAGCGTTTCGTGCCGCCGAAATCCGCGACGGATCGTTTTTCGAGGTGCAGCATGACTGACATGACACGCGAACAGATCGAGGCGGTTTGTGAGGCGATGGCTATTGAGGCAGGGTTGACCGAATACGCCTATCAGGAATTGTTCGCCCAAGCCCTCACTGCAATTCGCCAGCTACAGCGCGGGTGGAGGGGGATTGAGAGCGCGCCGAAGGATGGGACGTATGTTCTGGTTTTCGGCAATGTTTGGGCTGGCGAGATTAGCGGCATTGTCCGCAACGACAATGGTGACGTGAGTATTGCTCGCTACACCGATGGCAAGTCAGACTATCCGGGCGACTGGTGGGATGATGTCGGCGGCGATGCATATGCCTGCTGGTGCCAGCCAACCCGCGAAAGGACCGCGTGATGGGTGAACTTGAATACAACGCCCGGCTATCGTCGGCAATCAGCTTGGCTGTCACCGCTCACCATGGGCAATTCGACAAAGGCGGTGCGCCCTACATCCTGCACCCGCTGCGGCTCATGTTGCTGTTCGACAAGGAAGCCGAACAGATCGCAGCCATTTTGCATGACGTGGTAGAGGATGGTGGCATTCCGCTTTCGACTATCAGCCGCATGTTTGGCAATGAGGTTGCTGATGCTGTTGATGCTCTGACGCGCCGCAAAGGCGAAAGCTATCAGGCGTTTATTGAGCGGTGCTGCTTGAACCAATTGGCGCGCAAGGTGAAGCGCGCTGACCTTGCTGACAACATGAACACTGGCAGACTTCCAAGGCCGTTGACGCAAGCCGACCACGAACGGATCGAAAAATATCGCGCTGCCATGACCCTCATCAACATGGCGATCATGGATGACGCTTTCCCCACCCCACCCCTGCCAACCCGCGAAAGGACCGCGTGATGGGTAGCCCGGTGATCTATCATGGCACCCCAATGACGCCAAGGGCCGCGCTGATTGACGTGTTGTCGGGCCGTGGCGGGTGCGTCTCATTTTTTGGGAATTATATACTTGACCCCCGATAATTCCTCGGGTAGTTATCTTCTCATGCAGCGGGCAATTCCGCCCCAACCGAGAGGAGGCTGCTATGCTGGTTAAGTTTTCCACCCTCGCCAACGGCGTGTTCATTGAGGACAACGGAACGGACGAGCGCAAGCCTTCCGACCGTTGCTTTCGCTTCGACGCGAACGGCAACGCGGAATATGCGTTGTTCGCTGACCTCACCGGCAGCAACCCTGCCCCGCGCTGGTTCGGCCACCAGTTCCGCGAACGTGACTTCACTTTCGCCTGATCGGGAGAGGCGCAATGACCCCTCATCCACACCCATTGGAAGGTAAATACGAGCCTGAGAGCCGTGATGTGCAAACGCCTCTTGAAGCGGCTGCTATGTCGATCGCGATTAGCCTCAAGCGGATCGCGGACCATCTGAACGAACGCGTAGGTCCAAAAGACCCAACCTACCACGGGCTTTCGCTCGACGAACTGGCCCGCGGTGAAAGCTATCATCCGGGAGACGACGCATGATCGTTGATGTTGAGTGTGAACGGTGCCGTGGCGAAGGCTGGCTACTGACGCGCGAGCCGCGCCTTGGGTCGGGTCTTTACGAAACCACGTGCCCAAAATGCGAGGGCCACGGTGCTTACGCCACTGACGCGGAAGATGAGTTGGAAGATTGGATGCGCGATGAGTAAATCCACCATCAGCACATTCGAGCTGTTCCGCATGTTCCCCGATCAGGAAAGCGCCCGCGTCTATTTCGAGGCGCGGCGCTGGCCTGACGGGGCCACCTGCCCCGCTTGCGGCGAGGCGAAGCGCATTGGCGTCCGCAAGGGCGGCTTCTATCGTTGCAACGCCTGTCTGCTCGATTTCACGATCCGCACGGGCACCATCTTTGAGCGGTCCAAGGTGCCGCTGCACAAATGGCTCTACGCCATGTACCTGCTCGTCACCGCGCGCAAGGGCATCAGCAGCGTCCAGCTTCACGCGCAGATCGGCGTCACGCAGAAAACCGCGTGGTTCATGCTCCAACGGCTCCGCGAGGCTTGCGGCAACGACCCTACCGAACTGGCAGGCATCGTGGAAATTGACGAAGCCTACATCGGCGGAAAAGAGGCTGCGAAGCACGAAAGCAAGCGGTTGAACCTTGGCCGTGGAGGCGTCGGCCAGCGCCTCACCTACAAGGAATTGATCGCATGAGTGAAGCCATCCGGAAGATACTCGACGCGGTGACTGATCGCGTGTTCGCCTATCGCCCGAAAGACAAGGGGCAGCAGGCGAAGAAGATCGAACGCCGCGTGAAGCGCGAGCGCAAGAAAGCCGAGAAGGTAGATGACTAATGGCTTCGGGTGTCATCTATATAGTTCCCCAACTGTTGCGCTGCTTTACGCTGATGCCGCTATTTTGGCTGAGCGCGCAAAGACATTGGACCTGACCGCCGCAGCCATCGAGCGCGGCGAACACATGGAGACGAACGATGGATGAATTGAAGCCGTGCCCGTTTTGCGGACCTAATACGGCAGTCAACGTCAAGCGATCTAGCGAATTTCGCCAGTGGGTCGAATGTTATGGCGGATGCAGAGGTCCGATCTGTTCGTCAGAAGCCGAAGCCGTCACCGCATGGAAAGCCCGCCCCACGCCAGACGCGGCGGGGATTGTTGAGCGGGACGAAAAGCTGTTCAACGACTTGCTTGGCAACA
>JAURHQ010000324.1 GCA_030833185.1 Gammaproteobacteria bacterium | reverse complement strand
CGGCAGGTGGTCCGACACCCACGCCGGCACGTCGACCACGCGATGGCGCTCGATGACGATGCCCGGGCTGAAGAACAGGTGGTCGAGCGTGCGGTCGGGCCGCTCCGCGCCCGGCGGCAGGTGGATGTTGCCCTGATAGCAACCACCGCCCAGTCGCTCGCTGACGCCAAAGACGTTCTTGGGATCGACCAGCGGACGGGTGTGCCGGTGCAACTGCTGGTGCAGGGTTTCGTTCTGGCTCTGGCCGAGATAGGACAGCCCGCCTTCCATCACGGTGATGTCTTCAAAACCGCGGGTCACCATCAGGCCAACCTTGCGACCGTTGCCGGTCAGCACGGTGTTGAGCATGCCGGTGCCGCAGTAGATGTCGGCGCCGCAGCGCGCGTGGACTTCCTCGGCCGTCAGCCCAAGGTTGTTGGCCGCATCGGTCACCGATTCCCGGTAGCTGCGGGGTTCGTCTTCACGGCGGCTGATGGACTTGCCCACCGTAAAGCTGCCGTCGGGCTTGACCAGAATGGCGTCGGTCATGGTGCCGCCGGCGTCAAAAGCGAGAATGAACTGGCGATCGTCGGTCGCGGTCGCGTGCGAGTCGGACATGGGCAATTCCTGAAACTAGGTGTTGTCACAGAGCAGGGGGCGTGGCGTGCGGGCCACAGGCGCCGCACGCCACCAGCGGGCGCGGGTTTAACCCGTGGCGCCGGCCGCCCAGCGTTGGGTCAAGGCTTCGGTACGGTCGGCGTACCAGTCGGGCGATTCGTCCGGCAGCGGCTGACCCAGATACTCCCGGTAGAACTTGTCCAGATCCGGCAGCATTTCGAACACCACCGGGTAGCCCGGGGCCACCACTTCCACCGAATGTTGTGCCGCGCAGGTCGGGCAGAAGAACTCGCGCACTTCCTGCCAGCCCGGTTCCGGACAGGCCGGCGCGGGGTCGTAGACTTCGCGCATCTCGGCCAGCGTGCGGCGCACGCGGACCTTGCAGCCCAGCTTCCAGTTTTGACGGTAGTCGCCAAACTCGTGCCCGCAGTCGCACTTCACCGTGCGCTGCCCGGCGGCGTTGCGCACCACGTACAGCCGGTCGCCCAGGCGGAGCAGGATCTGGTCGGTCCAGCTGACGCGGGATTGCAGCACCGCCACGTAGTTCAGGAAGCGATCCTGATCCTTGCGCGGCAGCCGCTGCAGGCGGTTGGTGTTGTCGTCGTCGATCGTGCCTTCAATCAGCTGGCCGATCAGTTCTTTACTGATTTGTGCTTCGCCGGCCATGACTTACTCCTTGCTGAAGCTGAAATCAGCGGGAACCTGCCAGAAGCGACGGAACTCGCCGTCGAACTTGGCAAAGCTCAGGCTTTGCGAATACATCTCGTGCACCTCGGGCACCACGTCTTTGGCCAGCACCTTGGCGCGCTCCTGCTGCCACCAGTCGGCGGCGGGCAGGGAGTCGTCCAATCGGGCCTTGCGCAGCGCGGCGCGCTTGGCGGTGGTGGCGGCGGCGTCCAGCACCCAGTCGCCGGTGGCGTTTTGGGTGGCGACCACGCCGTGCATATTGCTGACAAAGGCATAGTCAGGCGCCACGCCGTCGTTCAGGTCCTGAATCACCAGCGCCGGGTTGCGGTCCAGCGGATCGCCCCAGCCGCCGGAAGAACCGGCCGCGTCCACAAACAGGTCGTGGTCGTGCAGCGCAAGTTCGGGGCAGTCGGTTTTCCAGATTTCCAGGCTCTCGACCTTCAGCTGGCCGCTGTCGACCTGCGCCATCAGTTCGCGCGCATCGCGTGGGGTTTCGCCTTCGGCGATGAGTTCCGGCAGGTTGGTGCCGCGGGCAGAAATCATGAACGAGCCGGGACCCGGATAGGCGCCGCTCATGCCGAGGCCCACCGAGGTCGTGCAGGACAGGCCACCGTTGGGGCGCGTCAGCGCCACGTGCTTGCCCGGCTCCACGCACCAGTGGACGGCCGAGTTGCCCGGACCGCCGCGATACTTGCCGTAGCCGAAATAGCCCGGCAGCAGCTTGCGGCCGAGGTAGAACAGCGGCGGCACGCAGGCCTCAAACTCTTCGGCGTCGCCGATGGTGGCGATCTGCGACCAGGCCGCCCACACCAGCGGTTCGCCATCCTTGTAGCACCAGGCGCCACGGCCCGTGCCGCCCAGCCACTCGAAGTTGGTAAAGCCGTAGCTGGTGCCGTCGGCGGTGGTGCCGGCGCCCTGGAAGGCGCCCCAGTTGCCGTCGACCGTGAAGGCTTCTTCCATATAGCCGCGCGCAAAGGTGGCCCGCGACACGGCGTTAAAGCCAATGCTGTTCAGCGCCACCGTTTGCGCCCACAGGTTGGCGTTGCTGGTGAACTCGTAGTCCGGGTTGTAGATGCTGCCCAGCGCGTAGTGGCGCTGCACGGCAAGCTCGATGCCGGCGGTGACCTTGGTGTTGTGGGCGAAGGAATTGATCATGCCCAGAAACACCGCCGCGTCCGCGCCGCCGGGCGTTGCGTTGTACGAGTGATAGCCCCAGCGCGAGCTGCCCTCGGTGTCCAGCATGAGGCCCTTTTCGTTGGGCTCCACGCTGGCCCGCACGTGAATGAGGGTGTTCTTGTTGGCGTGCGACCAGACGTTCTGCAGACCTTCGTACTTCACCAGCCGGAAGGCGCAGCCGTTGTAGGTGCCGGGCACCATCAGCGCGCGCATGTTGTCGACTATCATGCGGCGGGATTCTTCAATCACTTCGCGAATGGCGCGCTTGTAGTAGGCGGCGCCAAACTCGGCCAGTAGCTCGTGCGCGGCGTTGTTGATCATCGCGCAGCCGGCGAGGCGCATCTTGTCGTCCAGGATGTTCATGGTGGAGGCGCGGGTGCGGCGCTCCCAGATGGCTTTCCACCAGGACTCCTGCCGCAGCTTGCGACCCGTGCGCATCGGCGGGCAGACCAGGCCGTCCATGAAGGTGTCGACCGAGAAGGTCGCC
>JAURHQ010000323.1 GCA_030833185.1 Gammaproteobacteria bacterium | reverse complement strand
TTAGCGTCTCGCCGGTGTTATCGCTATCGGTCGCGATCGCGATGCCGGTAATTGGCGGCGGTGCCTCGCCGAATGCGGCGCGAAAATCAGCCGCCAGATCGCGCGTCTCGCTGACCCACTGCCCGACCCGCGCGCTGCCCGACTGCAGCACCATCATGCGCGCCCGATCGGTGTAGGCGTTGGGCAGCACCGTGCCGACGGGTGCGCGATTGTCCCACACGTAGTTGATCGCCGCGGTGGGCAGCGGCTGGCCGTAGAAGGCTTCGGCCAGCGCAAGCTGCGTGCGGGTCAGCAAGGGCAGCCGCTCGCGCGGGTAGTCGAACAACACGTAGACCCGCGCGGCGTAGTCGTCGCCGGCCTTGGTGCGGAGATCGCCCTTGAGCGGGACGCCGGCGATGCGCCAGCGCCAGGAAAGCCGCTGCGCGTTCGCCAGCGGCGGAGCGAAGCGATACACGAGGCCCGACATCGAAGCCTGCGCCTCGGCCTTGACGACCGTCTGACCGTCATCGCTGACCAGGCTGTAACGGGTGTCCGGCGCTTTGGGCGCAGGACGCAGCACGGACCAGCCGGTGATTGCGCCACCCGGTGCCAACGCGGAGAAACGCGGCAAGCCGGGCGCTGCCAACGCGCCCAGTGCCAGCGCGGCAAGCGCGGCGGCTACAGCCTTGGCCGGGCTTCCCACGCGCTCACATGCCGCGCGATGACCACGCGGAAACGCCAGGTCAGCACCACCGCCGCCACACACAGCGCGGTCGCAAGGCCGGCCCAGATGCCATAGGCGCCGAAGCCGAAATGAATGCCCAGTCCCCAGGACAGCACAAAGCCGATGCCCCAGTAAATTGCGCCGTTGATGAGCATGGGAATGCGCGTGTCTTTCATGCCGCGCAGCGCGCCCGCCGCCGCGCTCTGCGTGCCGTCGCCGGTTTGCAGGATCGCCGAAATCCCCAGCAGCGACGTCGCGAGCGCGGCCACCGCCGCATCACTCGTGTAGGCGTGGGCAATCCAGTGCGCGGAGAAAAAGGTCAACAGGCCCACGCTGGCCGCGATGCAGCCGCAAAGCACGA
The DNA here is from genome assembly GCA_030833185.1 of Gammaproteobacteria bacterium. Classification (GTDB taxonomy): domain Bacteria; phylum Pseudomonadota; class Gammaproteobacteria. The sequence goes on along the minus strand of JAURHQ010000323.1, from coordinate 1,885 downwards.
TGCCGGTAATGCCGATGCGCCGCGCGTGCTGCGGATTGCCGGCACCGATGTGCTGGCCAACCAGTACCGCCGTGCCGAAAGCCAGCCCCAGCGGCACCATGAACACCAGCCCCGCATAGTTGAGCGCAATCTGATGCGCGGCGGCGTAGGTCTTGCCCAGCGTGCCCATCAGCAACGCGAGGGTGGTGAAAAGTCCGGCCTGCAACAGGAGCGAGAGCCCGATCGGTCCACCGAGACCCATGAGGCGTTTCAGCGCCGCAATGTCCGGCCATTCCAGCCGCCGCCAGAGCTGAAAGGCGTGATACACCGGCGAGCGCGACACATGCACCGTGATTAGCGCAAACATCACCCAGTAGGAAATGCCGTTGCCCAAGCCAGAGCCCAGCACGCCCAGCGCCGGCAGGCCAAACGCGCCAAACACGAGGCACCAGGTCACCGCCACGTTCACCACCAGCGACACGCCCATCACCACCATGATGGGGATGGTGCGGCCAATGCCTTCGTTCATCTGGCGCATCACGTGATAGAGGTAGCAGCCCGGCACGCCGATGGAGAGTCCGCGCAGATAGCCCTGCGCCAGTTCCACCACGTCGGCCTCGATGCCCAGCCACAGCAGCGGCGCGCTGAGATGGTTGATGAGGAGGATGACGAGCACCGAAAGAATCAGCGCCAGCCACACCGCCTGCCGTGTGTCGCGGCCAATCTCGAGCAGGCGCCGCGCGCCGTAGTGCTGCGAGACCGTGGGGCCCAGCGCCATGATGACGCCCAGTCCCGCGAGGAAGCTGCCGATCCAGAGGCTGGAGCCGATCGACAGCGCGGCCAGTTGGGTCGCGCCCAGCCGGCCAATCATCAAGGTGTCTGACACATTGACGCCGATGTTGAACAGGTTATTGAGGATAAGGGGCCAGCCGACCATCACGACCGCAAGCGCGTCGTGACGAAAGCTCTGGAAACTGAACTGGGCAGAGGTAGGGGCATTCACGGGGCGTAGTGTACGGGCTGAACGCGGCCAGCGGGGCGCGCCCCAAGTTCTTGCCTCGTGCCGTGCAGGCCGCCTTTTTTGGTGCGCGCGGGCCACTTGGCTAGCGCGAGTTCCCTGCGCTGCCCCGCAGCCACCGCCGATCCTGCTGGCGATCCCGGCGCCACGGGCGCGCTGGCACAGGCCTTGCGATAGCCGGGCATGAGCAAGCGCCCTGCATCTTCCGCCATCCCAAGCCAGGCCTGGTTTGATTTCAAACAAAGCCTGAAGCCCGCCACGGTGGTGTGGCTGGGGATCGCGGGCGCGGCCATCTTTCTGGGGGCGTGGCAGTGGCTGGGCGTGAGCGGTCAGGTGCCGCGCCAATTGTTTCCGCCGCCGACCGATGTCGGCGCCGCGCTGTGGCGACTGCTCAACGAAGCCAACTTTGCCGCAGACATCTGGGCCAGTCTGGTTCGCATCATGGTGAGCTTTGCGCTGGCGGCGGCGATTGCCCTGCCGCTCGGCCTGCTGATGGGCTCGTTTGCCGGCGTGGGGGCGTTGCTCAATCCGCTGGTCTCCGCCTTCCGCTATTTGCCGGCTACCGCGTTCATTCCGCTGTTCTTGATGTGGCTGGGCGCGGGCGAATCGCAGAAGCTTGCGCTGCTGCTGGTGGGCGTGGTGTTTTTTCTCATTTCGCTCCTGATGGATAACACGCTGGCCGTGCGTACCGAGCTCATCGAGACCGCCCGCACGCTGGGCGCGAGCCGGCGCCAGATCCTGTGGAAAATCGTGCTGCCGGCGAGCTTGCCGGGCTATCTCGACACGCTCCGCCAGATGCTGGCGGTGGGCTGGACCTATCTCGTGGTCGCCGAAATCGTGGCCACCACCGACGGCATCGGCGCGATGATGATGCGCGCCAAACGCTTT
>JAURHQ010000322.1 GCA_030833185.1 Gammaproteobacteria bacterium | reverse complement strand
CCCGCAGACGGTGACTTCCTGATCGATCAATTCTTCGGTGACGTCACCGCAATAATGAGTTCGCATGGGCGTTTAGGCTTTTGGCTGCTGGGGGTAGGAGGCGCGGGCGCGAGCGCAAAATCGCCCTCACCATGCCGGGCGCATGATACGGGGCGCATCAGGGGTGCTGCAACGCGAGAGACTGACCCGAAGCGGGCCAGCCGTTGGTCATCAGGCCGCTTCGCCGCTGCTGCTGGACGGCTTGGTCTCGGTCGCGGCCGGGGTGCTGGTCGTTTCGGTCTTGGTCGTGGTGTCGGTGCTCTCGCTGCCGCCGGCCTTGGTCTTGCCCTTGTCGCGGAAGTCGGTCACATACCAGCCCGAGCCCTTCAGGGCAAAACCCACCGCCGAAATCTGCCGGGCCAGCTCCGGCTTGCCGCAGTGGGGGCAGTCCTTCAGGGCGTCTTCGGACATCTTCTGGACGGCTTCAAGTTTGTGGCCGCAGGCCGCACATAAATAAGCGTAGGTAGGCATGGCGTTCTCGTTGGCGATCGAAAAGGAACACGACCGCCACGATGGGGCCGCGGGCGGGATTTTCAAGCCATCCGCGCCGAAGCGCCAGCCTTGCGTGTTGGCCGGGCAGCGCATGCGGCCAGACCGTACCGGTCGCTCACCGGTAAGCGCCGCGATAGCGCTGGTCCCAAGCGCCATCGCAAATCCCGTGAGCGGCAACGCCGCGACGCCAGCGTCAAGCCGCCAACATCCGCAGTCGAGGCAAAGCCCCACCCGCCAGCCCCTCGACGGCACCGCCCACCAGCCACCCCGCTCGCCCCCGCTCACGCAAACCACGCCGCGCGTTGCTTGGTCTACCCAAGATGTTTCGCTATCATCCGCCCTCCCCGCGCCAGCCTCTGCTGGCCACGTTTCCCCGCGCGCCGTTAGCTCAGCTGGTAGAGCACCGGACTTTTAATCCGAGGGTCGTAGGTTCGAATCCTACACGGCGCACCATTCCACCCAACTTCCCCCGCCCCGACCAATAAGCGCCCAGACCCAGCGCCTTTTTCATGCGCTTTTGCCGTCGCGCTGGCCGCCTCCTCGCCAACGCACCGGCACTTTCTGCCGCCACCCCAACAAGAAGTTAAAGTTTCGGGCCATAAGGTTCGCTTATTGCACACGGGTCAGCTTGTCTGACCGCTGTGAGGCAGGCATCAAGGACTAGGCCACCGCCCACGGCAGGCTAAACCCGTACGCAGACACCCCTAACAAGAACCGGGCGCTACCCGTGGCCAGCCACCCTACAAATAACAAACCACCCGCCGTCACGCCGCTGGCCGCCATTCCCGAGTTGCCGCCCGCCATGCCCGGCTTTGCGCATATCAATCGCTACTGGGACCCGCGCCGCCGGGCCGTCTCGGCCAAGGTGCAGCCTGGCGAGTTCTACGTGAGCTCGCACGACGAATTCATCATCACCACTCTGGGCTCCTGTGTGGCCGCCTGCGTGTGGGACCCCGTGGCCCGGGTGGGCGGCATGAACCACTTTATGTTGGTTAGCCCCAGCGGCGGGCCCGAAGAGCAGGGCATTGGCGCTTCGACCCGCTACGGCGTGTTTGCGATGGAGTTTCTGGTGAACGGCGTGCTGGCGCTGGGCGGCAAGCGCGAGCGCCTGTGCATCAAAGTGGCCGGCGGCGGTGCCGTGCTGGGCGAGATGATGACCAACATTGGCGCCGCCAATATCGCCTTTGTGCGCAGCTATATTCAGACCGAGCGACTGAAGCTGATGGGCGAACATCTGGGCGGCCTGCTGCCGCGCAAGCTGTGTTTTCACGCCACCAGCGGCAGCGCGCAGGTGAAAACCCTGACCCGCCTGAAAAACGACACCATCGTGACCCGCGAGCGCAAATACGCGCGCGACTTGCAGACATCCCCCCCCACCGGCGCGGTGGAGTTGTTCAAACCAGACGGCGAGATCCAGAAACCGCGCTAACGCCCCCCGTGGGAGCGGCAACGCCGCGACACCAGCCTCACGCCGGCAACACCCCCCGCCAAAGCCCAAACGCCCCCATTTCCCCCGCCGCCCACCCGCCCTCTACACTCCACCCACCCCACCAGCCGGAGATGCGCGATGAACCTCGGCCTCTTGCTCCTGAACGGCGAGATGAAAGATCTGGTCGCCACCGCCCGCCGCGCCGAAGCCGCCGGCTTCAGCGGCGTCTATGTGGCCGAGGTCTACCGCAGCGCCTGGGCGCTACTCACCGCCATCGCCGCCGCCACCGAGCGCATTAGCCTCGGCCCCTACGTGATCAACGCCTACGCCCGCAGCCCGCTGCTGGCCGGCATTAGCGCAATAGACTTCAACGAATTCGCCAACGGCCGCCTGGTGCTGGGCGTGGGCGGCGGCAACCGCGAGGTCAACGAAGTCTGGCAGGGCATTCCCCATGCCCGCGTGCTCACCAAGCTCCGCGAATACGTGCAGATTCTGCAGCGCATGGCCCGCTGCCCCGCCGGCGAGGCCCTGCACTTCGAAGGCAAAATCCATCGCATGCAATGGACCCCGGTCGTTCAACCACTCGCCACGCCCTTCACCGTGTTCCTCGCCGCCGTCTTCCCCGACATGCTCCGCGTGGCCGCCACGGTCGCCGACGGCATTGCCGGCGGCGCCACCCTAAGCCCCGACTATCTTAAAAACGTGATGCAGCCCCGCGCCGCCGCCCACGCGGCGGCCGCGCGCGCGAACAGCGGCAGCGCCTCCTCCGGCCGCCCGGCGTCGCGCAGCGCGGCGCCCAGGTTGTGCGCCGCCGCCGCCGCCTGCGGGTGGCCCCGCCCGACGGCGGCGTCCCAGGCGCGCACGCACGCCGCCAGCAGCGTCGCCGCGCCCTCCGCGTCGCCCCCGGCGCGCAGCAGCCCCGCATAGTTGTTCAGCGCAACCGCGGTGTCGGGGTGCGAGCCGCCCAGCGCGCGGCGGCGCAGCGCGACCGAGCGCGCCAGGT
>JAURHQ010000321.1 GCA_030833185.1 Gammaproteobacteria bacterium | reverse complement strand
AAACTACGAGGCGCGAGGCCTGCGCGTGTACCGCACTGAACAGGCAATGGAGGCGCTGCCTAACGCTCCGGTGCTGTGGCCGGCGGCCGAGCCGACGCCGTAGGACCTGCCCGCCCGCGATCGACGCCCGGCGTGCCGGCCGGCAGGAACACGCTGCCGGGGCGGCGGAGTTCACTGCCCGCCGTCCCGATGACCACGCAGGGCAGGTCGTTGTCCGGCGGCGGCGCGGGGCTGAAGCAGTTGATCCAGAGGAGGGCATCGACCGCCTGCTCGGCCAGCAGACGCCGGGACTGGTAGCGCAGCGGATCGTAGTCGATGGTCGGGCCGGCGTAGGACAGGCGCAGCGGATAACCGGTGGTCCAGGCGGTGGCAGCGAGCGCGGTCTGAGCGCCGTCATTGCCACTGAGCGCCAGACCGGCCGCGCGCTGGCTGCGGTTAAGCTCGCCGCATAGCTCGCCAATGCTGCCGATGAGCAACGCGGCCGCGCCGGCATCGAGCTGTCCGGGCGCCCACACGAAGACCGTGTAGGCGGCCTGCTTGATGGCGGCGGCCAGTGCCGTGATGGCCTTGGCGCGCTGCCCCGTTAGCCCTTGGGCGCGGCCCCGCAGGCTGGCGCGCAGTGCGTTGAGGGTGTCGAGCAGTTCGGCCTGCGGGCAGGCGATTTGCTCGAGCCTGAGACCGGCCTGCCGCGGCCGCTCGGCGCGGGGGCCGAGGTGCCAGACCTGGCGGCCTGTCGTGCCCGCCGGGTGCAGGGTCTCGGCCGGCGCGAGGCAGATTTCGGCGAAGCGCGGGAAGTCTTCGTTGATGTTCGCACCCACCAACACCACCAGATCGGCCCGGTTGCGCACTTCGGCGAGCGTGGTGGTGGTTTGACCGCGGCTTTGCAACACCTGCACGCCGTGGTTCAGCGCCTCGCCGTGACGGTGGTCGAGGATGGCACCGCAACGCTCGGCCAGCGCGAGCGCCGCGCGCATGCCGTTAACGTCGGTGGCCAGACCGCCGAACAGGGGCTGGCGGCTGCGCTTCAGCAGGCGAGTGGCGGCGGCCAGCGCATCGTCCAGCGCGGCGGGCTTGCCATCGATCAGCGGCTCACCCGGCGGCACGCACGCGGCAAAGGCGCGCGTGGCTTTCGGGCAGGCGATCGCTTGCACGGTGACGCGCTGGTTTTCGGTGCGGGTGGTGAGGTCGTCGCAGAGTAGTCCGCAGAACGGACAACTCACCTCGTGGTGGAGGATTTCGGGCGCTGAATCGACGGCGTTTTGCTTGGGCACGGCACTGCTTACGGGTAAAGAATTAACCGGATCGTGGTGTGCTTCGGCCACGCTCGCATCAACCGTGGGAAGGCCGTCGCACGTTAACACGGCCTCGATGCCCGGACTACCCGCGCCACGCTGGCCGTCCCTGATCCTTGGGTTAGTATGGCGGCCCCTCCAACACCGGGCTTCCTGCGTGACCCCTCGTTCCGCGCTTCGCTGCACCGTCACCGCGCCCGCGCGTTTGCACCTGGGTTTCGTCGACTTGCACGGCGGGCTCGGGCGTCAATTTGGCAGCATCGGGTTGGCGATCGACGGGCTGGATGCGGTGGTCAGCGCAACCCGACAGGCGAACACCGAGGTCGTCGGCCCGCACGCGGCACGCGTGGCCGGGATCGCGGCCAAGTTGATCGATGCCGCCGGACTCACGACCGGGCTCAAGGTGGAGGTTCACGCGGTGCCGCCGGCGCACGCCGGGCTTGGTTCGGGCACGCTGATCGCGCTGGCGGCCGGTGCGGCATGTGCCGGCGCGCTCGGGCTTGACCGCACACCGCGCGAACTGGCCCTGCTGGCCGGGCGCGGTCAGCGTTCCGGCATTGGCATTGCTGCTTTCGAGCAGGGTGGCTTTTTGCTTGATGGCGGGCGGGGCGAGTCGACGCAGGCGCCACCCCTGCTGGGGCGCTGGCCTTGGCCGGCAGACTGGCGCTGCGTACTGCTGCTGGATGAGCGCCACGAAGGCTTGAGCGGGGTCAGCGAACGCAGCGCCTTCAGACAGTTGTCCGCGATGGACGAGCCGCGTGCGGGGGAACTGGCGCGGCGGGTGCTGGTGGGTTTGCTGCCCGCCGTCGCAGAAGGCAATTTCCGCGAATTCAGCCAGCATATCGGGCATATTCAGGCCATGGTGGGCGACTACTTTGCGCCCGCCCAGGGCGGACGATTTACCAGCCCGCTGGTTGGCGAGTGCCTGCAGGCGCTGGCGCGACGCTTCGATTTTGCGGGCATTGGTCAGAGTTCCTGGGGACCAACCGGGTTTATATTCACGCCTGACGCTGCCTCGGCCGAGGCAGTGATCGAGGCTTGCAGGCCGCGCCTGGCAGAGGGGCTGCGCTGTCTGATGGTCACCGGGGCCGCACGCGGCGCCCGGATCGAGGTCGGCATCTGAACGCCGCGCGCCCGGATGCCGCGCCGTCACAGCATTAACGACGAGGAATCGAGTCGATGAAAGACCCCTATCTGCTGCACGTGTTCAGCCCGACCAAGTACGTCAGTCCCTTTGATATCAACATGGCCTATGAGGCCAACTACGATGCGGTGATTCCCTACTGCAACGTGACGCTGGATGAAATCCATCCGCTAACGCAGGACACCATTTTTTCGCGCAGTCCAGTGGGCGTGAAACGCACCGGCATCTTCATCGGCGGGCGCGATTTCCATCTGGCGATCGACATGCTGAATGCCGCGCGTCAGGCGATGGTGCCGCCGTTTGAGGTCTCGGTGCTGGCCGATCCTAGCGGCGCGATTACCACGGCAGCGGCGATGGTCGCGCTGGCCGAACACTGGCTGAAGAAAACCGACGGCAGCGGCCTCAAAGGGCGCCGCGTCCACGTGCTGGGCGGCACGGGGCCGGTCGGCAACTGCGTCGGGCTGCTGGCCGCCAGCTGCGGGGCAGAGGTATATCTGGTCAGCAATCGGGGCGAACGCGAAGCCCAGG
>JAURHQ010000320.1 GCA_030833185.1 Gammaproteobacteria bacterium | reverse complement strand
GCCCAGCCTTCCTGCCTTTCATACACGCGTACATCTTCACCCATCAATCCTTGCGTTATGCGCATGGCATCGCGGCGCGGGGCTTTTTGCACATCGGTTGCTGCAAAAACAATACGGGCAAGCTTGCCTTCCATGCCGGGGCGGTTGGGATGGTCTACATCGATTGGCTGGACGCAGACATGGGTGGCGCCGGCGTCGAGATGCGCCTGCACGTAGCCCCGAATCGCGGTTTCATCGCCCCAGCCGAGCAGCTGATCGATCAGCCGGTCGCTGCCGCCGTCCTCAAAGTCGAGCTCGCTGTAGCCGCAGTCGAGCAGCATGTTGCGATAGTTGGGCAGGCCCAGATACATCGCGAGAATTTGCCGCCCGACCTGCCGCGCCTTGCGCGCATCGGTGGTCAGGCAGACCCGCTGCATCGGGCAGAGCAGGGCGTCTGGGCCCAGGATCTCCCGGCAGCGTCGGGTATGTTCGGGCGTGGTGTTGTAAGGGTGAGAGCCCTGCGTCAACTCCGCCGCCAGTGCGTTCATCTTTGGCCCCAGCGCGGCCAGCACCACCGGCAACTCGCCCACCTCCGTCACGATCGCGCCCAGCTTGCCGCGCCCGACCGGCTGCGGCGCGAAGCCGTCTACTGCGAGATTGCGGGTAATGGAGATCCCGGTATGGCACTGCCGGAGCGCGGCCAGATAGCTGCGCATCGCGCCCAGCGGCTTGCCGTAGGTGTGGCCGCGCGCCTCGACAAAAAAACTGTGCGAGACGCCAAGACCGAGCAGAAAGCGCCCGCCGGACATTTCGGCCAGCGTCTGCTGCCCCATTGCGGTTACCGTGGGGTCGCGGCCATAGATGTTAAGAATGCCGGTGGCAGCGATCAGGGTGTCGGTGTGATTGAGGATGAACGCTGCGGTGGCGAAGGGTTCCCTGCCGATGGCTTCGGGAAACCACACCGCGCCATAGCCCAACTGCTCGATGCGCTGGACGTGCTGTTTCAAGGCGCTGGCGGTCATGCCTTCGTTGAACAAAAAGACCCCGTGTCGTTTCAGATCCATCGCTAACTCCCGAGTGCTTGCTGCCAACGCCATGTGGCCTGCATCCTGCCAGCGGGCGCCCCGGCGCTCAATCACCAGCCCCAGCACGTCATCCGGAGGTCTCGATGTCCGCCAAGCGCAAAACAATCCTCGTGTTTCAGCATCTCGACGTGGAGCACCCCGGCGTGTTCCGCGACTTTCTGGCTGCTGATGGCTTTGACTACGTGCCGGTGGAACTCGACGCCGGTGACCTTGTGCCGTCGCTGGATGGGGTGGCCGCGCTGTGGGTCATGGGCGGGCCGATGGACGTTTGGCAGACGGACAGCCACCCGTGGTTGATTCCGGAACAGGCGGCGATCCGGGAGGCGGTGGTAACGCGGCAGCTGCCGTTTCTCGGCTTTTGTCTCGGCCATCAGCTGCTGGCGGCCGCGCTGGGCGGCGAGGTGGGACCGGCGGCGCTGGGCGAGGTCGGGATCATGCCGGTGGAGCGCTGCGATGCGGATGCGCCCAGTCCATTTCTTGCGGGCATGCCGTCCCCGCTTCAGGTCCTGCAGTGGCACGGGGCTGAAGTGCAGCGCCTGCCGCCGGGCGGCCGGGCCTTGATGCATTCACCGCGCTGCGCGGTGCAGGCCATGAGCGTCGGCGAGCGCGCTTTCTCCATGCAGTTTCATCTGGAGATCACCAACGAGACGGTGCCGCAGTGGCGTGCCATTCCGGAATACCGCGCGGCGCTCGAACAGCATCTGGGCCCTGAAGGTGCATTGACGCTGGAGCGTGAGGCGGCGGCCTGTGTCCCCGCGTTCAACCAGTGGGCGCAACACCTCTACCGCAACTGGCGAGCGGCCTGCGGCCTGTGAACTGTGCGCGTCGCTGGTGCGGCACGCGCCAGAATGACTCTGCTAGTGGTCGGCGCAGGCTGCTTGACGCGTGGGCCTCGTGCCCGGCGGCCCGCAAAACCAGCATTTTTCGCGAATCAGCGCGGTTGGCCCCAGCCTTGCAAAAGCGCTGCTAACGCACCCCGCGCCGTGTCGGCGTGCCGGGCCAACCGACGGCGGGTGCCTGCCGCGTACCAGCGCGTTTTCGCGCGAAGCTCAGCCTCCGGGGCTTGTACGCGGCAGGCGTCCGACGACTAAATCCCTTCGCTGTTCCGCTTCATTGCCGGGCCCTCGCGCGATGGTGATTTTTTCGTGTCTGCGGGGGTGCTTTAAAAGCAACTTAGTTGCATATAATGCACCCATGTCGCTACGCCTCCTCAAATACGCGCTCAACCCGCAGTACGCTGAACCGCGGTTCTTCAACACGCCCGATGCCCCGCGTGACAGCTACGACGTGGTCATCATCGGCGGTGGTGGCCACGGTCTGGCCTGCGCCTACCACCTCGCGGCCGAACACGGCATCAAACGCGTCGCCGTCATCGAGCGGGGTTATCTCGGCGGCGGCAATACCGGCCGCAATACGACCATCATCCGCTCCAACTACCTGACGCCCGAAGGCGTGCTGTTCTATAAGCGCAGCGTGGAGCTGTTCGAGAGCCTGTCCGACCGGCTCGACCTGAATCTGTTTTATTCCAATCGCGGGCATTTCACGCTGGCCCACTCCGAGGCGACGCTGCGAACCATGCGCTGGCGGGCCGAGGTCAACAAACATTACGGCGTGAACAGCGAACTGGTTTCGGCTGCGGATGTGAAAAAAGCCTGCCCGCAAATTGACCTCCAGTGCGGCGGCAACCATCCCATTCTGGGCGCGCTCTACCACGCGCCGGGTTCCATCGCCCGCCACGACGCGGTGGCCTGGGGCTATGCCCGCCGTGCGTCACAACTGGGCGTCGACATCTTCCAGCACACCGCCGTCACGGGCGTTGAAGTCAGCGCCGGGCGCGTGGTTGCGGTCAACACCAGCAAGGGCCGGATTGCGACGGGCAAAGTGGTGTCGGCGGTAGCCGGTTCAACGCCCACG
>JAURHQ010000031.1 GCA_030833185.1 Gammaproteobacteria bacterium | reverse complement strand
CCGGCGAAAGGTCAACCGCTTGCCGCTCGTCACATACACGCCGTCGAGGAACAGCATATGGAAATGGATGTTTAAGTTCAGCGCGCTACCGAAGCGCTGGATCAACGTCACCGCGCCAGTCTGCGCTGTATCGTGGTGATAGCCGGCGGCGCTGATCAAATGACTCGCAATCGCCCGAGTGACGATGCCCAGCACTTGGCCCATCACGGCGGGATTGACGGCGAACAGATAGCGCAATGCGAACGGAACACTCAGTACCCACTGCCGTAGAGGTTCTCGGGGCAGCACTTCGTCGACCAGCAATGCCGCGCCTTCCGCCATTCGGCGTGCGCCGCAGCTCGGGCAGAAGCCGCGTCGCTTGCAGCTGAACGCCACCAGTCGCTCGGCGCGACAGTCCATGCAGCGAACGCGCAGAAAGCCGTGTTCCAGCCGACCGCACTTCAGATAGTCTTCGAATTCACGTTGCACATGGGCTGGCAACGAGCGCTCATGTGCCGCCAAGTGTTCCACGAACGGTGGGTAATATTGTTCAACGAGTTGATACAGGAGCGTCCGCTCAGGCTGGTGCCGAACATACTCGCCCCCACGCGCAGCCCCAGCCCTGGCGTCCTTGCCGGCCAATAACGGCGTCATGCATCGCGTCCTTGCGATACCTTACGAGCCGATAGTCTAGCGGGTCATCGAACACCGTCGCCAGCGCGGTCGCCGGCCAGCGCCATGTGATTGGCGTTGCGTTCGACAGTCCCGGAGGCCGTCCTCGTCCCTACCAGACACGGTAGGGACGAGGACGACTGCGCCAATCAGCCCCTACGTTTTCGCGCACCTGCCGCAAGGACACCCGAAGGATGACGCCCGTAACGGCCTTCGATGAACCTCATCACTGCGCCAACGGAACTTGGCTTTTTCTGCCGAATCAGACCCGCACGCCGGACCTGAAACCGGCGTCCGCTGCGGCAGTAGCTCCCTAGAATCGCGCCCATCGAACTCATGCGTGGCCACGACGCTTATCATGGCAACCAGGCACCCCCAGCAATCTCATCGGGTGCGGCAGTCGACAGACTGTGATTGCAATGTCAAAGCACGGGCGATTTAGCCCGTCGCGTTATCAGCCTCCGAGCAGGACCTTCTTGGTCTTGCACGCGCTGCCAGTCGTTACTCCTTCACCGGTTTCATCACCGGTCAGCGCGTCGCGGCCGAGCTGGTTGCTCGGGTCTGTGGCTTGTCCAACACGCGCGCCTCAAGACACGGGCCTCCGCCCGTCGTCGTCTTTTCGGTGTGCAAACACCGAGCTCTTGTATGCCCGCAAAGGGCAGTTGGTCTGGCATGCGCCCGGTCTTCCACGAAGACCTCGCACGCCGCCGGAAACCGGCACTTTGAGGTCTTGGGGGTCGTGTCCCCGACCTGTCACGCGCGAGCGTGCTCATGAGGCTCCGGCCCATGGGTGGTCATCAACACTTACCAGAAACGAAACGCACATGAGAGACCTCAACTACCAACTTAAAGCCCTTTGCAGGAACAACCGCGACGGCAGTTACGCCACTCAGGCGCAGCGGCAGTCGATGCCCTCGTCGAGGGCGAACCCGCACCACGAAAACGAACAAAACACAGCCGCCTACCTCGGGCGGTGATCACCACCGACCCCTAAGACGAACCAAGGAACAGCTCCCCCCCAATGAACACCCTGGACCTCAAAGAAGCCGCCAGATTTTTGAAGATGCACCCGCAGACGGTGAGACGTTTGGCGAAAGCCGGCGTCCTGCCCGGCGCCAAGCCCGGCAAGCTCTGGTGCTTCCTCGAAGCCGACCTTGCCGACTACCTGAGGTCGCTGTACGGTTCATCTCGGCAGGTGTCGCAAGGGAGCACGAAGGAGGCAACCTTATGGCATTTTTCAAGCGAAAAAAGTCGAGTTATTGGTGGGTGCGATTCACGGCCCCCAACGGTGAGCAGGTACGCGAATCTACTGGGACTGCCGACCGGCGCGCCGCGCAAGAGTACTAAGATCAAACGCGCGCGGCACTCTGGCGGCAGCACAAACTAGGTGAGCGCCCGCGCTACCGCTGGCAAGAAGCGGTGGAGCGGTGGGTGTTGGAATCGGCGGCGCACGCGAGTCTGGAGGACTCGAAGATCCATCTGCGATGGGTCCATCGGTTTCTCTATGACGTGTACCTCGATGCAATCGACCGGACCTTGATCGACAAGATCGTGGCTGCACGACGCGCTGAAGGCGTGGCGGTGGCGACCTGCAATCGCTTGCTGGAGATCATCCGGGCGATCTTGCGTAGAGCGCAGCTGGACTGGGAATGGATCGACAGGGTTCATGCGATCCGCCTGCAACCCAATCCCGTGCGCCGGATCCGTTGGTTGAAACGTGAAGAGGCAGATCGGTTGTTGAGCATCTTGCCGCCGCATCAGGCGGCACTGGTGCGCTTCTCGCTGGCCACGGGGCTGCGCGAGAGGAATGTGACGCGTCTCGAATGGTCGCAGGTGGATCTGACACGCCGCGTGGCGTGGATCCATCCAGATCAGGTCAAGGCGAAGAAACCGATCGGCGTACCGCTGAACGATGAAGCGATGGTGGTGTTGAGAGCGGAGGAGGGGAAGCACGACAAGCGCGTGTTCACCTGGCAGGGGCGGCCCATTGATAAGGCCAATACCCGAGCCTGGCGGCGGGCGCTGAAGGAAGTTGGCATCGAGTCTTTTCGATGGCACGACCTGCGGCACACCTGGGCGTCGTGGCATGTGCAGAACGGTACGCCGTTGCACGTGTTGCAGGAGCTCGGCGGCTGGTCCTGTTTTTCGATGGTTCAACGCTACGCGCATCTGTCGGCGGAGCATTTGGCGGCATATGCCGGGAACGTGACCAGAGTGAGTGCTGCGGTTAGCACACTTTCTGGCACACCGGCGACTGAGGAGGGCGAAAGCAGCGAGCGGGAAACCGCGTAACTGCTTGAGCGGATTGAAAAGATTTGGCGCGCCCAGAGAGACTCGAACTCCCGACCACCTGGTTCGAAGCCAGGTACTCTATCCAACTGAGCTATAGGCGCGTAAGGCGCGATTGTGCCCGCTTGACGCTCGCGACGCGACACCAAGGGCCCGTTACCACTGCCCTTGATGCGGCGCGGTGATGCGGCAATAGTGGCGGCCTATATTCATCACGCGTTCCAGCGCAGGCCAGCATGGAAAAAATCTTTATTACTGCCGGCGATTTGCTGCGCGACTCCTTTCTACTAGCGGCGCGAATTTATGACGCCGGCTTTCGCCCTGATTTCATCATCGGGGTCTGGCGCGGCGGTACGCCAGTGGGTATTGCCGTTCAGGAATACTTCGAATACCGGGGCGCAAGTACCGACCATATTGCCGTGCGCACCGCCAGCTATACAGGCATTGGGGAGCAGGCCAGTCTGGTGCAGGTGCACGGCCTGCACTACGTGATTGACCATGCACGCGCCGACAGCGCGCTGCTGCTGGTGGATGACGTATTTGATTCGGGGCGCAGCTTCAAGGCGCTACTGGATGCGCTGACGGCCCAGCTTGGACCCAGTTTGCCGCGGGACATCAGGTTCGCTGCGCCTTGGTACAAACCCGACAATCGCAAGGTAGATCTGACGCCTGATTTCTTTCTGCGCGAGACTGCGGCGTGGCTGGTGTTTCCACATGAGCTTGCGGGGCTGCCGAGGGCCGAACTGCTGGCCGGCAAATCCGATCTTCAGGGGCTCGAGGCGCTCTTCCCCGAACCGGGCGGCTGACAGTCAAAACACCAGGCGTTCGCTCTGATCGAGGCCAGGAACGAGCGCCTTGAAGCTGACGGGGCGACGAAACAGCCATCGGGCGAACGTCGCGTGACCGGTGTCGCGGGCGCTCTCAAGGCCGTCCGTTGCGTTGTTGCTTGCCCGATCGGCCGGAGCCTTCATGACGCCGATGGCGCCGTGTGTGGGGTGCATGCCGCAAGGCCTGACCGCCGCCGTGAGGGGCAGCGGATTCTGGACGCACACTAGCCCTCAGGCCGCCGTTGCGCCGCGCCGCCACACGAGCAGCGCCACCGCCAGCCCCGCGCAGGCAAAAAGCGCGGGCAGGCCTTGGGGATCCCACAGCGTCATCGCAAAACCGGCGAGCGAGGACCCGGTCAGCGCGCCGATGCCCCACAGGAGCCCGATGGCGATATTGGCCACCGCCAGATCCATGCCCTTGTAGCGCTGGCCGACGTGCGCGAGCGCTACGGTATAGAGCCCGGTGAAGAGCCCGCCCCACAGGAACATCAGCAGGCTGCGTCCAAGCGGCAGATGGATGAGCCACGGCAGCGCCAGCGCGCAGAGCCCGATGCCGGCGCTGCACAGCCCGATGAGCCGCATGGGCGGATAACGGTCCGCCAGCCAGCCAAAGCCATAGGCCAGCGTCACGCCGCCCACCCCCATCGCCGACAGATTGACCGTGGCGGCCTCCAGGCTTAAGCCGCTGTGCAGGCCGTAGAGCGGCAAAAACGACGCGATGGCCGTTTCTCGCCAGGTATAGAGCAACACGCCACAGCACAGCACCGGCGCCATCCAGATGAACGACAGCAGCTTGAGCGAGGCGCTGCCGTGCAGACTGGGCGCGCTGTCGCCGGTAAAAGCGAGCGGCAGGGCGGCGGTGGCAATCACCACGGCACCCACGACAAACGCCCAGGGGCCGGCCACACCGGCCAGCGGGATGACCAGCGGACCCAGCGACAGCGCCATGATCAATACCGCGTTGAACACCGCCAGCAGGCGCCCCCGGCTGCCGTCTTCGGCGATTTCGTTGACCCAGGTCTCGGCGGCAATAAACACCACGTTATTGGCCGCGCCAATCAAAAACCGCAGCGTGAACCACAGCCACGGCAAGTTGGTAAAGGGAAAGATGAGCAGACAAATGGCGTCGAGGGCAAAGCAGCCAATGATGAGCCGCTTGATCCCGAGGGCCAGCGCCAGGCGGGGCACCAGCGGCGTGACGCCAATCATGCCGAAGGCCGTCATGGCGGCATTCAAGCCGATAAACGCGGCGTCGAAGCCGCGATGCTCGAAGAACAGCGCAATCAGCGGCGTGACCAGACCAACGGTAAAGCCGTAGACCGAGGCGCAGAGCGTGATGGCGATTTGCGCCTGACGGCGGGTGGAAGGCGTCATGCGGCCCGTTCTCTGGCGCGCTGTCGGTGTACGGTGAGTTCAGACGACGGACGGGCGCGGGACATGCAGCGGCTTCTGATCAGATCTGCAGTGAGGCTAACCCGTCGGGGCCCGCTTTGTCCCTCGCCGCGTGCGGGCCGCAGTGGTCGCGGGGCTTTGGTTGCCAAACCGGAGATCAGTCTCTAAGGTTCAACCAAGTCATCGTTTTTTTCCATACGCATGCGTATGGTAGGGCGCTGTAATCATCCCTCGGGAAGCATCTAAGGAGGCGTCGAATGCGCATAGGCATTCCCAAAGAAACCTACGCCGGCGAGAAACGCGTGGCGACCACCCCGGAGGTGGCGACCAAGCTGATCAAGCTCGGTTACAGCGTGGCGATCGAGCAGGGCGCCGGTGCCGGCGCCGATCTGTCGGACGAGGCTTATCAGGCGGTTGGGGTGGAGATCCTGCCGGATGCTGCCAGCCTCTGGGCAAGTGCCGACATCGTGCTGAAAGTGCGTGGTCCGGCGGCCGACGGCCCCAATGAAGTGGCCCTGCTGCGCGAAGGTGGCACCTTGGCCAGCTTCCTCTGGCCGGCGCAAAACCCCGCGCTGCTCGAAGGACTCGCCGCGCGCAAGGGCACGGTGCTGGCGATGGACAGCGTGCCGCGCATTTCCCGCGCGCAGAAGGCGGACGCCCTGTCTTCCATGGCGAACATTGCGGGCTATCGGGCAATCATCGAAGCGGCGCAAAACTTCGGGCGATTCTTCACCGGCCAGGTGACGGCGGCCGGTAAAGTCCCGCCGGCCAAGGTCTTCATCATTGGCGCCGGCGTGGCGGGTCTTGCGGCCATTGGCGCCGCCAACGGCCTTGGCGCCATCGTGCGCGCCACCGATACGCGGCCCGAAGTGGGCGACCAGATTAAATCGCTGGGTGCCGAGTTTGTGCCGGTCGAATATCAGGAAGAGGGCACCGGCGTCGGCGGCTACGCGAAAGTGATGAGCGAAGGCTATCTGCGCGCGCAGGGCGAGATGATCGCCAAACAGTGCAAGGAAGTAGACGTGGTGGTGACCACCGCGCTAATCCCGGGCAAGCCCGCGCCGCGTCTGATCACCGCCGAGATGGTGGCCTCCATGCAGCCCGGCAGCGTGATTGTGGATCTCGCCGCCGAGCAGGGCGGTAACTGCGAACTGACGGTGCCGGGGCAAGTGGTGGAACGCCACGGCGTGCGCATCGTGGGGTACACCGACCTCCCCAGCCGCATGGCCCGGCAGTCGAGCCAGCTCTACGCCACCAACCTGCTGCGTCTGCTGGAGGAAATGACCCCCGACAAGGACGGCCAACTGGTGGTCAACATGGACGACGAAATGATTCGCGGCGCGACCGTGATCAAGGACGGCGCCATCACCTGGCCGCCGCCGCCGCCGACCCTGTCGGCCGCGCCGAAAGCCGCGCCCAAAGCGGCCGCCGCGCCGGTGGAACCGCCCAAGCCCAAGCTGTCGGCGGCGACCAAGAGCCTGCTGGTGCTTGGCATCGGCGGTTTGGCGCTGGCCTGGCTGGGCAGCGTGGCCCCGCCGGCGTTCATGGCGCATCTGATGGTGTTCGTGCTGGCCTGCTTCGTGGGGTACATGGTGATCTGGAACGTGACGCCAGCCCTTCATACGCCCTTGATGAGCGTGACCAACGCCATCAGCAGCATCATCGCCATCGGCGCGATCCTGCAGATTTCAGCGCCTGGCGCGCTGATGACCCTGCTGGGCGGCGCGGCGCTTATTCTCACCACTATCAACATGACGGGCGGCTTCTGGGTAACCCAGCGCATGCTCCGCATGTTCCGTCGTTCGGAGTAAGGCCATGAGTGAAGGTCTGGTTACCGTTTCCTATATCGCCTCGACGATTCTCTTCATTCTGAGTCTGGGCGGGCTGTCCAATCCGGAGACTTCCCGGCGGGGCAATGCCTATGGCGTGGCCGGCATGGCCATCGCCATTCTGGCGACGCTGCTCGGGCCGAAGGTGTCCAGCGTGGTGCCCGTGATCATGGCAATGGCCATTGGCGGCAGCGTCGGCATCATTGCCGCCCAGCGCGTGCAGATGACGCAAATGCCGGAACTGGTCGCGCTGATGCACAGTCTGGTCGGCCTCGCCGCGGTGCTGATTGGCTACACCAGTTATCTCGACAGCTCGATTGAGTTCGTTGGCGTCGAGAAGACCATCCACGAAGTCGAGATCTACATCGGCATTTTCATCGGCGCGGTGACGTTCTCCGGCTCGGTGATGGCCTTCGGCAAGCTCTCGGGCCGGATCTCTGGCAAGCCCTTGATGCTGCCGGGTCGGCACGTCATCAATCTGGTCGGCCTGCTGGCGGTGCTCTGGTTCTGCAATCTTTTCCTGAATGTGGAATCGAGCGGCAGCGGCATGCTGTTCCTGCTGGTCATGACCGGCCTCGCGCTGTTGTTTGGCATCCACATGGTGATGGCCATTGGTGGCGCGGATATGCCGGTGGTGGTGTCGATGCTGAACAGCTATTCCGGCTGGGCCGCGTCGGCCACCGGCTTCATGTTGAGCAACGACCTGCTGATCGTGACCGGCGCGCTGGTGGGCTCTTCGGGCGCCATCCTGTCCTACATCATGTGCAAGGCCATGAACCGCTCCTTCGCGAACGTGCTCTTCGGAGCGTTCGGTGGCGAGAAGGCGGCAGTCTCTGCAAAGAGCGCTGAGGGCCTTACAACGCGCAGCGTCACGCCAGAAGATGCGGCAATGCGTATCGGCTACGCGCGCAACGTGATCATTGTTCCTGGGTACGGCATGGCGGTGGCGCAGGCCCAGCACACGGTGTTTGAAATCACCAAGCTGCTGCGCGAGCGCGGCGTGGACGTGCACTTTGCCATCCACCCGGTGGCGGGTCGCATGCCCGGTCACATGAACGTGCTGCTGGCCGAAGCCAAGGTGCCTTACGACATCGTGGCGGAAATGGACGAAATCAACGACGAGTTCCCGAACACCGATCTCTCGATGGTGATCGGCGCGAACGACATCGTGAATCCGGCCGCGCAGGACGACCCGGGCAGCCCGATCGCCGGCATGCCGGTGCTGGAAGTCTGGAAAGCGAAGACCTCGATCGTCATGAAGCGCTCGATGGCCTCGGGTTATGCGGGCGTCGACAATCCGCTGTTCTACAAGGAGAACAACCGGATGCTGTTTGGTGATGCCAAGAAAATGCTGGATGAAGTACTGACCGTGCTGCGCGCGGGCTAAGTGCTGGAGCGATCGCAATGTCCTTGATTCTGACCAGCGAAAGTTTTGCCGAAGGGGATTACCTCGACCACAAGCACCTGCTGTCGGCTGCCTACGGCTTTGGCTGTGCGGGCGATAACCTGTCCCCGCAGTTGTCGTGGACGGGGGCGCCGCCGGACACCAAAAGTTTTGCGGTGACCTGCTTCGACCCGGATGCGCCGACCGGCAGCGGCTTCTGGCACTGGGTGGTGGCGAACATTCCGGCGACGGTGAACGCCTTGCCGCTGGGGGCCGGCGATCCGGCCAGCGGCAAGATGCCGGCCGGTGCGCTTGAAGTCCGCACGGACTTTAGCAAGCCGGGCTACGGCGGCCCTTGCCCGCCGCCGGGTGCCCATGTGCATCGGTATATCTTCACGGTGCATGCCGTCAGCATGGCCGAACTGCCGGTGACCTCGGAGACCTCAGCGGCCATCGTCGGCTTTTATCTGCACTTCAACACGCTCGCCAAGGCGAGCCTGATTGGCCTCTTCCGCCGCTAGCGGGTCTTTGCCGCTCAGTGCGACGCGGCGCCGTCGGCGCCCAGACCCGTCTGGGCGCGGACAAACACCGCGCGAAACGCCGCGCGCTCTCTCTCGGCCGCCGCCGACCGGTCGGTGACCGAGAAGCCCCAGATCCCCAAAAACGCGAGGCTCATGGAGAACAGGGCCGGGTGCTTGTAGGGAAACACCGCGCTCGTGTGCCCCAGCACGTCGACCCACACCGTCGGCCCGAGCACCATCAGCGTGATCGCGCTGAGTAGCCCCAGAGCGCCGCCCAGCGTCGCGCCGCGCGTGGTGAGTCCGCGCCAGTACATCGACAGGAACAGGATGGGAAAGTTAACGCTGGCCGCAATGGCGAAGGCGAGACCTACCATGTAGGCCACGTTTTGCTGCTCGAAGGCGATGCCGAGCAGCATGGCGATTACGCCGAGCGCGACCGTCGCGAGGCGCGAGACCCGCAGTTCTGCTTGCGGATTCGGGCGCCCTGCGCGGAACAGGCTGGCGTAAAGGTCGTGCGAAATGGCGGACGCGCCGGACAGGGTCAGCCCTGAGACCACCGCCAGAATCGTGGCGAAGGCAACCGCCGAAATGAAGCCGAGGAAGACGTCGCCGCCCAAAACATGGGCCAGGTGAATGGCCGCCATATTGGTGCCACCGCGCAGCGCGCCGGCAGCATCGACATAGCCGGGGTTGCCGGTCAGGGTAAGGATGGCGCCGAGGCCGATGATAAAAATCAGCGCGTAGAAGTAGCCGATGAAGATCGTCGCGTAGAGCACCGAGCGGCGGGCTTCAATCGCGTTGGGGACGGTGAAGAAGCGCATCAGGATGTGGGGCAGGCCGGCGGTGCCGAACATCAGCGCCATGCCCAGCGACACCGCCGAGACCGGATCGGCCACCAACGGGCCGGGGCGCAGAATCGCGAGCCCCTTGGGGTGCGTTTCGACCGCCCGCTGCACAAGTTCGCCAAAGTCGAAGCCGCTCAGCCGGAGCACCAGCAGCGCCATCACGCTCGCGCCGCCCAGCAGCAGCACCGCTTTGATCAACTGCACCCAGGTGGTCGCAATCATGCCGCCCAGACTGACATAGACGATCATCAGCGCGCCGACCACGACCACTGCCACGCTGTAATCAAGGCCGAACAGCACCTCGATGAGCTTGCCCGCGCCCACCATCTGCGCGATGAGATAAAAGGCCACCACCACCAGCGTGCCGCAGGCAGACAGGGTGCGAACGGGGCCAGCCTGCAGGCGAATGCTCACCGCGTCGGCGAAGGTGTAACGGCCCAGATTGCGCAGCCGCTCGGCCAGCAGAAACATGATGAGCGGCCAGCCGACCAGAAAACCGATGGAGTAGATCAGGCCGTCGAAGCCGGTGGAAAACACCAGACCTGCGATGCCAAGGAACGAGGCGGCAGACATATAGTCGCCGGCAATCGCCAAGCCGTTCTGCAGGCCCGTAATGCCGCCACCGGCGGCGTAGAAATCGCTGGCGTTACGCGTGCGCCGCGCGGCCCACCAGGTGATGCCCAGCGTGACCAGCGCAAAGAGCAGGAACATGGCGATGGCGAGCAGGTTTGGCTTCATGCTTGGATTCCGCTGTACGACAGGGGGCAGGCCCGCCAGGCGCCGCCAACCTAGTGGCCGCTGGCGCCTTCGGCTCCTACGCCGGTCTGGGACCGGATGTATTGATGGCGAAAGTCGGCGCGTTCCTGCGCGGCGCGCGGGGAGCGGTCCAGCAACGAGACCACGATGCTGCCGCTGAACGAAGCGAGCATGGCGAAGACGGCGGGATACTTGTAGGGCACAACCGGCGCCGCATTACCCAGCACTTCGACCCAGACGGTTGGGCCCAGCACGATGCAGCCAATGGCGGTGACGAGGCCCATGATGCCGCCGGTGACCGCGCCGGTCGTGGTGAGATTGCGCCAGTACATGGCGAGGAACAGCAGCGGGAAGTTCACGCTGGCGCCGACCGTGAACGCCAGCAGCACCATATAGGCGACGTTCTGAGTTTCGAACAGCAGCGCCAGCGACACCGCCAGCACGCCAAGCCCGATGGTGGCGTAGCGCGAGAGCGTCACGACCTCACGTTCGGACGCTTCCTTGCGCCAGACGTTGGCGTAGAGGTCGTGTGAAATGGCGGAGGCGCCGGATAGCGTGAGTCCTGAGACCACCGCGAGAATCGTCGCGAAGCAGACCGCCGACATGAAGCCCAGTAACAACTCGCCGCCGGCGGCGCGGGCCAGATGAATGGCGGCCATGTTGTCGCCGCCCAGCAGTTTGCCCGCGCCGTCCAGAAAGCCTTCCCGGCCGGCAACAAGTGCGATGGCGCCAAAGCCAATCACGAAAGTCAGGGTGTAGAAATATCCGATGAAGCCGGCGGCAAAAAAGACCGAGCGACGGGCTTCACGCGCATCCGGAACCGTGAAGAAGCGCATCAGGATGTGTGGCAGACCGGATGTGCCAAAGGCCAGCGCCACGCCCAACGAAATAATCGACAGCGGGTCGTGCACCATCTCGCCGGGTTGCATCACCCGGATGCCGTGAGGGTGATGCTCGATGGCGGCGCGGAACAGCTGGTCGAAGGAGAAGTTGAACTGGCGTAACACCAGAAACGTGACCAGCGTCGCGCCACTCAGCAAGAGCACGGCTTTGATGATTTGGACCCAGGTGGTCGCGATCATGCCGCCAAAGCAGACGTAAACGATCATCAAGGCGCCGACCGTGACCACCGCGATGGTGTAGTCGAGGCCAAACAGCACCTCGATAAGCTTGCCCGCGCCAACCATCTGGCCAATGAGATACAGCACGACCGCCACCAGCGAGCCGCAGGCCGCGAGACTGCGAATGGGGGTTGCGGCAAGCCGCAGCGAGACAGCGTCGGCGAACGTGTATTTGCCCAGATTCTTCAGCCGTTCGCTTAACAGGAACAGCACCAGCGGCCAGCCGGCCAAGCCGCCCACGGCGTAGATGAGGCCGTCGAAGCCGAAGCCGAAAATCAGGCCCGATACGCCCAGAAAGGACGCGGCGGACATGAAGTCGCCGGCGATCGCCAGACCGTTTTGCAGGCCGCTGATATTGCCGCCGGCAGCGTAGAAATCGCGGGTAGTACGCGTGCGACGGGCCGCCCACCAGGTGATGAGCAGCGTTGAGCACACGAAGCCGAGAAAAAACAGGATCGCCGTGGGGCTGCGGCTGACGCCGTCCGCCGCGAAGGCGGGACCGGTGGCCAGCGCCGCCAGACCAACAAGCAGCCTAGGGCGCACGGCTGGCATCGTCGACGATTGCCCGGTTCTGTCCGTCATAACGGCGGTTCGCCTGCCAGATATAGACCCCGGTCAGCGACACGCACAGCACAATCACCAGCACGCCGGCGAGGATACCGGTCGTCACAACCGTGCCCGCGTGCAGCGGTTGCGCCAGCCAGTCTGGCGCAAACGCGATCGCAAAAATAAAGGCGAAGTAGGCTAGCAGCACCGCCGCACTGAGCGTCCAGCCGAGGCGACTCCGCGCGCGGGCCAGCGCGTGGAAGCGCGGGTCCGTATCAATGCGGCGGTAGATGTCTTCCATGGCCTAGTGCTGAACAGCGCCTTCGGCGCCCAGTCCCGTCTGGGAGCGGACAAACTGGTCGTCAAAGCTCGCGAGTTCCGCCTTGGCCCGCTCGCTCTTATCCAGCAAGGACACCACGATCATGGTCACAAACGTGACCGTCATGGAGAACAGCGCCGGATATTTGTACGGGAACAGCGGGGCCGCATTGCCAAGAATGTCCTTCCAGATGGTCGGCCCCACCACCAGCAAGAGGATGCCGGTGGCAAGCCCCAGCCAGCCGCCCACCACCACGCCGGTCGTGGTCAGTCGCCGCCAGTACATGGTCAGGAACAGCACCGGGAAGAACACGGTGGAGGAAATGGTGAAGGGCAGCACGATCAGGTAGGCGATATTTTGGCCCTTGAACGCGATGCCCAGCACGATGCCCAGCACGCCCAGACCTAGCGCGGCAATGCGCGACACCTTCACGACTTCGGCGTCGGTCGCTTTGCCGTGACGGAAGATATTGGCGTAGATGTCGTGCGAGATAGCCGAGGCGCCGGCAATCGTCAGGCCGGCAACAACGGCCACGATCGTCGCAAACGCGACCGCCGAGATGAAGCCGAGTAACAGATCCCCACCCATCGCCTCGGAAAGGTGGATAGCCGCCATATTGGGACCGCCGATGATGATGCCCTTGGCATCGAGGAAGTCGGGGTTCTTCATCACGAAGGCAATCGCGCCATAGCCGATGACGAAAGTCAGCAGGTAGAAGTAGCCGATGAAGGTGGCCGCCCAGGCGACCGAGCGGCGTGCTTCCTTGGCGTCCGGTACGGTGAAGAAGCGCATCAGCACGTGCGGCATCGCGGCGCCGCCAAAAATCAGCATCACGCCGCAGGAAATGGCGTTCACCGGGTCGGGCAGCAGTCCGCCGGGCTGCATGACGCCCGTCTTGAGCGGGTGGTTATCGACCGCCGCCTGATACAGGCCGTTCAGCGAGAAGCCAAACTTGGCGAGTACCGCCACCACGATGAAGGTGGCGCCCGAGAGCAGCAGGACCGCTTTGATCAGCTGGACGTAGGTTGTTGCGATCATGCCGCCGAAGGCCACGTAAAGCACGATCAGCACGCCGATGATGACCTGCGCCATCTCGTAGTTCAGACCGAACAGATTGGAGATCAGGGTGCCTGCCCCCACCATCTGCACGATGAGGTAGCCGACCACGAAAGCCAGACTCGCGCCCGCCACCAGCGTCCGGATGGGGACCCGGGCCAGACGCAGGGAAACGATGTCGGCCAGCGTGTATTTGCCCAGATTGCGCAGGCGGTCGGCCAGCAAGAACATCATGAGCGGCCAGGCGCCGAAGGGCACGACCGAGTAGATGAGTCCGTCGAAGCCGGTGCTGTAGATCAGCGCCGCAACGCCCATCAGCGCGGCGGAAGAGCACCAGTCGCCGCAGATCGCGAGCCCGTTCTGGAAACCACCAATGTTGCCGCCTGCCGTGTAAAAATCGCTGGTCGATTTGGTGCGTTTGGCCGCCCACACGGTAATGCTGAGGGAAATCAGCACGAAGCCGAAGAACATGCTCACCGCTTTGGTGTTGATGGCGCCGGTATTGGCCGGCAGCGTGAACATGTTGTGGATCGCTTCGCCGATACTGGCGCTTGCCGTGCCGGCAAAGCCCAGCAACGCCAGCGTAGCGATGGTGACAAAGGTATTTTGGCGGTTCATTTCTGCTCTCCTGCAGCGCGCAGGGCGTCGGCAATAACCGCGTCTTTCAGCGCATCAAGGTCGCCGTTCGCCCGGCTGATGTAGTAGACCACCATGCCGATGAACAGCACCGTCTGAATGAGCCCGATGACGATGCCCCAGGTCAGCGCCTGACCTTCACCCACCGGTTCGCCCCAGAAGCGCGCAAAGCCGGCCTCGGGGTAGAACGCAGTGGCGCCGATGTACCAGAAGGCGTTCGCCAGCACGATGACGGCCAGCGTCCAGCTGAGGCGCGAGCGCTTGCGCTCCAGTTCGTGGAACCGGGGGTTGGCGTGAATGAGCTTGTAGAGATGTTGCATCGGGATTCTCCGGGCCTTCAGCCCCAAAGTTGACGGGAAGCGAGGCGAGCGCCTTCGGCCAGTGCCTCGAATTTCTTGTACACCACCGACGCGGCAACCATTTCCCAGCCGGCAAAAGTGCCAAATCCGCAGTCGCAGCCCGCGATCACACGCTCGCGGTCGCCGGTGACAGCCACGGCTTCGAGGATGCGGTTGCATACCACCTGAGGGTGCTCGATGTAGTTGACAGTGGAATCGATGACGCCGGGGATCAGGATGACGTCCTTCGGCAAGGGATGTTTCTTGATGGCGGCGTATTCGTGCTGGTGGCGCGGGTTGGCGAATTCCACCGAAAAGGCCGCCACTTTGGCGCCGTAAACGATCGGCAGAATGTCTTCCAGCGGCACGTCGCAGTCGTGCGGGCCGTCGTAGTTACCCCAGCACAGGTGCAAGCGCACCCGATCGCGCGGAATGTTCACCAGCGCCTCGTTGATCGCGTCGATGTGGATGGCCACTGCGTCCTGAAACTGCCTCAGGCTGCCGTTCTGGAACATGCCGTGCCACTCCATCGCCAGGTCCGGGCAGTCGAGTTGCAACACATAGCCGCGGCTGACGATGAGTTCGTATTCCTTGCGGAGCTCGCGGGCGACCGCCCGTACATAGGCCTCATGGCTGTCATACCAGGCGTTACGGAGCGTGGTGCAGACGATGCCGGGCGAGGCGGCAGTCATGAAAGGTTCTACATATTTGCCGGACTGCTGGGCCAATGCGGCATCGAACAGATCGCATTCGCGGGTCGCCGGGGCCAGGTCCTTGTACACCACCTCGTGCTGGGCGGTCGGGGCGTCGAAGACCTTGGACATCACCATGCCACGCTTGACCCAGATGTCGGCGAAGTCGGGGTAGTCGGCGAAGTCTTTGAAAGGTTCACGAATGCTGGAGCCACCGAAGCCTTCCAGCCGGCGGCTGACATAGGTCTGGAAGCCAACCCGCGGCTGCTCGCCATCGTTGATCACGTCCAGCCCGGCGCCGACCTGACGGGCGACCACGCTTTGGACGCCTTCGGCCGCCAACACCTCAAGGCGGGCGTGGTCGATGGGGTGGCGAGCCTCGTCGGCAATGAGCAGGTCGCTCAGCTCCCGGGCGCGGGGCAGGCTACCGACGTGCGTAGTAAGGATTCGTTGTTCGCTCTGTTTCATGCTGCTCTCCCCTCGACAACCGACTGATTATTTTGCGGACTGGCGCCCGCTGGCGAGCGCCTTTGTAGTGTACATGCGGACCCCTCACGGAACGACCCGTCGGCGGGCTCAAACAAGGCAGTAAAGATTCCAGCCCTGCGGACGATACTGACCGTAGACCTAATGCACCGAACCAAGGTGTAACACCACGGGAGAAAACGGATGGCGAGCATTCTTGCAGTAGACGATTCGGCCTCGATGCGCCAAATGGTGGCGTTCACACTAAAGGGCGCCGGTTATGACGTAATTGAGGCAGTTGACGGGCAGGATGCGCTCGGCAAGGCCCGGGCCAAGCAGGCCGACGTGGTACTGACCGACCTGAATATGCCAAACATGGACGGCATTCAGCTGATTCGGGAGTTGCGCAAGCTTCCCCAGTACAAGTTCACGCCCATGCTCTTGCTGACCACGGAATCCGCTGGCGACAAAAAAACCGAGGGCAAGGCGGCCGGGGCAACCGGTTGGCTGGTCAAGCCCTTCAACCCGGACCAGCTGCTCGCCACGCTCAAAAAAGTGCTGGGCTAGCGTCTCCGATCATGATTTGGCGCCCGGCGCCTTGAGCAATCTGCGGAGAGACTTATGTCTGTCGATATCAGCCAGTTCCATCAGGTCTACTTTGAAGAGTCCTTCGAGGGACTTGATGCCATGGAGTCCGGCCTGCTGGCCCTCTCCAGCGGCGAGCCTGACATGGAGACCATTAACGTTATTTTTCGGGCTGCCCATTCGATCAAGGGCGGCGCGGGCACCTTCGGGTTCCGCGATATCTCGGATTTCACTCATGTGATGGAAACCCTGCTGGACGAGATGCGCTCTGGCAAACGTCTCGTCACGCCCGCCGCGGTAGACTTGCTGTTGCGCAGCACCGACCAGTTGGGCGGCTTACTGACCGCCGCGCGGGACAAGGTCGAGCCCGACGCCGAGGCGATCGCCGAGGCGCTCACCGAACTGCAGGCCATGCTGAACGAGGCGCAGCCGGACGCCCCCGCGCCGGCAGCCCCGACGACGCCCGCTGCAGCGCCGGCGGGCTGGCGAATCCGCTTTGCGCCGCAAGCCCATCTCTTCATGACCGGCAACGACCCGGCGCGCCTGCTCCGCGAACTGACCGCGCTGGGGTCCTGCACCATCAACTGCGACCTCTCGCAGTTGCCGGAAGCCGGCGCCGAGTTCGATCCGGAAGCCTGCTATATCGCCTGGGACATTGAACTGTCGGCACCGGTTGAAGAGTCCGCTGTCCGCGAAGTGTTCGAATGGGTCGATGGCGACGCTGAAATCCTCATCCAGTCGGTGATGCCGTCGGCCGCTGCCCTGGCCGCCGCCAGCGCTGCGCAAGCCGAGGCTGAACAACTGGCGGAAGACCGGCGGCAAAGCGACCGACGCGCCGGCGACAGGCGTGCAGGAGACCGGCGCCAGAGTGACCGCCGCGAAGGGGCGGCGGGGGCGTCGTCCAGTTCTTCTATCCGTGTCGACATCGGCAAGGTCGATGCGCTGATCAACATGATTGGCCAGCTGGTCATCACCCAGTCGATGCTGCTGGATCTGGGCCAGGAGATCACGCCGGAGAAGACCATCAAGCTCCGTGAAGGTCTGGCCCAACTGGAGCGCAACACCCGCGACCTCCAGGAAAGCATCATGAATATCCGCATGATGCCGATTAGCTTCTCGTTCAACCGCTTCCCTCGGCTGGTGCGCGACCTTTCCAGCAAGCTGGGCAAAGAGGTTCAGCTCAAACTTGCTGGTGAAGAAACCGAAGTCGACAAGACGGTACTTGAAAAAATCGGCGACCCCTTGGTCCACTTGGTCCGTAACGCGCTGGACCACGGGCTGGAAACGCCGGAAGTGCGCGAAGCCTGCGGCAAGTCAGCGGTGGGGACGCTCTCGCTGAATGCCTACCACGAAGGCGGCAGCGTGGTCATCGACATCAGCGATGACGGCGCTGGTCTCAATCGCGAGCGTATTCTCGCCAAAGCGCGCGAGCGGGGCATCATCGACGCGCACGTCCACCCCACCGATGCGCAGGTGTATGACTGCATTTTCGCCCCCGGATTCTCGACTGCCGCCGTGGTGAGCGATGTCTCCGGTCGTGGCGTCGGGATGGATGTGGTGCGCCGGAATATTCGCGACCTCGGCGGTACGGTCGACGTGCACTCAACACCTGGTCAGGGGGCGACCTTTCGCATTCGCCTGCCGCTGACGCTGGCGATTCTGGACGGCCAGCTTGTGCGCGTCGGTGCCAACGTCTACATCATTTCGCTGGTGTCGATCATCGAATCCCTGCAGGTCGAATCGGCCAACGTCCAGACCGTGTCGGGTTCTACCGAGCTCTACTCGCTGCGTTCGGAATACATCCCCGTCCTGCGCCTGTACGACCTGTTCGACGTCCAGCCCGATTCCACTGAGCTGTCCGAAGGACTGCTCGTCGTCGTCGAGGCAATGGGCAAGAAAGTCGCGCTGCTGGTGGATGAACTGCTTGCCCAACAGCAGGTGGTCGTAAAGAGCCTGCAAACCAATTTCCGGAATGTCGACGGCATTTCGGGCGCGACCATTCTGGGCACTGGTTCGGTCGCGATGATTCTCGACGTCAACGGACTGGTGCGGCTGAGTCGCGAGCGCTATGCCGACCTGCCGCTGGTACCCAATTCTTTCCGCATGGCCCAACAGGAGACGATTCAATGAGCGCAAACATGGCGGTAATGAACTTTGGCGGCGACACCGCAGTCGGTGAGCAATTTCTGACCTTCATGCTGAACGGCGAAGAGTACGGGGTCGACATTCTGCGCGTACAGGAAATCAAGGGTTGGGAAAACGCGACTGAAATTCCCAACACCCCGCCCTACGTGCTGGGTGTGATTAACCTGCGCGGCGCAATCATGCCCGTGATCGACATGCGCCTTCGTTTCGGTTTTCCGTCGGTGGAGTACACCGCAGCCACCGTCGTTATCGTGCTTCGTGTGCGTAACGAAAACGGCCAGGAGCGGACGATGGGCTTCGTGGTCGACGCGGTATCCGACGTCTACAACATCCCGGTTGGCAATCTGCAGCCGCCGCCGGATTTCGGCGGGACGATTCGCACCGATTATGTCCGTGGGCTGGCGATGGTCGACGAAAAAATGGTGATCCTGCTGGACGTCGATTATCTGGTCGCGAGCGATGTGGCCATGATTGACGCTGAAGAGCCCGGCGAAATCGCGGAAAGCCTGGCCGAATAGCCTCGACATTCGACCTTCGGAATCGCAAGGAGAACCCCGCGATGGCCACTGAAGCCCTGACCCTGTCCGAAATTACCAATATCGCAGGCGTGGCCGATTTGCATGCTGCCCTCAGCCAGCGCCTGGAAGCCGCCGATGGCGCGGCCCTGGTGGTCGATTGCAGCGCTGTGCGCACGATTGATGCGGCTAGCCTGCAGTGCCTGCTAATGGCCAGAAGGCGGGCCGAAAAAGCCGGCGGTGGACTGGAACTGCGGCAGGTCAGTGAAGATTTCGAGCGCTACGTGGACTACGTTGGTCTGCGTGCTCATCTTCTAAGCTGAGCGCCGTCAATATGAGCCAATTCAGCGACCTGGCAGCCTTCACCGCGTCGCTGTCGAACGACCGCGAATTTCCGTTCGAAGACAAACATTTCCAGTTTCTGCGTGAGCGGGCAGGGGCCCTGGCTGGCATCAGCCTGAGTAATGCAAAGCGCGAGCTTGTTTACGGCCGTATCGCCAGACGTATCCGTGCGCTGAAATTGCCGGGCTTCGACGCCTACTGCACCCTGCTGGAGAAGCATCCGGAACAGGAACTCGGCTATTTCATCAACGCGATTACCACCAACCTCACGGCATTCTTTCGCGAAGACCATCATTTTGACTTCCTGAGCGAGACGCTGGTCCCTTACTGGATGCGGACCCGGGGGCCGAAGCCCAAGATCCGGATCTGGTCGGCCGGCTGCTCGACCGGCGAGGAGCCCTACAGCATCGCCATGACGCTGCACGAATCCTTGCCCGCCAGCGCGGCGCGCGAGGCGAGCATTCTGGCCACCGACATTGATACCAATGTGCTGGAACACGGCGCTACCGGCGTGTACGACTTCGAGCGGGTTCAACACATGGAGCCCTCGCGGCTCAAGCGCTTTTTCAAGCGTGGCCGAGGCCCGAACGAAAGCAAGGTCCGGGTCGTTCCTGAGTTGCAGCCCAATATCGAGTTCCGGCATCTGAATCTGATGTCGGCCTGGCCAGTTCAAGGGCCGCTGGACCTGATCTTTTGTCGGAACGTCGTTATTTATTTCGATAAGCCGACGCAGCGAAAATTGTTTCAGCGTTTCGCCGAAGTGCTGGCGCCGGACGGATACCTGATCATCGGGCACTCCGAAAGTCTGTATTCGGTCTCCAGTGATTTTGAACTGGTCGGTCGCACGATCTACAAAAAACAATCGCAGGCTGAGGCCAAGAAGTGATGTATGAGCGCTCGGACCTACCGCGACCGTTTCGCGGGTTTGAGCACATCAATCGTTACTGGGACCCTCATCGCCAGATGTCTTGCGCAAAGATCCTGCCTGGCGAGCTTTACGTGACCGGTATGGATGAAAACATCCTCACCACGCTGGGCTCCTGCGTGGCGGCTTGCGTCTGGGATCCGGTCGCCAAGGTGGGCGGCGCCAATCATTTCATGTTGCCGGGCGGCGGCGACCCCAGCGACATCGATTTCTCCAAGCCCAACGATGCCACCCGCTACGGCAGCTATGCGATGGAACACTTGATCAACGGCTTGCTCCAGAACGGCGGCAAGCGCGACCGACTCCATATCAAAATTGCAGGCGGCGGACGGGTACTCAAGAACACGGCCGATGTGGGTGCCCGCAATATCGCGTTCGCCCTGGAATACATCCGCACCGAGCGTCTGAAAATGATGGGGCAGCACGTAGGCGGCGACTGGCCCGTCAAAATCTGCTTCAACCCGCTGAGCGGCAACGCGCAGATCAAGGTGCTGCGCAGTATGGCGAACGACACCATTGTGACGCGCGAGCGTGATTACCTTGACACCTTGAAAGGTGAGCCGCGCGCGCGTCCGGTCACCATGTTTAATGAAGGAGCCCCATCGTGAAAAAAGCCCGAGTCCTCATCGTCGATGACTCCGCTGTGGTCCAAAAGGTGCTCACCGAGATTTTCCGCAATGTGCCGGATCTGGAAGTGGTGGGCGACGGCGACCGACCCGTACATCGCACGCGAGGAAATCAAGCGTTTGAAGCCGGATGTGCTGACGCTGGACGTGGAAATGCCGCGGATGGACGGCGTGACCTTTCTGAAGAATCTGATGCGCTTGCATCCGCTGCCCGTGGTCATGATCTCGTCCCTGACCGAGAGCGGCGCCGAGGTTACGTTGCGTGCGCTGGAACTTGGCGCCATCGACTTTGTGACCAAACCGAAGCTCAACCTTGAAAACGGCCTGCGGGAATATGCCGAGGAAATCGTGACCAAGGTTCGTGCGGCGGCCAAAGCGCGGCCGCGCCCGCCGCAGGACCTCGACCGCACGGGTTCGGTACAGAAGCCGGCCGACCGGGCGCTGGCGGTGGCGAGCGCGCTGCGCGGCAGCCGTGCATCCGACCGCATTATCGGGATTGGCGCGTCTACCGGCGGTACCGAAGCGATCCGCCAGGTGCTGGAAGGCATGCCCGAAGACGCCCCTGGTATCGTGATCGTGCAGCACATCCCGGAATCCTTCTGCCCGCCCTTCGTGCGCCGACTGGATAGCAGCACCTCCCTGAAAGTCTGCATTCCCGAGGACGGTCAGCCGGTTTTACAGGGGCATGCCTATGTCGCCCCCGGTCATCTACATATGCGGGTCGAGCGGGTCGATAGCCGCTACATCTGCCGCCTCGACGACGGACCGCTGGTCAACCGACACAAGCCCTCGGTCGACGTGCTGTTCAATTCGCTCGCGAAATACGCAGCCGCCAGCGCCACCGGGGTGCTGCTGACAGGCATGGGGGCCGATGGCGCCGTGGGCCTGAAAGCGATGAAAGACGCAGGAGCAGGAACGGTGGCGCAGGACGAGAAAAGCTGCGTGGTTTGGGGCATGCCGGCGCAGGCCGTGAAAATCGGGGCGGCCGATATCGTGCTGCCTCTCCACCTGATTGCCGCGCAAAGTCTGATTTTTGCCGCCCGCTAAGCAAAATATTTTGCGCGGAATACTAAAGAATCGGGCACCGGCGTCCGATTAACCATCAGTGCCGATTGCCGCAACTGACCGCTTGAGGAAAGCTCATGACGACGATGAAATCCAACCCACAATGGCCCCAGATTGCCGTGACTGCGGCGGCGCTGATTGTGGTGTCGGTGTGGGGCCACGCGCACGCAGTGGTCGCCATTCTGGCGGTGGCAGCCACGGCCGCTGTCTGGGCCTATGCCTTGAAAGCGATGGGCGCTGAATCAGCCCAAACGGAATCGATGGTGGCGTTTTCGTCCGCGCCGGACGAGCGCAGCCAACTGCGCCACCTCTACAGCGAGGTTAACGAGACGGTTCGCAATAGCGTTACCGACCTGCGTGACAACGCCGACCAGGTCAGAAGTATTACGGCAGACGCCATCTATACCCTGAGTCAGGCCTTTCATGGGCTGGACGGCGATTCTCAAAAGCAGACCCGCTTGATGGAGCAGGTGATTGGCGCGCTTACCGCCGGTCTCGGCCGCGAGGAAGAACTCGAAACCGAAGATGCGACCGGACTGACTATCGGATCGCTGGTCGACAGCACCTCGGAACTAATGCGGCACTTCGTTTCCATGTGTGTCACGTCGAGTAAGCACAACATGGACAGCGTGTCGCTGATCGATGAAATGACCGCCAAGATGGACCATATTTTCTCGCTGCTGGCCAACGTGCGTGGCATTGCGGAGCAGACCAATTTGCTCGCGCTCAACGCGGCGATTGAAGCTGCGCGAGCTGGCGAGGCGGGTCGCGGCTTCGCAGTCGTCGCCGACGAGGTTCGAAATCTTTCGCACAACTCCAACCAGTTCAATGATCTGATCCGCGAACAGGTGGAAGAGGCGCGTGACTCGATCGAACGCGCCAGGGTGTCGGTGGGGGCGGCTGCGTCGCTGGACGTCAGCGTGCTGCTGAAGAGCAAGCGCCGGGTCGACCTGATGATGAGCCGCCTGCAGCTTTTCGAGCGCTTCCTGCACGACCGCCTCAACGAAGCCACCGAACTGTCGGTCGCGATCGGTCGCCGCACCGGCGACGCCGTGCGCTCGCTGCAGTTTGAAGACATCGTGCGGCAAATCAGCGAGCACTCCGCACAGACCGCGCTAGGCATCGACCACTACATGGTCCAGTGCGGGCAGCTGATTTCGCGCTATCAGGTGAAGGACCACGATGTCGTGGTGAATGCCATCGCACAGGCCTCGATCACAATGAAAAACTCGCTACCGCGCAAGCCTGCCGTCCAGCAGGACATGGACGGCGGCGATATCGAACTTTTCTAGCCCTTCAAGGGAGACGCTACTCATGGCCATTACTTCTTCTGCCTCGGTCGACGGCAAAACGCTGCATATCCGCATGGGCGAGCGCTTCGACTTTTCGGCCCACTCGGCGCTGCGTGCCGCCTACGCGGGCGACCGTCCGCGCTTCGAGACCTACATCATCGATCTGCGGGAAACAACCTACATGGACAGCTCCGCGCTCGGCATGTTGTTGCAGCTCAAGGAACACGCGGGTGGTAGCCAGCGGTCGCTACAGATCAAGAACGCAAACCCGGCAATCAAGGACATCCTCGGCGTTGCCAATTTTGACCAGCTCATGCAGATTGACTAAGCGCTGAACTTGCATCTGATCTGGGATACAGGAGGTCTGAAAAGCTGATGGCCGCGCTCGAAAAAGACCTTGTCGAGGGTGACGCGCAACGACCTCTGCGCTGTCTGGTCGTTGACGACGAAGCGGTCAATCGCATGGTGCTGGCCGCCATGTTGCGCGGCCAGGGCTTCGAAATTATTGAGGCCGAAGACGGTGAGCGCGGCTGCGAAATCTGCCGCACTCAGGTCCCGGACCTGATCTTCATGGACATCATGATGCCGGCGATGGACGGCTTCGAAGCTACCTCGCGCATCAAGGAAATGCTGGGCGATGTGTTCGTGCCGGTCATTTTCCTCACCGCCATCTCCGACGAAGTCCAGCTTCGACGTTGCATCGAAGTGGGCGGCAACGACTTCCTGACCAAACCTTACAGCCGGATGCTGTTGCAGGCCAAAATCGACGCGGCCATGCGGGTGCGCGCGATGCATCTCGATCTAGCCAGACAGCGGGATGAACTGGCGAGTTATCGCAATCGTCAATTGCGCGATTTGGAAGTGGCCAAACGGATTCTGGATAACGTCGGCACTCGCGAAGATCTGTCGCTACCAAACATCCGCTACGTCTTGCAGCCGATGGAGCTGCTGAATGGCGACATTATCCTGGCCGCCACCCGGCCGACCGGCGAGCAGTGCTTCCTGGTCGGCGACTTTACCGGGCACGGGTTGCCGGCTGCTATCGGCGCGATGACCGTCCACGGGGTGTTCATCTCGATGGTCAACAAGGGCTTCGCGCTGGACGAAATCGTCGTCGAGCTCAACCGCAAGATGTGCGCGCTGCTGCCGGTAGATCGTTTCCTGTCGGCCGCGATTCTTGAGCTCGAAAACGAAACTGGCATGCTGAAGGTGTGGAACGGTGGCCTGCCGGACGTGCTCGTACGTTCGGCCGAAGGCGAGATCATCAGTCGCTTCAGGTCGGTCAACCTGCCGCTGGGCATTGTGGCGCCGGAGCGCTACAGCAGCCGCTCGGTCACCATGGCCTTGCAGCCGGGTGATCAGGTGATTGCCTACTCGGACGGACTGGTTGAGGCCCATGCGCCGAACGCCGAACTTTTCGGCAATCAACGGCTGGAAGGCGCGATCGCCGGCCCGGGTTCGATGGACGAGCGCTTTGATGCCTTGCTGGAGAGCCTCGCAGCGCATGTGCAAACCGCCCCGCAAAGCGACGACATTTCGATTCTTAGCTTCCGCTGCGAGCCCGAACTCAACACCCGCGGCAAGAAAGAGTCGGCGCCCAAGCCGGTCAGCAAGCCGCCGGGCCACTGGGGCTTCCTGATCAACCTGGACGCCACCGCACTCAAGAAATCCGAACCCGTCGCAACGGTGATGCAGGTGATGGATACCGCGCAGGGTCTGGGCGCACTCCGCACGCCGTTGTTCATGGTGCTGACGGAATTATTCTCGAATGCGCTGGAGCACGGCCTGCTGGGTTTGAGTTCGGAAATCAAACAAGGCCCCAACGGTTTTGCCGACTACTACGAGGCCAGGCAGCAACGCCTCGAGGCGCTGGAAGAAGCCGAACTGACGATCGACTGCCAGCATCTGCGCGACGCGGCGGGTGGCGTGTTGCGCATCCGCGTGGCTCACACGGGGCTTGGGTTCGACCCGGCGTCACTACCAGTGCACATGGATCAAAACGTGGACTTCAAAGGTCGAGGCATCCGCTTGGTGCGCTCGCTTTGCGAATCGCTGGAGTACGGAGACGAAGGCCGCGAAGCGATAGCCCTGTATCGCTGGTCGTCCGAAGGGGGCTAAGGCCCTTATGAAAGAAGCCGTCCCGGCTGTAAATCTGGCGCCGCCACTGGCGTCGGACGCCTCTGATAACCGTCGCTTGAGCGGCTTGTTTGCGCTCGACGCGGCCGGTCATTTCCTTAGCCACGACGATGCGGTTGCAAGTCTGTTGGGCCTGCCGGGCGCGTCATTTCGCGGCCGACGGCTGGCCGAATTTAATGCGCAGTTCGGACTCGGCGTGCAAGGTGTTCGTGCTCAACTGGAGCTTGGGCAGCAGTCCGGCCAGGAAGCGCTGGCCGCGACAACCGCGGATGGGCGCCCCGCGATTTTGCGCTACAGCGTGCTGGCGATGGCGGATGGGGCGGCTGCAGTCGCTTTCACCACAGAGCCCGACTTGCGGGATATCGCGCAACGTAGTCTTGGCCGGCGACAAAGTCTGGGGCAGCTTGCCGCGAGAGCCGGCTTGCTGTCCTGGGAGTATCTGCCCCAGCGCGGCAGTTTTTCGGTAGATGAAAGTTTCGCGCGCTTGCTAGGGGCGAGCCCTGGCGCCGCGCCGGGCAATTGGCTGGAAGCCTTGTTCCCCGAAGACCGCGCCGCGGTTCTCGAGCAATTTAACGCCTGTTGCTCCGGGCAAACGGCCGGCTTTGACGCCCAGTTTCGTCTGCGGACCGCGGCCAGCGGCTATCGCTGGTTCCAAGGCTGGGCGGAGGCGGTCGAGCACGACGATGACGGGCGTGTGTCGCGCGTCATCGGGCTCATGCAGGATTGTTCGGCAGAAAAGCTGGCCGCGGCCGCGCTGGCCAATGCGCGCCGGGACGCCGAGCAGGCAGCGCACGCGAAGTCGGCGTTTCTGGCGGCCATGAGCCATGAACTGCGGACGCCCCTAAACGGCGTGCTCGGCATGCTCTCGCTGCTGGAGCGCGAAACGCTGCCGGCTGAAGCGCAGGACTGCGTTCAGATCGCAATTCAGTCCGGCAACGCGCTGTTCGAGTTGATCAATACCATTCTGGATTTCTCGCGGCTGGATGCCGGCGGCCTGCAGGCGGAGCGCAGCGAATTTGAACTGCGTCCGGTCATCGAGGATGCGCTCGACCGCGTCGCTGACGAGGCGCAGCAGAAAGGTCTGACGCTGGCGCTGCGGGTAGCCGCTGACGCGCCGGCGATCATCGACAGCGATCCAGGCCGACTGCGTCAGATTTTGCAAAGCCTGCTTGGGAATGCGGTCAAGTTCACGGCGCAGGGCTCGGTGGTGTTGCGCGTCGCGCGCGACCCGGTGGGCGGTGGCTTGACGGTCTCGGTCACAGACACCGGCATCGGCATTGAACCCGCGCTGCATGCCAGCGTCTTTGAACCCTTCACCCAGGCCGACGGCCGCGTCAATCGTGCCTTTGGCGGAACCGGGATTGGCTTAAGCCTGACGCGGCGTCTGGTGCGGCTGCTGGGCGGCGAGATAGCACTCGATTCGGCCGCGGGCGAGGGCGCCTGCTTCACGGTTCACCTGCCGCTGACCGTGCTGGTCAATCCGCTCACGCCCGCCACGGTGGGCGAATTGCCGCTCGCCGGTCGCCGCTTGCTGGTGTTTGTCGAAAACCCGGTGATTCGCGACGCGCTCGAAGAATTGCTGGTCGGCTGGGGCGCGCAGGTCAACGCCGTGACCGGGCCCCAGGCGCTGGTAGACGATACGCACGATGCACTGTTGCTGGCGGACCAACCCCGGGCCGCGGCGCGCGCCGTGTTGCAGTCGCTAGGTTCGGGCCGTCGCACGCCGGCGATTGTGTTGTCCGGGCTGCGCAAGCGGCCGGCCGGCGATGAGCTGCTGGCCTTGGCGGATGATGCCCTGCATTGGCCGGTACGTGCTGGCGCGCTGCTCGCGAGTCTCCGCGCCTGCTTCAGCGTGGATCGGCGCGAGGCAAGACCCACGACGGCCGAACCGATGCAGGCGGCATCTGGCACGCGCAGGGTCTTGGTGGTGGATGATGTGCGGACCAATCTCACGGTTGCCGCTGGCATGCTCAGAAAGCTCGGCATCAGCGCAGATCTGGTGGATTCCGGCGCTGCGGCCGTGGACGCCGTCGGGCGCATCAGTTACGACCTGATTCTCATGGACTGCCAGATGCCAGGTATGAGCGGACTGGAGGCCACCCGATACATCAGGGCCCGC